>DATDGP010000243.1:0-45984 GCA_036522035.1 Terriglobales bacterium
AAAGCCGGCTTTTAGCCACCGGCCGACAGCTCACGTCTTTGCTGAATCTGTTGAATGGGTGAGTGTGCAACTTATGTTAACCACAACTCTGGACGGCTGATGCGAGGTTGTTCGAGGGTTGTCGGCGGCTTGCCGGAACGACTATTCGTATCTTAATGCGGCCATGGGATCGACGCGTCGCAAGGCCGCATAACGCGTTTCCTCCGCCGACAGGCCCCGGGCGATGTTGTCCTCCGTCTCCACACTCGATGTGGTCGCGAATGTCCTGGTCGAGGTAATCCACGATGCGCTGGCGTCGTTTCATGGCTTGCCCACCTGCTCTGACGGCCCCAGGATCCGTGCGATCGCCCCCGCTATCTTGTCCCACTTGCTGATTTCAAGGGCCAATTGCCTGCGGCCTTTGGCTGTCAGCCGGTAGAACTTGGCCCGGCGATTGTTTTCCGACGTTCCCTCCTCGACCGAAATCCATTGCCGCTTGATGAGCCGGTGCAGCGCCGGATACAGCGACCCCTGTTCGACTTGCAACACCTCGTCAGACCTGAATTCGATCACCTTCGCGATAGCGTGGCCGTGCGCCGGCCCCTGAATCAGCGTGCGCAGAATGAGAAGGTCCAGGGTGCCTTGCAGCAGGTCGATACGCTCGCTCTGTTCTTTAGTAGACATTTTAGGTGAGAGTAGAGAGCTTCCAGTAGAATGTCAAGGTGAACGGCCGTGTGATTGACTCCCGGATCGTCGGCAATCCTCCCCTATCCGTTGAGGTGCGGTCCGCCCGGGATACGGCCATAATTGCAACTGGGTTCTAAGCCAGGAGTCAAAGCGATGACCGCGCCTAATGAGATTGTTGCACGACGTCTCCTTAAACAGGCAGAGTGGTGCGAAAGACTAGGCTCCAGCCTCTACTCAACCCTGTTGCGCCACGCCGCAGAGGATGTCCGGGCTGGGGGTGTGTGCTGTGCTGTCTTGCAGGGTCATCACGACGATCCGCCCGACTCAGCGCTCGCTCTGCGCTTTCTCGGAGCGGTCCACCGCCTCGTTCTGGAAGAAAAAGCACCCCAACTTGCTGCTTGTTATCCCTCGGCGGGCGGCGATAGCCATTGTGATGATCTCTGGCCCAGGTTTCGCGGTGTTGTCGAGCATCACGAATCAGTGCTACGCGAATTAGTTCGTCGCCCCGTACAGACGAATGAAGTGGGGCGCTGCGCAGCGTTGCTGGGTGGATTTCTTGAGGTCGTACGCCAAACAGGTCTTCCGCTGCGCCTCTGGGAGGTCGGAGCCGCAGGCGGCTTGATCCTTCGGTGGGACCAATACAGGTACGAAGCAGGCCACGAGGGTTGGGGCGATTCTGATTCACCGGTCCGCATCACAGGCGTGTTTGGCGGTGAGCATCCGCGTTTCGACGTGCTTGCGAGGATTGTAGAGCGCCGCGGCTGTGATGCCTCACCGATTGACCCAGGCACCGTGGAAGGACGGCTAACTTTACAGTCGTATGTGTGGCCGGATCAGGTGGAGCGCTTTCGCCAGCTTGTGGCGGCTATCGATGTGGCGCGCCGTGTATCTGCCCACGTGGAGCAAGGCAACGCGCCCGATTGGGTCGAGACTGCGCTGGCCGATGGCGCTGCTGGCGTGGTAACCGTGGTCTATCACTCCATCGTGTGGCAGTACTTGTCGAATGTCGATCGTACACGCTTCGCGCGCGTGATGGCAGTGGCAGGAGAGGCCGCCACTCATAACAAACCGCTTGCCTGGCTTCGCTTCGAGCCAGCCGACAACGTCGCCGAAGTCCGCTTGCAACTTTGGCCCGGCGGCAAAGACCGTTTGCTGGCCCGATCCGGCTTCCATGGGAAGCCGGTCGAGTGGCTAGGACATGAGAACTAGAGATTCTGGACAGGTCTTAGGTCAGGCTGCTGACGGTGCGACCAGCGCTGAGATCGCTTCCAGCCTTCGTCTCTCCGAAGGTACGGTACGCAACTACCTTTCTGAAGCTATGAGTAAGCTAACTGCCAACAACCGAGTGGAGGCCGCGCGCATCGCGAGGATGAAAGGTTGGCTGTAGACGTCTGCCCTCACAGCCGCAGCTCAGTCACCTTCAAAAGTTGATCGAATCGCGGGCGGGACAATTTCCGGAGTTTTCTATCCTTCCCGAGAACGAGGGACCCGATACAATCAGAGTGTCATAAACATCGTTCCCAGGAACTCCTACCATGCAACATGACCTCGAAGACACCACCGCTCTCCTCACCCGTACTCCGGCTGTCCTCAACACGCTGTTACGCGATCTGCCGGACATGTGGACTCTCCGCAACGAAGGTGGGGACACCTGGAGCGCTTTCGATATCGTTGGCCATCTTATTTTCGGCGAACGCAACGATTGGGTGATGCGGGCGAAGATCATCCTGGAATCGGGCGAGACGCAAACCTTTCCGCCCTTCAATCGTTTGGGCCAAGTGAAGGAGAGTCAAGGCAAGACGCTGACTCAGCTCCTGGATGAATTTGCCCGGGTACGTGCGGAGAGCCTGGCGGATCTGCGCAGCTTGAAGCTGCGGCCAGAGGACCTTGAGCGACGTGGGCGGCATCCGGCCCTCGGCGCGGTCACTATGTCGCAGTTGCTTGCGACCTGGGCTGCGCATGACTTGACTCATCTGCACCAGCTCACCCGGGCGATGGCCCACCAATACCGGGAGACAGTTGGTCCGTTTTGCCGGTTCCTCGGCGTGCTGGAATGTGCCGGCCACAGCGCTGCGGCATGATTTGGTTGGGAATAAACGCAGATCATAATAAGAGCGAGCCGCCCTTCAGCTGGCCACTTCCCAACTTATTCATTTCCAGACTGTCAGTGCCCTGAGATCAACCCCGGGGTAAGGCCACAAGATCGCCGTGATCGGTGCCCTGGCGAGAGGCTGTCTACGCTCGTACGAGCCACGCTGGTGCTCGAAGTGAAGCCCGACCGTCGTCACATCATTAACCAGACGATCGCGACGGCAGCGGAAGTGCTTAGGAGGTTGACGAGATCGTTGTTGAGAAGCCCTGGTTTCTCGAGGAGGGCGCCGAGGAGGCTATCGACCAGGGCGCCGAGGAACCCGGCGTAGACAATGATGGCGGCGTGGTGGGAGGGGACAAGACCCAGGGCGCGCGCGGCCAGAGCGATGATGCCGGCTGCTGCCAGGGCGGCGGCGGTGCCGTGGAGGCTTATACCGCCGTCGATGCCGGGAGCGACCGGACGCCAGGTGGTGATGAGCACGGTTTTGCCGGAGAAAGCCAGCCCGATCTCGCTCGAGGATGTGTCGGCGGCGGCTTCAGCGAGGGCGGCGATGGCGAGGACCGTCCAGCCGGTCGGCGCCAGGACAACGATGAGTCCGGCCATGCCCAGATTGGCGATCACCTGGGAGGCGGAGCGGCCGGCGGCGGCTTCGGCGGCAAGCAGTTGTTGTTTGCGGCGACCCCCCAGGCGCGTGGCCACGAGCGTCACGGCAAAAACCCCCAGAAGGAGATAAAACATCTTGATCTCGCGCCCCGAGAGCACGAAAGCGACAGCGGAACCAGCCAGCGCGCCGCTCCAGTTGACGCCGCGGGCGAGCCAGGCGAGAACGGCGAAGATGGCCGTAACTCCAAGAACGATGAGCCATCGTTCAGGAGTGAGCGCGGGTTGTGGCGGACGCCAGAAAACGAATCCGGCGACCAAAGCAGCGGCGCAGATTAGAGCGATGAGGTCGGCGGTCCTCGTTTGGCGAGACTTGGGCAGGCCAGGGTCTCCATGAGAGGGCTCTACGGAGTCAAGGTGGCGCTCCAGAGCTCCTAAGGCATCCTACTATGAATGCCTGGGGAGCGCCTTAACCCTGGCGGAACTCGCGGATGAGTCCGGGCAGGGGCATAAGAGCTTTGCCTGTCTAGCCGGGAATAGCTGGTTCCCGATACAATGAATTTCGCAATAATTCAGAGCTGATGCGTTCTTCCGGCAGGTCCGGATGGAGAGTAATGATCCTTAGTAATCGGTTGAAGACCCTGTCGCTGGCGGCGGTGGTCGCCGGCGCTGCGCTGTTGGCCGGCTGCAATGACACGTTGCGGCAGTTCATCGTTCCCGTACCTAAACCGGGAGGCAATCCGGCGCCGAATTCCAATGCGGTGATCTTGTCGACGAATCCGACGGGCTTCGGCAGTGACTTGCACATTGACGTGTCCGGAGACACGATTGTGGGCATTGTTAGCGTGGGCACGAATCCGGTCTTTCTCGGCAAGACGCCGAGCCGCGCATTCGTCATCAACGGCGACAACACGGTGTCGTCGTATATCGCGCTGCTGCCGCTGAGCAGCCAAGTCAACACCGTGACCATGCCGGTAACCTCAGTTGACCTGGTTGCCGGAGGCACCAGCAGTGGTGGGAATTTTTATACCACCGACATGGGCAGCAATGACTCCAGCATGATCTCCTCGGCCGTGCTGGCCGTGACCCAGATCGTTCCGGTGGGCACGGGCCCAGTGGCGATAGCCGGCAACGCCGCCAACAGCAAGATGTATGTGATCAACCAGGGCAGCAACAATGTCACGGTGGTTTCGACCACCGACAATACGGTTACCTCGACCATTCCTGTGGGCGCGCAACCGATCTGGGGAGTGATGAGCGCGGACGGTGTGGATGTCTTTGTCGTGAACCAAGGGGACGGGACGGTGAGCGTGATCGATACCACGCTGGACATCGTGATTGCGATCATCCCGGTTGGCCCGTCGCCAAACTTTGCTTTTTACGATCCTAACCGCGAGCGCGTGTACGTGACCAACACTGGGAACAACACAGTGAGCGTGATCAAAGCTGACGGGATCAACCTGGGCGTCACGCCGCAAATCTTGCCCGTGCTGCTCAAGAACATCACCGTCTCTGGTACCCCGATTTCCGTAGCCGCCGTCAATGACGGTAGCAAGGCGTATGTCGCCCTTGGGAACTGTCCCGCGGGAACCAATCAGCTCAACCTGTTGGCTAACCTGGCGAGTTGCAACGGCAACCTGCTCAGTGTGATCGATGCGCAGGCGCTGCTCGAAACCAAGACGATTACCGTAGGTGCGGGCGCGGTTTCAGTAGACGTCGCCGGCGACGCCTCACGCGCGTATGTCGTGAGCGCGCACGATACCACGACTATCAGTGACAATGTGCACGCGCCCAACTGTACCGCCAATTGCCTCCCCGGTACGCCGCTTCCGAACAGAACATTCTCCACGCCTTCGGTGTATATCATTCAGCCCAGCACGGATAACATCGTCACCTCACCGCGAGATCCGTCTATTGTGAGTCGGCCCATCCCTTCGTTCTTCGCGCCGCAACAAGATTTGAATTGCATGGCGACGATCGATCCGAACTTCAACTCAATCGTCCCGATGCCTTGTGCGATCCAGACTTCGTTCATGGTTCGCGTGTTCCCGTAATCCGGAAGCTGGAGAGCAGGAGAGTATCAAAAAAGGCGGCCTCAGGGCCGCCCGTTTTGATGGAGTTTGAAGGAGAAAGAAAGAAAAACCCTATTCAGGCTTGGGGTCGCTGCGGCGTCTGCGTCCATATCGCATAGCGATATTCATGAAGATGTTGCCGCTGCCGGTGCCAAAGCACATGACCAGCGCTTCCTGCTCTTCACTGCTCTTTTCGCCCAAGGTTTCTTCGTGAACAACAGGCGGATAAATCTTGAAGCGGAATCCCTGGTCGTTGAGAGCCGTCACGGCGCTGCCGATCACCATGTTCGCCAACTCGCACACCGTTTCGCGAGCGACCTCTTCGCTCTCTAGGACTTCGGTTCCCGCCAAATAGCTGGCCACTTTGCCCGCTGTCGGAGTGTCGATATCGAAGATGATGCGGCCTTCGATTTCGCCCTTGATGGTGACCACGGACGCGATGCCTTTGCGGCGGTAAGCTTCCTCATCCATGGAGACATCGCCAATGCGTGTGGGAGTTTTGAGCGTCTCGGCCAACACGGCGTCAGCGGCGTTGATGAACGGCTGAATCAGTTCCATCCGCATGAATTAGCTCCCCATGACGGAAGGCGTTGCGACAACCGCATCATCACCCATCACGTATTTGATGACCTCGTAAAGGATCTCGGCCTTTACTGGCTTTTGCACAAAATGACGCGCACCCTTTTGCAGCGCGGCCACGATGTTCTCCTGGTACCCAACAGAAGACACCATCACGATTCGTGCTTCCGGATGGGAGCGAACGATGCGCTCGGCGGCTTCGATCCCTTCCATCTGCGGCATAGTGATGTCCATCAGCACCATGTCCGGTGTTGTGCGATCGTATTCCGTGATCGCGGTGCAGCCGTCGCCGGCTTCACCGACTATTTCGCCGCCGAACGCTTCCACCATCTTGGCAACGTTCTTGCGGGCAAAGACCGAATCATCGACCACCAGGTAACGGATCGGCTGGTGATCCTTGCGAAGCAGTACTGGAAATTGATCCATGGTTTTTTCTCCTGACTCACTCCATCTAAACTTTCACAGTTCGAGCAATGCGTTCCGGACTGCATTGGCTGGCCAGCGTGTTGGCCAGCATGTCCAACGGCACAACCCGCATCGCATAACCGCGTTCAATAGCCGCCTTGGGCATGCCGAAAACGGTGCACGATTCTTCACTTTGGGCGATCGTCAGACCTCCCGCACTCTTGATCAGCCCCAAACCGTTGGCGCCGTCTTCACCCATTCCCGTCATCAGGACGCCGATGGCACGGCTGCCGAATTCGGACGCCACCGAACGAAACAGGATGTCCACCGACGGCCGGTGTCCGTTCACCCGCGCGTCGTCAGCGAGCGCCACAGTATTGCCCAAAGGCATGCGCCGCACCTTGAGATGACGGTCGCCGGGACATATCAGCGCGCGGCCCGCGACCAGCAAATCGCCGGACTGCGCTTCCTTCACGTCGATGGCGCAGCTCTCGTTGAGACGGTGGGCAAACATCTGTGTAAAACCCACGGGCATATGCTGTACCACCACAATACTGCCGGGGAATTCACCGGGCAGTTTCGCTAGAAAGTACTGCAGAGCATTAGGCCCTCCGGTGGAGACCCCGATGGCCACAATCTTGGTCGGCTCCTGACGCGGACGGAAGATAGGCTTGGAGGCTTTGGGTTGATCATACGGTGGCTCAGGAGCGTTGCGAAACTTGGTGCTGGCCGCAACCTTGATCTTTGCGATCAGGTCTTGCGCAATCTCGTCCATGTGCACTGACGCGGCGTCGCGCGGCTTGGCCACGAAGTCGAAAGCGCCGAGCGCCAAGGCCTTAAAGGTGGCATGAGCTCCTTCCGTACTCAGCGCGCTCACTACAATCACCGGCACTCGCACGCGCCGCGTGATGTGACGCAGTGTCTCCATGCCGTCCATGCGCGGCATCTCGAGGTCCAACGTGACTACGTCGGGCCTGAGGTCTTCGATCTTTTTGAGTCCAAAAGCCCCGTCCATGGCCGTGCCGACGACTTCGATATCGCTGTCCCGGGCGAGGATCTGCGGAATCAGCTTGCGCATCAGCGCCGAATCGTCTACCACCAGCACGCGAACCCGGTTGCTCATGCCGTTGCTCCCACATTCATCTGCGATCGCGCGAGCCTTGCGACCACGCTGGCGATGTTGAGGATCAGGACCACGGTACCGTCACCGAGAATCGAGGCCCCGCTCACCAGTTCGGTGGCGACGAGATGGTCGTCGAGGGCTTTGATAACCAGTTCCTCTTCCCCGACCAGTCCGTCCACGACCAGACCAAATTTTCGGTCGCCCAGGCTGGTAACCACCACAAACATCTTCCTGGCGTCGCCGGCCTCCGGGGCCAGCGAACTCAAGTGGACCAACGCCAGCACATCGTCCCGAAGCTGGATCACATCATGGTTGTCCACACGATGAACGTCGCTGCGCCGCGTGCGCGTGATTTCTACGACCGACGCCAGCGGTACCGCGTAGATGCGCGGGCCCACGCGGAATAGCAGCGCTTTGATGATGGCCAGCGTCAAGGGAACTTTGAGAAAGAATGTGGTGCCTTTGCCGGCTGTGGTGCGAATGCTGATTGAGCCCTTGAGCCGGTCTAAAACCGTCTTGACCACGTCCATGCCCACGCCGCGGCCGGAGATCGCCGTCACCTTTTCGGCCGTGCTCAACCCGGGATGAAAGACCAGGTTCAGGACGTCTTGTTCGCTGAGCAGCCCGGCGTCGGTTTCGCTTACAATCTCGCGTTCTACGGCCTTCGCTAAGAGCTTGTTGCAATCGATACCGCGGCCGTCGTCGCTCACCTCGATCACGATCTGGTTGCCTTGATGGTAAGCATCGAGGCCCACGCTCCCCTGCGCGGGCTTCCCGGCGTTGATCCGTTCCGCCGGAGCTTCAATGCCGTGATCCACGCAATTGCGGACCAGATGCGCCAAAGGCTCCGCCAGCATGTCGAGGATGCTTTTGTCGAGGTCGGTGTCTTGTCCGGTGACGACCAGCGTGACTTCCTTGCCTGAGGATTTCGCCACGTCGCGTACGACACGTGGGAAGCGGCGAAACAGATGCTCCACCGGAACCATCCGGATTTTCATCACCGACTTCTGGAGATCGTTCATGATCCGCGCCTGGAAGGCCATGGCGTCGGCAAAACGGCTGCGCAGCGGGTCTTTCGGAAAACGTTTGTCGAATTCGTTGATTGCCTGGTGCAGCATGCTCTTGGCGATGATCAGTTCACCCACCAGGTTGAGCACGGAATCGATGCGATCGGCATCCACGCGCAACAAGTTTTCCGGGATCGCGGAAAAGCTGGTGGTTTGTGATTCAGCCGCCGGCGCGGGGTTCGCTTTGTGATGCTCGACCGGTCGCGGCACAATGACTTCCTCAGCCATTACCGGTGGCAGGGCGTCGTCATCCATAGGCGCGGTTACGTGCTGGAGGATGTCGAGAACGTCTTCACTCGGTGCTTCTGAACGCGTAGCCGGCTGGACCAGGATCTCCGAGATCACCGAAGGGATGCGACATTTCTTTTCCAGCCATTCCGCGGCGTGGTCGCTCGAAATGGCGGCCTCCACCACGTCCAAGTCCTGACTCAGGGTACTCTGGTCGGGCGCGATGGCGAGAAGACGTCCGCATTCCTGAATCACGTTGCGGATCAGCTGCATGGCAGCGCCGCGCATCGGGCAATGTGGATCGATGCTGAAAGCAATGTTGTAGACCGACTCGCCGCGCCCGAGGGCGTCAGCCACGACCATCTGCTCGTATTCGCTCCATACAAAACGGGCTTGCAGCTTGTACGGCAGATTCTTGGAGGGCTTGTGAGTCAGAGAATGAATCTGGTGGCGCAGTTCCTCCCCGGCAGGCGGCTGCATGTTGCCGCGATACGCCGAGAGCATGGAGCTGAAAGTATCGGCAGCGATCAAAACTACTTCCGCAAGCGCTTGCTTGGCGGCGCTTGCGACTTCAGAGCGCAGCACGTCCTCCAGCTCATGGGCCAATTCGCTCAGCTCGCTGTACCCGCAGGCTGCCGAATCGCCTTTGAGGGTGTGCACTGTCCGGCGCACCTGGCGCAACAACTCTTCGTCTTCAGGACGCTTTTCCAGCTCCAGTCCTTCTTCATTGAGGTTCTGCAGCAGCTCGGTGGCGCCCTCAAAGAAGAGTTCACGGAGTTCGGAAGCGCGATCGTCAGGGAAGAAGTTCACGAGGTTACCTCGATCCGCTGATACGCGGTGCCGTTATTTTCGTGGAGCATGCGGTACCGGTCTGACAGGCCGAACAGGCTCTCCGCGTGTCCGATGAAGAGGTATCCCTCGGGATTCAAACAGCGATAGAACTTCTCGATGAGCCGCTTCTGTTCGGCCTCATCGAAGTAGATCATGACGTTTCGGCAAAAGATGATGTCGTTGCGCTGGGGTAGGAATTCAGTCTTGAGATTGTGAAAGTCAAAATGAATCAGTTCTTTCAGCGAGCGCTTAACGGCATAGCGATCGCCAACCTTGTCGAAGTACCGCAACCGATAGGCGTAATCGACCGCATCCATCTGGCTTTCAGGATAGATGGCCTCTTGCGCGTTGCGCAGTACGCTGTAGTTGATGTCGGAAGCCAAAATCTCTACCTTCCACGGCGGAGGGATCAGAGGCTTGGGAGTAGGCATCTCGAAGGGAAGGGGGTTGCGCAGGTAGTAGTAGGCTAGCGCGTCGCACACCAGCATGGCCATGGTGTAGGGTTCCGGTCCGGTGGAACAGCCCGCGCTCCAGAAACGCAGAGTCCAGTCGCGGCGCTCCTGCTTACGGTGAAGCAACTCTTCCAGAATCTTCTTCGAGAACAAGTCGAGCTGCGGCTTGTTGCGGAAGAAGCTAGTCTCATTCACCGTGAGGTTCTCGACCAGTGCAGCCAATTCGCGTTTGCCCTGGTGGCTGGTGAGCAAGCGGTAGTAGGCGTAAAAGGTATCGAGGCCGCACAGTTTCAGGCGTCGCTGCAGGCGGTCCTGAAGAAAATGCGCACGGCGTTCATCGAAATACATGCCGCATTCCTGGTACACCAGGGTTTGCAGCAGTTTGTATTCGGCGTCCGTAATCTGAATTTGAATGCTTGGTGTGGCCATCCATCCCCGCTGGTCTTCTGTTCTACAAGCCTGGTCACGCAGTTGCGGTCGCAGCCTGGGCAATATCGCCCAGTCGGCGCAGCTCGCCTTTCTGCAGGATCTTGCTCAAGTCGATCAGGATCACCAGACGTCCCTGTAGTTTGCCCACGCCGGTGACGTAGTTGAGTTCGCCTTCTTCAAAAACGCTGGGCGGCAGCTCGATCTCGCTGTCCGGAATCTTGAGGACCTCCGACGCTGCGTCCACGATCAAGCCCACCATCTTTCCTTCCACTTCCGTTACGAGAATGCGGTTCTTCTTGTGCGATGAGATCTCTTGTTCACCGAAGCGCTTGCGTAGGTCAACCACGGATACGATCTTCCCGCGCAGGTTGATCACGCCCTCCACGTAGCCTGGCGAATCGGGCACGGCCGTGATTTCCGGCACGCGCACGATCTCGTGCACCAGACCAATGGGAACGCCAAAGGTCTCGCGTCCCACTCGGAAGCCGACAATGTGCAGTTCTCTGGCCATCCGCTCTCCTCAGGAGACTTAGTTGTAGTGCGCGCCCGCGTAGTGCATGGATGGGGCACGGCCGTTTGGCTCGTCGTTGCGGCGCGGTTGAGTGGTGCGCCCGTCGCCGTTGCCCATGGTTTCCAGGATGAAGCGATCCATGGACTCAAGCATGGTGCGCGACATCTTGGACATCTGCTCGGCCGAAGCTGCAAGTTCTGTGGACCCGGAAGACGAACGCTGTACCAGCTCCCGCATCTTTTCCATGGCTCTGACCACAGCTTGCGCTCCCGACGCCTGCTCCTCGACCGACGAGTTGATCTCATGCGTGATCTCGTTCAGCCGTGTGGTGGCTTTGGCGATCTGCGAGGAACCGTGTGACTGCTCGTTGGTGGCGGCGCCAATTTCCTGGGCGAACTTGTAGACTTCGGCGACCACGCTGGAGATCTTCTTGAGCGCGCTGTTCAGATCACTGCCCAGCGAAATGCCTTCGTTCACGATGCTGGTGCTCTTCTCCATGTTGTCCACGGCCTTGCGGGCCTCTTTCTGAATACTCTGGATCAGTTCGGAGATCTCACGCGTGGACTGCGCAGATTTTTCAGCCAGCTTTCTCACTTCGTCGGCGACTACAGCAAAGCCTAAGCCGTGTTCGCCGGCGCGCGCGGCCTCGATCGCCGCGTTGAGCGCCAACAGGTTGGTCTGCTCGGCCAGGTCGTCGATCACCTCGATGATCTTGCCGATGTCGTCGGCGCGTTGTCCCAGGGCGGAGATGATTTCAGCCGAGGAGCTGATGGCGTTGTTGATCCGGCTCAAGCCATCCGTGGCTTTCTCCATAGTGCTGATGCCGCTGTGCACTTCGTCGCGCGACCGCTGAGAAATGTCGAGAAGGACTTTCGCCGTGTCGGCGACCCGCTGAATCGAAGCCACCATCTCGTCGATCGAGGCCGAAGTCTCGCTCACGTTCGATGACTGCATCTGCGTGCTCTTGACCATGTTCTGCACGTTGATGCTCATCTCATGCATGGTGCTGGTAACTTCATCGATCGCCGAAGCGGCCTGCACACTGATCTTGGCGGAGTCGTCAGAAGCGCTAGCCACCTGATTGGATCCGCTGGCGACTTGCGACGCGCTGTCGCGCACGTTCTTTACCAGATTGCGCAGGCCCAGCGTCATCTCGCGAAACGCGTTGCCCAGAGTGTCGCGGCTGGAGCGCGGATTGATTTCGACAGAAAGGTCGCCACCGGCGATGGCTTCGGAAAGTCCTGCCATTTCCCGGAGATACAGAACCATGTTGTTGAAAGCCAGAGCCAGTTGGGCGGTTTCGTCTTCACCCTTGATTTCGACTCTGGAGTCGAGATCGCCGGCGTTGGCGATCTGGCCGGCAACGTTGATCAGCTGGGACAGAGGGGTGGTGATGGACCTGCCTACGCGCCAAGCGATCGCAACGCCAAGCGCCAACATGAAGACAAGGCTACCAATGGTGATGAAGTCGATCCACGCCGCGGCGCTTTTGTCCGAGTCGTCCGCCGAGCTCAGAGCCTGGTTCATGATGCTCTTCAGTTGGTTGACCGGCTCTTCTTCCTTCTTTTGTTCTTGCCCAGGATTGGCCTGGAGGTAGCTAATTTGCAGTTCAGCCACCGTGGCGCTGCCGCCGTCAACTTGCCGGCGCTTCTCCATCAGCGGTGTGGCGAAATTTACCGACCAATCTTTCTCGATAGCCCGCAGCGCTTCGAGCAGCTGTTTGGCCTGGTCCCCTTGGGTTTTGTCTTGAGAGAGGTAGACGGTCGTTTCTTCGGTTTTGGTGACCAGCTGGTCGACCAGAGCCACGCCATCGGTCAGCATGTCAGATTCGCGGCTGTCGCCGTTGAGAAGAAAGTTGCGCAGATGTAGGCGGTTGTCCATGGTGGCCTGTTTGAGGTCGGACATCTGGCGCGACATCTCAATGGCCTTCTTGTACATTTCCTTGGTGGTCTGCTCGTGCTTTACCGCAGCCAGATCAATCAAGGTCAGCATGATCACGACCGCCAGTACCCCGCCAAAACCCGAATAGAGCTTTCCGGCTATGGTTTTGCCCATACGCATGTTCTCCAACCTTCACGAGCCGCTCCGTGCGGCGCGTGTTTACCTTCCTCCTCAGCGGTGATCTTCGCCTCCCCGCTCCAGAATCAAGTCACACAAAGGTGCTAACCCTTTGGCGCAAGGAGAAAAGTCCGCCGAAGAAAAAAGCAATGTCAGGGCCAACGGTGAGCGGAGTAGTACTTTCGGAACTAATGGACGTGCAAGTGGCTGAAATATAAGGGCGTCGCGAAAGCTCCTGTCCATGGTTTAGGGAGTCCAGCTAGCCCCATAGCTGCCCAATGTCTCATGCAGGCCGATCCATGGTGTCGGAGTGTCTCACCCTGAGACGACTCGCAGAGGTTCAGTGGCTGGTTCTGGGAGGGCAAATCATATTGACTCAAAATGAGATTCCAGGGTACCTTCAGGCTTCCCAGTCAGCAGATAACTTCATGAGGCCAAGAAGGAAACCCGTCCAGGGACGCTCGGGAGCCCAGGTTAAAGCTGGCGCTCTGCTCGAACAAGTTTTGCTCGCCAGCTCCCAGTCTCCGGGGGATGTCAAGGCCCTGCGCGAGCATTTAGCGGAAGCCTCCCGCCGAATTTTCCAAGCCGGGGTGGCCGGCGTATTGGTGAAAGATGGGGAGGGCTACGGCCTGAGCGCCGTCTCGGCGTCCGGAAAAGAAGAGACGATCGACTCAAGCCTCCTTGCTCATGCCCGCTCGTTCGCCGCCCAGGCGGTCGAAAGCAAACGACTCCTGAATTTTCGCTTCTCCTACCGGGATGCCGCGGGCGACGAGAAGATCTACTGCGGGCTGGCGCAACCCCTGCTTAGCGCAAACTCCACCGCTGCGCTGTTAGTCGTGCGACGAGCAGTCTTTTCGCCTGGTGAGGTTTCGGTCTTTCACGTCTTTGGAACTCTCGCCAAAATGGCCCTGGAGAATTCCGAGTTGTCCGGCCTTTACTCCAGTCAGCACAACAGCCTGGACGAGCTGTTGGAGATTTCCTCTCAGCTCGGCGTGAGCGCTCGGCTGGAAACGTTTCTTCCGCGCTTCGTGGTGCGAGCTGCGGAGTTTGTCGGTTATGGAGGAGCCTTCGTCGCCGTGATCGAAAACGGTGAGTGCCGCCTGCGCTGGGGAGCCAAGGACGGCAAACCCACCCGCACTGATCTCGATATCTCATCAGCCTGCCGCCGACTCCTGGAAACTGGCGAAGCCGGGCTGGCCGAAGACACGGACCAGCTCCCTCAGACCGAGCGAACGCAGCTACTCCGCTGGGAACCCAGGATGCGACAGTTTCTTGGCATCCCACTGCTTGGCGCGGATCGTCGGCCGCTTGGGGTTCTGGGACTGCTTGATAAAAAAGGCGCCGGCCGCGTGACCCAAACAGATATTCGTCAAGCCCAGATCCTGGGGGCGGAGGTTGCCGCGGCCCTGGAAGCTTCGCACCGTCTGCACCTTTCTGATCAGCACAAGAAGCGCGCCGAAGATCTGATGGAGATGTCCCTGCATCTGGGCTCCGCTCTGCGCCTACCCGACTTCGTCAAGAACTTTACCGAACGGGTCGCGGCCATGATGGGAGCCAAGAGCGCGGTGCTGGGCCTGGCCCAGGGGAATGTGGTGGAGAGCGTTGGTTTCTTCGGCCTGAAACCCGAGCGAGACCTGCTGAGGAAGCTGAATGCGGCGCTATCGGAATACGCCGAGAGGCATCCGGAACTGAAGGTGTCTGGCAACGGCGTGGTCGCTCTCGGCCAGGAAGTGTCCGCGGCGTTCGGCTGGCACAACCTGACACTGGTTCGGCTCGAAGGCACCGAGGGCGATCTGCTGGGCATTCTGGCGCTGGCCGATTTCAGCCACGAACTTCAGCCGGAAGATCTCAACCTGCTGCAAGCCTTGATTGTGCATGCGTCCGTGGCGCTCGAGAATTCGCGATTGTTTACGCGGATCACGCAATCCAGCCGGCAGTGGGCAGAAATTTTCGATTCTATCTCCGACTTCATCGTGGTGCACGACGAGCACTACCAAGTGCTGCGTGTGAACCGTTCTCTAGCCGAATTCATCGGCGTGCGGCCGGCGGAGTTGATTGGGCTGAGCATGCGCGCGTTGATCTCGATTGCCAGCGACTCGCCGCATCCCTGTCCTTTCTGCCGCGGGGAAGATGAGTCCGACGAGTTCCTACATCCCGTCCTGGAACGAACCTATCTGGTTTCGAGTTCGCGTATTCACGGAGCGCTCGACGAGGGGCTGCAAACGGTGCACGTGCTTAAGGACATCACCGATCGCCGCGAGGCGGAGCGCCGCTACCGCGAGCTGTTTGACAACGTGCAGGAAGGCGTCTTTTTCGCATCGCCCGAAGGCCACTTCATTGAAGTCAACGACGCTCTGGTGCGCATGCTCGGATATCAGACGCGCGAGGAAGTCCTCAAGCTCGATCTTGAAAGTCAGGTGTATGTCTCCCCGGAGCAGCGCGATGAGATTCTGCGCCAGCTGAACGAAACCGGGGCCGTCCGGAACTACGAGGTTACGCTGTGCCGGCGCGACAGCACCATGATCCACGCTCTCGAAAACGCCTTTGTCGTTCGCGACGGCCAGGGAAAAATCATGCAATATCGAGGTGTTTTCCTCGATATCACCGAGGTCAAGAACTTCCAGGCGCAACTGCAGCGCGAGCGCGACTTCACCGGCAAGATCCTCAACAACACCCAGACCATGATTCTGGTAGCCGATACCGCCGGACTGGTGAGCTACGCCAACCGGCGTTGCTATGAGGCGGGCGGTTTCGAAGCCCACGAGCTGGTCGGACATCGCCTGGACAAGATCATCTCGCCATCGCACAAGAAGGCGTTTGCCGAGGCCTTCGAGTCCAGCCTGCACGGTCTGCAGGTGGACAACCTGGAGTTGGTCATTCTGCGCGGCAGTGGCTCGCAAGGGAAGTTTTCGATCAATTTGAGCCCCATGCGCGATGAAAGCGGCGACGCCACCAGCGTGGTAGTGCTCATGACCGATATCACCGACACCGCCATGATCCAGGCTAAGCTGGTGCACACAGAGAAGATGGCCGCGGTGGGCCAGCTTGTCTCCGGAGTAGCGCACGAAGTGAACAACCCGCTAACCGCTATTATGGGTTTTTCTGATCTGCTTATGGAAAACCCGGAGGTTCCCGGTAGCGCCCGCAAAGATTTGCAGGTGATCTTGGAAGAGGCCCAGCGTACCAAGGAGATCGTGCAGAATCTGCTGAGCTTTGCCCGCCAGCGTCCGCCGCAGCGGCAGGCGCTTCAGATCAATGACATTCTGCGCAAGACCATCGCGTTACGCGCCTACGATTTCTCGAACCACGGCGTCCAGATCGTCGAGAGATTTGATGAGCGCCTGCCCGAGCTGATCGGCGACTCGCACCAGTTGCAACAGGTCTTCCTCAACATTCTCAACAACGCGTACGACGCCGTCCGCGCGACCGGTCGCGCCGGCCTGATCGAGATCGAAACGATTCAGGACGGCGGCTGGGTGGAGATCCTTTTCCGCGATAACGGTGAGGGCATTAAGCACCCGGAACGCATCTTTGATCCTTTCTTTACGACGAAGGAAGTGGGGCAGGGCACCGGCCTAGGGCTCAGTATTTGCTATGGAATCGTGCGTGAACATGAAGGCGAGATTCTTTGCGCCAACAACCAGGAGATGCCGGGGGCAACTTTCAGCGTGCGCCTGCCGGTGCGCACCAAAGCTGATTTGCGCCTGGTGACTGCGGCGGGAGCACGGCAATGATTCCGCGCGCTGGCACGGCTGTCGACTCCCTGCCTCTGCTCTTGATCGAGGACGAGCGATCGGTGATGGAGTTCATTCGCACCGCGCTCGAGCGTCACGGCTATGCGTGCACTGCGGCGCAATCAGCGGCGGAGGGGATACGACTTCTAGAGGGCAAATCGTTTGGCGGGATCATTTCTGACATGCGTACCCCAGGAGGCGCAACTGGCGCGGACGTGCACGCCTGGATTCTGGCGCATCGCCCGCAGTTGCAAGATCGCATGTTGTTTATAACCGGCGATACCGTGAACGAGGACACTATCAGTGCCCTGGTCCGCACCGGCGTCCCCTATATCGAGAAACCCTTCCGGGTGCAAGAGTTGATGATCACGGTGGAAAAGATTTTTGGAAAGGCGAAATGAACTTTTGAGCCAGGATCCCCAGATCAAGTTGTTGACGGTCGACGACCACCAGAGTATCCGCAGGCTATGCACTACGGTGGGCGTATCGTTGGGCTTTTCTTGCCTGGAAGCGGAAAGCGCCGAAGCCGCCCTGCTCTTCCTGGGGAGCGAATCGCCGGACATCGTTCTGGCTGACCTCATGATGCCCAACATGAGCGGGCTCGAGTTTCTGCCGCGCGTCAAGCAGTTGTTGCCGCTCTGCGAGATCGCCATCATGACCGGGCATGGATCGATTGAGAGCGCCGTCCAGGCTATGAAGCTGGGGGCCTGCGACTACATCACCAAGCCGTTTCGCGTGGAAGAGCTGAAATTGCTGCTTCAACGCATGGAGGGCAAGGCGAAGCTGGTGGCGGAAAACCAGTTCCTGCGCGAACGCTTCGGCGCGGAGATGGAGTTGAATGGCATCGTCGGCTCGTCCTCCCGGATCAGAGACCTTCTGCGCATGGTGGCTCGCCTGAAGGAAACCCGCACGCCGGTGCTGATCACCGGAGAGAGCGGCACCGGGAAAGAACTGGTCGCCCGAGCCATCCATTATCGCGGTTCTTTCGCCAAGCGGCCCTTCGTGGCCGTGGACTGCGGATCGCTGGTTCCGACGCTGATCGAGAGCGAGCTCTTCGGCTACGAGAAAGGAGCCTTCACCGGAGCGCTGCGATCGAAAGAAGGCTTGTTCCAAAGCGCCGACGGCGGCACCATCTTTCTCGACGAGATAGGCGAGCTCTCCATGGAAATGCAGGCCAAGCTGTTGCGCGTTCTGCAGGAGAAAGAGGTTCGGCCTGTGGGCAGCAACCAGAAAGTTAAGGTCGATGTCCGCGTGATCGCTGCCACCAACCGCGATCTCGAAACTGCCTTCCAGGAAGGCAGATTTCGCAAGGATCTCTACTTCCGTCTCAACGTGGTAACGCTGCATCTGCCGCCGCTGCGGGAAAGACGGTCGGATATCCCGACGCTGGTCCACCATTTTCTCGACAAGTTTGCACCGGGTCGCGTGTTTAACATTTCCGCAGCCGTGAACCGGTGCATGATGCAGTACGAATGGCCGGGGAATGTACGCGAGCTGGAGAACTGCCTGGAACGCGCGGTGGCGTTGGGTAGCGGGGACACGCTCGAGATCAGTGACCTCCCGCCGGCTATGCGCGCGAACCAAAATTCCCAGTCCTTGTCCAATGGGGATGGCGGGCGCTCGTCCGCCGATTTGGCTGCCGACACTGATCTCGAGGAGCTGGAGCGGAGTACCATTCAGCGGGTCTTCGAACAGGTGAACGGCGATAAAGCCCTGGCCCGAAAGATGCTTGGAATCAGCCGCGCCACGCTTTATCGCAAACTGAAACGCTACAAAATAGCCGTCGCCAAGGGAGCCTCCGCCGTCTCGTGAAACTTGGGGACTGAGACGGCGTTTCATCCTGAGACATGAAGGACAGCTTAGACCTGTCCCAAAACTGCCGGCACCCTTCTAGATCAACAATTTAGGCGTGTCGAGTTTTGGCCAAGGTCGTGCAACTAAGTGTTTCCGCTCATCTCCGGGTGACGGCACGTCACTTAAGCTGCGTTCGGGGGAGACCGGAAGTTGTTGGGGATGCGAAGCGACTCGCGAACCATGACTACTGCAGCAACGCATAATCCGACAGATGTCGCGACTTTCTGGCGTGTGGCCCGACGCCTATACCCAATCTACATCGAATTGGACCGCACTTTCGAGTTGGGCGCGGCTTCCTGCCCCGACCTCGAGCGAACCTCAGACCGCCCCGACCCCACCGCGGTAGAGCGAGTTCGGGACTGGTTTCAACTCGTCGATGCCCGGGTTCAAGTGTGGCAACTGCGCCAGCTCCTGCAAAGCACCAATCTGCAAAGCGAAGAAAGCCTGCGCTACCTGATCGCGCGCCATCTGGAAAAGGGACATAAAACAGAAGCCGATAAGGAAAAGATCGACTTCCTCCTGGTGCAGTACTTCGCCCACTGCTCGCCTGAAGGAGTCACCGAACCGAGCCTTACGCTGCCGGCGGTCGCGCGCGTACTCAAGCCGGCGATGGGGGAAGAACCGAGCGCTTTTCCTGACTGGACGGCACAACTCGATCAGAAGCTTCATAAGATGAACAACTGCAACAGCCTGGAAGATCTGCAGGAATCCGGCGGGCTGATGGAGGCGCGCGAGATGAAGATGGGCTCTGGAGCCCAGTATTTCGAACCTGCGCTTCTGGTCGCGTTTACCAGATTCAATTTCCTGGCCCGGCGGGCTTTCTTCCGTGCCATGCACCTGGATCTGCACGCTATCCGCGCAGCGGTGAACGAGCTTGAAAAGATGGGCTATTCCACGCTCGATTGCCGCGATGCCGGCCTGAGTGAAAACGAGTCGTTGGACCAGTTGCGCCATGTGGTTCATCAATGGAAGGGGCCATTTCGCGCGCCTTACTCAGGCGGCTCATCGTTCCAGCAAGTGATTCAGTTGCGACACTCCTTGCAGGGCACCCTTGAGAAAGCGGGCGGCGGTGAGGCCACGCCTGCCGCGCGCCAAGAGAACGTTGCCGGCCCGGCGCCATCGGCGATGCCGGTTGTCGAAGAAGCTGATGCGGCATCGGCTGGGCCCGCGCCTTCACCGGCCACCGCCGCGGACAGCGAGCGTGTCGCACAAGAGGAAGACTACCTCCAGCGATGTGTCCTGGACATCACGGAACAATTGGCGTCCGTGCCTCCCAAACACACGCCGAGCGTTTCCACCATCGACCTTGGCGGCTGCAAGTTGATGATCGCGACCTGGGAAGCCGAAGCATTCAAAGCGGAAACCGAGGCGGCACGCGCCTTGCAGAAAGCGGTCTCTGCCCGCACCATTCTTCACGTTTGCATGGACCGTTACAAACGCAATGAACCTACCGATCTTGAGGCCGCGGTTGAGATCGCGCAGCGGCAGGCCGAAGAGATGAAAGATCAGGTAACGGTGGCCAAGGAGGCGAGCAATATCGATGCGGCGGTCAATCTGGCGGCCACCGCGAAGCGCCTTCTGGCGCTGGTCGACGAAGCCCACCGGCTGTCCTCAGCGAAGGTTGGATCTTGAGACCGTCTCAGCTTGAGACGGTTCTTCCGTCTCAGTCCCCATTTCGTATCCTCGAAACTTTCCACTTGATCGTATAAATCGATAATTCTGAACAACTTACGCCACTCTTGGCGAAGCACGCTGGCGCTTGTTAGATGGTGCGGCAATTGCATCACTGAAAGCGGATACATGTGCGCCGAGGTTTGTTTGCGTTGCCCAAGATTCTCATTGTCGATGATTCGCCGGCCGAGGTAAGGCTGATGCAGTCGCTGCTGGACCGGGCGGGGTACTCTTCAGTGGCGATCCACGACCCCACACGGCTGGAGCAGATGATCGACCTGGAACACCCCAGCTTGATCCTACTGGACGTCGTCATGCCGCAGCGCAATGGGTTCCAGGTTTGCCGGGAACTTAAGCGGCACGCGGATTATTCCCGAATTCCCGTGGTCCTGGTGACCTCGAAAGGTACGGAAAGCGACAAGTTTTGGGGTAAAGAGCAGGGAGCGGATGGGTACGTCGTGAAACCGTTCCACGGCGATGATCTTGTAGGCGCCGTGAACCGGCTGATTGGCAAGCATTGAGGAATGGCAGACGGTACTGAAGCGGTCTTGGCTTCAGAGTGACAAGAGATGGCGGAACAACCAAAAGAACTCGAAGCACTGTCGCCCGAAGCGCAGCAGCTCGAGCTGTTGCCGCAGGCTGAGCAGGAGCGGCAGTACTGCGTGTTCCGATCCGGACGTGAGCGGTTTTGTTTTTCGGTGCTCGATGTGGAAGAAGTCGTGGAGTGGCCGGGCTTGACCGGCGTGCCCTTGGCGCCGGCATTTCTGATGGGCATCTTCAACTTACGCGGTTCGATCGTTCCCGTGGTGGATATCGCTTTCACCGAAGGACGGAGGCCGGACCTTTTGCCGCGGCACGTCGTCGTCGCCAGCCTGAAAGCGGAAGGTGACCATGACAGCCTGCGGCTGGGCATCGCCGCCGATGAAGTGATTGGGACATGCAGCACCACCGAGCCCTTGCTGATCGAGGAAGCGCCGCAAGATGTCCCGCATTGCTGCGGCATGCTGCGGCATCAGGATCGGCTGGCGCTGGCTTTGGATTTGAAGAAGCTCACCGAGAATTTTCCGGTCCCGGTGATTTGAGTTTGTTCAGGATCCGCTTGTGCGCCGGGCGGCCTGGCACGAAATGAGAAGTTGAGCTGTTGCCGCGCTGAGAGCAAGCACGATTAGCGACGCAAGCGACAGCACTCTTGGAGGAGTGTTATGAAGGGTCGTTTGAAATCAACCCTGTGGGCGGTCATCCTGATGGATGTCGTCGCGCTGTTCACGGTGTTTTTTATCGCCTACAGCGCCGGAGCCACGGCCAAGGTGCCTATCGGCAACATCGGCCACCTCGAGGATGGCGCCGACCTCAAGGTCCTCTTTGCGCTGGTGATTTGCGCCGGTGCCGCGCTGGCGACGCTGGTCATGCTCACCAACCGCGTATTGGAGCCGGTCCGCCATCTTGCCGCGTTCGCGGAACGCTTTGCCCAGGGGGACTATCGCGCCCGGGCCGCGGTGGAATCGGCGGATGATTTCGCCTTCATTGCCGAGAACCTGAACCGCGCTGCCGAGAGTTCTTCCCGAGCCATCTTTAACCAGGAGGCGCAGGAGAACCTACAGAAGAGCGTGACTGAATTCCTGACCATCGTAAGCCAGATCGCCCGCGGCGACCTCACGCTGCGTGGCCGCGTCACCAACGACGCACTGGGCAACGTGGTGGACTCGGTCAACTACATGCTCGACAACTTCGTGAAGGTGTTGGAGCGCGTGCGCAAGGGCGCCCTCGATGTCCAATCGAGCGCGAACGAGATCCTGATCGCCTCGGAAGAAATGTCGACTGGCGCCATCCAGCAGGACCAGGAAATCACCAACACCTCATCCGCCGTGGAGCAGCTCACGGTTTCGATGAAGCAGGTGTCGAACAACGCCGAAGCTAGCGCCGAGGCGGCGCGTCGCGCACTCGACGCAGCCGAGCAGGGCAACCGCTCGGTGCGCGATACGCTCGAAGGCATGCAGCGCATCCGGTCATCGGTGCAGGCAACGGCCAAGCGCATCAAGGCTCTGGGTGATCGCTCGCTTGAGATTTCCGAGATCGTCAACGTCATCAACGATATCACCGAGCAAACCAACCTGCTGGCTCTAAACGCCGCCATCGAGGCTGCGCGAGCCGGTGAAGCCGGCCGCGGATTTGCCGTGGTCGCCGATGAAGTGCGCAAGCTAGCCGAACACTCGCGCAACGCGACCAAGGACATCGCCGCGCTGATCAAAGCCATTCAGGCGGAGACGAACGACGCGGTGGTGGTCATGGAAGAAGGGACCAGGGAAGTGGAGATCGGCGCCAAGCTTGCCGATCAAGCCGGTCGCGCGCTGGATGCAATTTCGACCGTCGTGCGCCAATCGGCGGAACTGGTGCAGGAAATCTCGTTAGCCTCCAAGCAGCAGGTGCGAGGCACGGAAGGCGTGGCCAACGCCATGCAGATCATCTCCAACATTACCCGGCAGACCTCGCAAGGTGCGCGGCAAACGGCGCGCACGGTGGAGCAGATGGTGCACATGTCGGAGCAGTTGAACGAGGCGCTGTCGCAGTTCCGCGTGGCCGCCTCAGGTCCGACGGACGCGCGTCCCGAGCTGGTTGGCGCGGCCCGGCGCTAGTTCCAACTGAACGGAGAAAACGGGGATGGGTGGCATGCAGGTAACAGTCAGCGACCATGAGCTGAGCGAGATCCGCGGTCTGATTGAGACGCGTTCGGGAATCCTGTTCGACGATTCCCGTGAACGCTTCTTCCTCAACCGCGTGCGCGAGCACGTAGAGGCGCGCCAACTCGCTCATGGAACCGATCTGCTTCGCCTGATCAAGACCTCCAACGTAGAGTACGACTCGCTTTTGCAGCGCCTGCTCACGCAGGAGACTTCGTTCTTCCGCTATCCGGCCGCCTTTGAGGCGCTCGAGAAGAAGGTTCTGCCTGAGCTGCACATGAAGAAGTTCTGGGAAAGCCCGCGGTCGCTGCGCATCTGGAGCGCGGGCTGCGCTACCGGCGAAGAAGCATACACGATCGCCATGACGGTGGCGGACGCGCTGGAGTTTGCTGATGCGTGGAACATTCACATTCTTGCCACCGACGTCAGCCGCCAGGCTCTGGAACATGCCGAGCACGGCGTCTACGGTGCGCGGGAGCTGGAGGCTGTCAGCCAGCGCCAGCGCGAGCAGTATTTTTCGCGAAGCTCGGCTCATTTTGTGGTCAAACCCCGTATCCGCAACCTGGTGACGTTCGCGCCCATGAACCTGGCCCAAGTCGTCTATATGGGCAAGTTCGACTGCATCTTCTGCATGAATGTCCTTATTTATTTCTCTCCGGAGCGCCAGGTCCAGTTGATGCAAAGGTTTTATGAGTACTTGGAACCCGGTGGGTACTTGTTCCTGGGGCACGCCGAAACCGTCAGCAAGGCCGACCTAAAGTTTGAAACGCACGTATATCGCGACGCGCGCATTTATCAAAAGCCGGCAGCATCTCGCCAGGCAGTGGTCGCGCAGGAGAGGGCTTGAGCCAGCAGGGCGCAGAATTCGTGGAAGTCTTCCTGCAGGAAGCGTCGGAACGCCTGCAATTTTTGCGGGAGTACGCCGGCATTCTCCAGGACCCGTATCCACGTACGGAGGATATTGAGCGCCTCTTCATCGCGGGCCACGCGCTGGCCGGCACTTCGGCATCCTACGGCTTCCCGTTGTTCTCCGAGATCTCCGGCAAGCTGGCCCACATTTTCCAGTATGCGATGAACGCAGGGATTTCCGCCGAGGCTGCCGCTTCCCTCGTCGAATTCATCTCTGAAGCGGTAGCTATGCTGGAGTCGGATCTGATCATGATCAGCGCCAACGGAGTCGAAGCTGAAGAGGACATTAGCGCCTTCAAGCAGCGCTTTCCGTTCGCGTTCCAAACTTCGGCGGCGTCCAGCGCCGAATCTGCGGTAAGCGCGACTCCAACCGATGCGGAGGAGCCGAACCCATCGTCCTCCACATTGTCAGAGGACACAACACCTTCAGCGGCGACTGTTGCTGAGCTCGAAGTTCTACCTCAGGACGACGATGTTTCCGCTGAGGTACTCGAGTTCTTCGTCCCCGAGGCGGAAGAGCATCTGCAGGTAGTGACCAGTTGCCTGTTGTCGCTCGAAACCAGCCCTGGCCCCGAGCAGATCAACCGCTTGCTGCGCGCCATGCACACCGTCAAAGGGTCGGCTGCCCAGGTTGGCTTGCACCGCATCTCGCACGTTGCTCACCGCGCCGAAGATCTCATCGGACGCCTGCGCGATGGCGAACTTAAGCCCAGCGCGGAAATCATCGACATCTGTCTGGAAGCGGTTGATGTGCTGAAGAAGTTTCTCTATCACCAGTGGATCGACGAGGCTGGGAAGCTGTCGACGGTGCACGCCCTGCTGGCGCGAATTGGACACCTGGTGCAGCCGGAGAAGCAGGGGGAGGATGTTGACGGTACAGTCGCAGCGCCGTCCCAGGCCGCTCCCGCAAGCGAAGAAAGAAAAGACAACCTCATCGAATTGGAGCTTGAGGAGCCGACGGCCGCTCTCAAAGTCATAAGCACGCCTGCACCGGCGGCGCTTCGACCGGCCCCAGTTGCCGAGGCAAGGAGGCCGGAACCAACCGACGAAGACCTCTTGCGCGAAGAGCTTCTCAAGCGCGAGCCTTCGGCGATGCCCCAGTCCAAGTCAGTGCGCATTGCGCTTGAGCGCTTGGACCGCATGATGAACGCGGTAGGCGAACTGGTTATCAATCGCACGCGTATGCTGGGACGCGTGGCCGAACTGGAGCGCTTGGCCGATGTCCTGAACTTCTCCAAAGGCCGCATGCAGGACAAAGTCGGCGAGTTCCAGGAAAAATACGAATTCAGCCGTATCCACTCCAGTCCGGCCCAGACTCGGGCGAGTGAAGCCTTTCCACTGCGCGGCGGCTACTCCAGTTATTCGCATTCGTTCGATCACGCGCTAGCCGAGTTCAGTGAGTTGGAGATGGATCGCTACGACGATTTCAATATCCTCTCCCGCTCGCTTACGGAGATCTCTGCAGACATCACAGAAGTGCTGACCCAACTCGATGGTTTCGTGCGCCGCGTGGATTCTGATATCGACGAGTTCACCAAGCTTGCGCATCGGTTGCAGGATGAAATCACCCAGGCGCGCATGGTGCCGATTGGCAACCTGTACACGCGCCTCTCTCGCACGGTGCGCGATGCAGCTAAAGCCGCCGGCAAAAAGGTCGAGCTTACCCTGGCCGGCGCCGAGACAGAACTCGACAACAACATCATCCAGCAGATCTCCGATCCGCTGATTCACCTGGTTCGTAACGCAGTAGCCCATGGGCTGGAACGCGACGAAGAGAGGTACCAGAACGGCAAGAGCGATCACGGCAACGTGGCGGTGCGCGCCTACCATCGCGGCAACCATATTTATATCGAGGTCGAAGACGACGGGCGCGGTATCGACTACGGGAAAGTTCGCAAGACGGCTGTCGAAAACGGTCTCATCAGCGCCGATAGCGGCGCGGACATGAGTGAGCGCGACTTGCTTGACTTCCTCTTCCGGCCGGGATTCTCTACGGCTCCGCGCGCAACCGAACTCGCGGGACGCGGCGTGGGCTTGGACGTTGTCCGCTCGAATCTCGCTCTGCTGAATGGCGAGATTGAGGTGGAGTCGGAAAAAGGGCGCGGCACGCGCTTTACTTTAAAAGTTCCGCTGACGCTCATCATTTCACAAGCATTGTTCGTGCGCTGCGGAAAGACGATGTTCGCATTGCCTTTGGCTTTCGTTGAAGAAATTCGTCGCCTCAAGACCAACGAAATGGAAGATGTCGGCGGTAAGCTCCTGACCAAGGTTCGCGACCTTGTCACCGAAGTTGTGCGCCTCGATGTAGCGTTGGGGCTCGAAGAGATTCAGCCAGTCAACGAGTATTTCCGCATGGTGATCGTCAACGTCGCGGGACGGCAGGTAGGGGTGGTAGTGGAAGACGTAGTGCGCAAGGACGAAATCGTGATCAAGAACCTGGGTGAGTATCTGCGCAACGTCAAGATGTTCCCCGGCGCCACCATCGCCCCCGACGGCAGCCTGATCCTGCTGATTGACGTTAACCGCCTGGTCGCCGGAGAGGCGATCGAACATCGTCCACTGATGACCAGCGCCAACGCCGCGCGAGTTTTTGCACCGGGAGCCGAAGCTGCGGCCCGCGGACAGATTCCCCAGGCCGCGATCGACTATGTCAAAGAAGAGAAAGTCGTCATCCTGGTCGACGACTCCATCAGTGTGCGCAAATTCGTTGGCCGGATGTTGGAAAAAGCCGGATACCGCGTGCGGCTGGCTTCCGATGGACTTGAGGCTCTGGAAATGGCCACGCAGACGAGCTGCGACCTGATCGTTACCGACCTGGAGATGCCGCGAACCAACGGCTATGAGTTGCTGGCGCACTTACGCCAGGACGAAAAAACTCACGGCATTCCCGTGATGGTCGTAACGTCGCGGGCCGGAGCCAAGCACCGTGATCGCGCGATGAAAGAAGGCGCGGTAGCGTTCATGACCAAGCCGGTGCAGGAAGAGCCGTTTATTGCCGCGGTGACAAAGCTGATTGGAGCCGCCCAAAGCAGCGAGGCTGCAGCAGGTGTCGCGGTTCAATAAGGGAAGCGCGGTGAGGGAACACTAAACAGATGGCCCAGTTTGGGAAAACCCGGGTGTTGATCGTGGACGACTCGGCCTTCATGCGCAAGGTCTTGCAGAGTATCGTCGCTTCCGATCCGCAGCTCGAGGTGTGTGGAGAAGCTCGCGACGGCCGCGACGCGATCACGCAGACGGAAGTTCTCCAACCCGACGTCATCAGCATGGACATCAACATGCCGCACATGGACGGCTTGCAGGCGACGGAAGTCATCATGTCGAGCAATCCGCATCCGATTCTGATTGTCAGCTCGGAATCCCGCGAGGGCGCAGAGGTCACGCTCAAAGCTTTGCAGCTGGGCGCGATCGATTTTGTCCCCAAGCCCACCGGTGGAGTGGACTTGGACATGAGTTCAGTGCGCGAGGAGATTTGCCGCAAGCTCAAAGTTGCGGCCAAGGTTCGCGTGGTGCGCACGGCCACGCGGTCCAGGCTGCAGCACGACGTTGCTTCATCTTCGCCTCGGACCGAACCCGCCCCGGCTCCCGCTCTAGCGACTAACGGACGATACGCGGGTGGGCCGACACCGGGGAAGGGAGCAGGGAAGTTTCCCATCGTAGTGATGGCAGCATCCACGGGTGGTCCGGCAACACTGATGAAATTCATTCCGTGCTTCCCCAAAGATTTTCCCGGTGCGGTGATCCTGGTACAGCATATGCCGGGGACCTACACCGACCAGTTCGGCAAGCAATTGGCTGAGGTCTCGCGGATTCGCGTGAAGGAGGCGGAAGCCGGAGAGATCATCGTTCCCGGGCAGCTCTACGTTTGTCCGGGATCGCATCACATGCGAGTCTCGCCGACAGGACGTGTTTCGCTTGATGATGGGCCGCGCATCAGTGGATACCGGCCCTGCGCCGATCTGACCATGGAAAGCGCGGCTGAATACGCCGGGCCTATGGCTATTGGCGTGATTCTTACCGGCATGGGCAACGACGGAGCCAAGGGCGTGCAAGCGATTCGCGGAGCCGGCGGCCACAGCATCGCGCAGGATGAATCGACGGCAGTAATCTTCGGCATGCCGCAAGAGGCGATTAATACCGGCGCTGTCGACCAGATCCTGCCTATCGATTCGATCTACCCCGCGATCGAAAAGAGAATCATGTTCATCTATGGCGCTTCCAAAGTGGGGGCGTTATGAGGGAACGTCGTCCGCGTCCCCGGCTCGGCTCTCATGAGGGAGTCATTCTATTCAGCGTCGGCGCGTTCAAATTCGCGATCGCGGCAGTTGCGGTGAAGGAAATACGCAACCTGGAAGGGCTGCGAGAGTTCGCCCTGGGTGGTATCTCGGTGCGGGTCGACAAGCTGCGCTACACCTTGGAACGCGGCGGCGCGACTTACTTTGTGGTGGATGCCGCCCGGCATTTTTCTTTGCCGGTGGCATCGCCGGGACGGATACTGATTCTTAGCAACTCTTCAACCGCCGTACTCGTGGACTCGACCGACCGCATGACAGACATTTCCGTTCTGCACGCTCTGCCGCGCGCCTTCACCCGCGACGAGCGTACCTGGTACCGAGGTCTTGCGGTAGTCAACGGCGACGTCGTACCCGTGGTCAATCCGAATGCGTTCTTGGACAAGACCGAGCAAGAGATCGTGCGCCAAGGGCTGGAGCGGCTGCAGGGGGTGGCGACAGTATGAGCGGCGACCTAAAATCGTACGTGCTCTTTCCGATGGGCGCCAGACGCTTCGCGCTGCCTGCGGAATTCGTCGAGGAGCTCGCCCGCCCCGATCACCTGCAGACTTTTCCGCATCGTACGCCGCTGCTTACGGGGGTGCTGGTGCGTCGCGGAAGGATCGTTCCCGTCTGCGATGTGGCCCAGCTTCTTATAGGCCCGGAAGCGCCACCACGAAAGTTTTATCTGATCGCCAGTCGCGACGCCATGTCGCGTCAGGAATCGACGGCCATCCCCGTGACCGGGGAGTGCACGCTTGCGAGCCTCGAACCTTCGCTGCCCGAACCCGGGCAACCGCCCTATGTCAATGGCGTACTGACAGCGGGCGGGGAGAGCGTTGCCATCGTCGATCTGGAGAAATTGCTTGTGCCGGAGGTGACACGATGAGCACGTCGGCCACCGCTACCGGTAAGATTCTCCTCATCGATGCCAATGTGTTTTTTGCGCGGCGCGTCACCGAAGCTCTGAAGTCGGAAGGCTTCGAGGTAGTCCACAGCACGCAATCAGGTTATGCGCTCACCATGCTGGAGTACGACACACCTTCGGTCATCCTGTGTTCGACCAGCCTCCGCGAGATCAGCGCTCATGATTTGCCGCAGATCGTCCATTCTGACGCCAAGACTGCCCACATCCCCGTGATCGCCATGGGCGAAGGCGGCGACCAGGCGCTGATGGAAGCTTTCCGTTCCGGCTGTGCCGACTACGTGGACAAACGCCTTGGTCCGGAGTTGATCGCATCTCACGTCAAGAATTTTCTCCGCAGTAGCGCCGAAGGATTCCATCCCGTGCAGATGCTCGGCTCTTCCGACACGGCATTGAGCGGGAGCCTATCCCACATGGATCTGCCCGGCGTGCTGCAGATGTTGGCCCACTCGCGGCAGACAGGTTCGCTCTACGTGAATGCCGGCGCGATTGACGGGATCGTATTCTTTGAGAACGGGATCGTGACTCACGCCGAGAGCGGCGACCTCATCGGCGACGACGCCGTAGTACATATTGTGAAGCATTGTGACAACGTCGAGGAGGGCTCGTACAAGTTTCTGCCCGGAGAGGGCGCGACGACGAGGACCGTGTTGCGCTCAGCTACCGAGCTGATGCTGGAAGCGCTACGCGAACTCGATGAGTCCGCGCAGAGCGGCGCCGAAGGAGGTTTCGTCCGATGACCGCTGTTCCCACTGTCTACTTTATTGATGATAGCGCCACCATGCGCGAAGTCATCAAGATCGCTTTTCGGCGCGAGAATATTAACGTAGTGGCATGCCACGATGCAACGCTGGCCCTGGGTGAGATCGAGAAGAATCGCCCAGACATCGTGATCACCGACGTGATCATGCCGGACAAGGACGGCTATGACGTCTGCCAGTACATCAAGACGCATCCCCAGCTGGCGAGGACTCCGGTGGTGCTGATGTCAGGCGTAGTCAACCGCGCGGTTGCGGAAAAAGCTTTTGCTGTTCGCGCCGACGAACTTCTCCGCAAGCCTTTCCAACCCCAGGATCTCATCGCCCGCGTCAAACATCTGCTCAAACCCAACGGCGCTTCGGCGCCCGCGACGAACCCCGCTCCCAATGCGGCAGCTGCGCTCAGCAGCATCTTCGCCGCTGCTCCCATGCCTCCAAGATCGGCCACCGCGCTTGCGGGGCCAGCTCTCGCCGCCGCGGCAGGCGCCGTTCCAGTATCCATCATCACGGCAGCGGCGCAAGCCGCACCGGCATTAGCGCCAGCACCAGTGGCCCACCCGGTTGCAGCGCCGTCAACCGATCCTGTGGCCAAGCCGGCCAACGGCAATGAGGCGGCCAGACTGAAGATCGAGATTATGCGTCTAGAAGGACTGGTGAAGAAGCTGCAGTCGGAATTGCACGCCGAGCGCGAGTACGCGCACAGTTTGGAAGCGCACCTGAAGACCTTGACAGATTCCGGACGCTAAGCCGGTTAGGTCGCCGCCCGCCCGACGCGGCTTGCCGAGCGTTGGTTGCGGGTGATCGCCCGATGCTATGCTGCGCCAAATGTACGTGGACATTTACTTCCGGCACAGGGAAGCTCAGCGAATCAAGGGCGGAGGAGCTCTTACCGACGGATCCGATTCTGATGGTACTCTGATCCTAGGAGCCATCGGCGAGTACACACAGTTCCGAAATAGCTTGGGCGCATTGGGCGCCATGAGTGCCGCCTCGCGCATTGCGCCGGGCTCCTTGTCTCTCGGATTTGGACCTTCATGCGTCGATTGCGGATTCGAATCAGCCGGTTGTTTCTGGCGTTCCTGCTGGCGGCACCAAGTTTGACGCCCGCCCAGGAGAGCCATTCTGTTGCTTTGATGCCCATGCCCGCGCATTTCCAGCTCGGCGAAGGGCACTTCCTCATCGACTCTTCGCTTGCGGTTGATCTTCATGGCACCGCCGATCCCCGTGTGAAGCGAGCCGTAGACCGCTTTCTCGGACGCCTTTCGCGCCGGACTGGAGTAGCCTACGGAGCGACGCCGTCAGCGACGCCTAACTTCGTCATCACCAGTCATAGCGATGGAGAAAGCGTCCAGAAGCTCGGGGAGGACGAGTCGTACCGCCTGGAAATCTCACCAACGGCGATGCATCTAGATGCTCCAACTCCCCTGGGTGTGATCCACGGTCTGCAGACTTTGCTGCAGCTCGTGCACCAGAGCCCGGAGGGTTTCATTGTTCCCGCCGTCGTCATCGATGACGCTCCCCGTTTTCCGTGGCGCGGTCTTCTGATCGATGTAGCGCGCCACTTCATGCCGGTCGAGGTCATCAAGCGCAACCTCGACGGGATGGAAGCGGTCAAATTCAACGTCTTGCACTGGCATCTATCTGACGATCAGGGTTTCCGCGTGGAGAGTAAGAAGCTGCCCAAGCTCGAGCGGCGGTCGTCCGACGGGCTCTATTACACCCAAGACCAGATCAAAGATGTGATCGACTACGCGCGCGACCGCGGTATCCGTGTGATGCCGGAGTTCGACGTGCCCGGCCACACCACCAGCTGGTTTGTCGCCTATCCGGAGTTGGCGTCTGCCCCCGGCCCATACCAGATTTCACGCCACTTCGGCGTCCACGATGCGGTTATGGATCCCACGCGCGGCCATATCTATCACATGCTGGATGATTTCATTGGGGAAATGTCCCGGCTCTTCCCCGACGAGTATTTCCACATCGGGGGCGACGAAGTTAACGGCAAGCAGTGGGAATCGAATCCGCGGATTCGCAAGTTCATGCGCAAGCACGGACTTGTCAACCATGTAGATTTGCAGGCCTACTTCAACGGGCGCCTGCAGCAGATCGTTAAGAAACACGGCAAGATTATGGTGGGCTGGGACGAAATCCTGCATGCGAAGTTGCCCAAAGATGTCGTGGTCCAATCCTGGCGCGGCCAGAAAGCGCTGGCCGATGCAGTACGTCAAGGCTATCGCGGCCTGCTCTCTTTCGGCTATTACCTCGACCTGATGCGTTCGGCCGGGCAACACTACTCGGTGGACCCACTCGGTGGCGCCGCTGCCAACCTTACTGATGAAGAAAAGAAACGGGTTCTAGGCGGCGAAGCCTGTATGTGGGCAGAGTTGATAACGGTCGACAATATCGATGAGCGTATCTGGCCCCGCGCGGCTGCGATCGCCGAGCGTCTCTGGTCGCCGCAGGATCTGCAGGACCAGGATTCCATGTACCTTCGTCTCCACTCGGCCAGCGAGTACTTGCAAGGGATTGGACTCTTGCATGAGGCTGACTATCGCAAGATGCTGGAACGCCTGGCCGCTCCCGCTGATGTCCAGCCGCTGCGCGTTCTGGCTGATGTCCTCGAACCAGTGCGAGAGTACACGCGTAATCACACGCGGATCTATGAGACAACGACACCTCTCAACCGTCTGGTAGACGCAGTCCGTCCGGAAAGCGACGCAGGAAGGGAATTCGCTGCTGCAACCAAGCGCGTGCTGAACAAAACCATTTCTGCGGAAGACTTGGCCGAGATGCGCGCCCAACTCGGCGCTTGGCGAGGGAACGACCCGCAGCTGGAGGCGGCGCTTCAGAGTCATCAACTGCTCGAGGAAGCGCGACCGCAGTCACAGAACCTGTCAGCAGTGGCAGCGATTGGCCTCGAAGCACTCGATTATCTTGGCGCCGGAGGGCGGGTATCTTCCGCGTGGCGCGACCAACAGTTGGCGTTTCTGAAGGAAGCCCAGAAGCCCCAGGCGGAGATGCTTCTCACGATCGTCCCAGCAGTAGAGAAGCTGGTGGAAGCTACTGTGCCTGACTGATACATCGCCGCCCGAGAGTCACGACTGCCGCAGGTTGCCGGCGACGATAGTTCGAGCAACTTCGCCCTCTGGTGTCACAGCTACCAGGTCCGCGATCCGTCCGGGCGCCAGGATGCCTCGTTCTTGGGATAACCCTAACAGTCGCGCCGGATTCAACGTGGCAAGGCCAATGGCTTGTTGCAAATTCCATCCCGCAAAACTCATGACGTTGCGAACAGCGCGGTCTAGTGTGAGCACACTGCCCGCGAGCTTGCCCTCGTGTTCGCAGCGATCGCCCGTCACTTGCACCTCGAACGCTCCCAGCCGGTAGCGGCCATCGGGCATGCCGGTGGCGCTGATCGCGTCAGTGATCAGAACGGCGCGCTCCGGGCCTTTGGCGGCTAAAAACATGCGCACTACAATGGGAGCCACATGCACACCGTCGGCGATGATGTCGGCGCTGATGGTGTCGTCCGTCAGGACCGCACCGAGGATTCCAGGATTGCGATGATCGAGCGCCCGCATCGCATTGAAAGTGTGTGTGGCATGTTCTGCTCCGGCACGGAGGGCGGTACACGTCTGATCGTAACTCGCATCTGAATGTCCCACGCTGGAGTGTATTCCCAGCGCCCGTGCCCGGCGAATCGTCTCCACGGCGCCGGGAAGCTCAGGAGCGATGGTCATCATGCGAATCGTTCCTGCAGAGGCTTGCCAGAACTGATCGAGAACCTCCGGCGACGGGAGAAGCAAGTACTTTGGAGGATGTACACCCCGCTTGGTGTGGCTGATGAAGGGTCCTTCGAGGTGAATCCCGAGCGGACGAGCGCGATTGTCCTCCGATCCGCGCGAGGCGATGATCTTCCCCAGGTTCGCGAGCGAGGCCAACGTTCGGTCCAGCGGAGCGGTTACGGTCGTGGGCAAGTAACCTGTAACGCCGTGATCCGCCATGTGTCGCTCCATCGCCGCGAGCGCGCTGGGATCGGCTTCCATCACATCGTGCCCCGCGCCGCCGTGGACATGTATGTCAAGAAGCCCTGGAGCTAGGATCAAGCCTGGCAAATCGATGCGCCGAGCGCCAGCCGGTGCCTCGATCGCTTCCCGTGAACCGACGGCGTCAACGCGGTCGCCGTCGATCACCAGAACCGGCGATTCAATGCCTTCGGTGGGCGTAACCAGATGCGCGGCACTGATGACGGTCTTCATGGTCTGAGAGTGACCAGTATAAACATCATCCAAAGCCGCTACGTCTCAATCAGTGTTGGCCATCTGTTAATCTTTCTTCCATCATGAAGCGATTTCTCCAGGGAACCCTGTTGTTTTTTTTGGCAGTGCCATGCTTTGCTGCGGACCAATATCTGAAACCTGGTCCGGCGCAGCCGACCAAGGAAACGCGGCGCTGGGCCGAGCAGACTCTAAAAAAGCTTACGCTCGACGAAAAAGTGGGCCAGATGCTCAACGTCCGGTACTTCACCGACTTTCAGAACTTCGACAGTGACGGCTACCGGCAGTTCCGCGACCAGATGCGCAAGTATCATTTAGGCTCAGTTACCCTCACCGTGCACTCCGACGGTGCGTTTCTTCTCAAGAATCCACCACTCGAAGTGGCCTCGATTGCCAATCAGCTGCAGCGCGATTCGCAGCTTCCCCTCTTGATCGCCGCAGATTTTGAACGTGGATTGGCGTCACGCGTAGGTTCCGTACCGGCGTTCCCTGACGCGATGGCTTTCGGTGCGACCGGCAAAACCGAATATGCGGAACGGTTCGGAGCGATCACGGCGGAGGAGTCGCGTGCGATCGGCGTCCAGTGGGACTTTTCCCCGGTCGCGGACGTAAACAGTAACCCCGACAATCCCATCATCAACACGCGTTCCTTTGGCGAAGACCCCGAAGCTGTCGGCGATCTGGTAGCCGCCTTTATCCGCGGAGCCAAAACGCACGGCATGTTGACCACCGCGAAGCACTTTCCTGGGCACGGCGACACCGGCACCGACTCTCATCTCGGCGTAGCTAAAGTAGAAGGTGACCTGACGCGACTCCAGAGCGTGGAACTTCCACCATTCAAGAAGGCCATCGACGCTGGCGTAAATTCTGTGATGGTGGCCCATCTTGTCGTTCCTGCTCTCGAACCTGATCCCAACCGAGTGGCCACGATTTCCAAGAACGTGGTGAGCGGTTTCTTGCGCGAAGAACTGGACTTCAAAGGCATTATCGTGACCGATGCCCTGGAGATGCGCGGGCTCACTAGTTTGTATCCACCGGAGAAGGGAAGCCCTACGGCAAAGGCCGCTGTTGACGCAGTGAAAGCCGGCAACGACGTGATCTTGTGGCCCACAGATCTGGACGGAGCTTTTCACGGCATTGTGAACGCGGTGAAGGCAGGTGATATTCCGCTTTCAAGGATTAACGCCTCCGTGAAAAAGATTCTAGAGATGAAGGCTGCGTTAGGCCTTAACAAGGCTCGGCTGGTGGATCTGGCCCGTGTGCCTTACCTCGTCGACAAACAGGAGGACATGCAATTTGCCCAGCAAGTCGCCGACGATTCGGTGACCCTGGTTCGCGACAACGGCCACACCCTGCCGCTGCCCAGGCTGCGCCCGACTCTTGTCGAAAGTGAGACCTTTCAACCTTCGGTCAAGGCTACCGATCAAACGGTTGTGATTATCTTCACGGAGTCCGTCCATGGCTCCTCAGGCCGCGGCTTCGAGAGTGCTTTGAAGGCCCGACGTACCGACGCCACGGTCTTCTATGTCGATAATCACTTGGCCGCACCGTTGACAGGCGAAATCATTCAAGCAGCAAAAGATGCAGGCAACGTGGTGGTCGCAGCCTACATGGTGCCTACCCCCGCCAAGCAGGTCATGGTTGAAGGCAAACTGGTGAACAGCGTCGGTCTTGAAGAAGCTGCGGGACTGCTGCTGACCCAACTTCTGGAGGTTGCTGCCGACAAAACGGTGGTGGTTGCGTTGGGGAATCCCTATGTCGCCCAAAATTTTCCGCGTGTCCAGAACTATATCTGTACGTACTCCAACGCTTCAACGTCGGAGCTGAGCGCGGTCAAAGTCCTGTTTGGAGAACTTAAGGCGCACGGTCGGCTGCCCGTAACTTTGCCGGGCATCGCTCCTCGCGGAACATCGATAGCGCGCGCGGCCGGGACTGGCGCCGAAGCTCTCCGGTAGGACGAAGGAGGCAAGGGGGATATTCTTCGGAGCTGAGAAAGCCGTTGCCTCGGACGCCTAGCTCTCCAGACTTAAGAAAGGGCCTTGGTGGATTCGCGAATAACCAATTCTGATGCCAGCTTGCGGTGCACCGCAGGAGTTCGCCGATTGTCTGCGCCAGCACTAATGGCATCGACGACGATGTTTACCGCCGAAGCGCCCATAGCCTCCATTGGCTGACGGACGGTAGTCAAAGACGGTACAAACAGCGCTGAAGGCGTAACATCGTCGAAGCCGATGACCGAGCAGCGGTTCGGCACCTTGATGCCGGCGCTGGCCATGGCACGCAAGGCGCCAAATGCCGTCATATCGTCAAAAGCCATCAACGCGGTGAAGGGCCGCTTCCGATCGATCAGCTCTAGCGTCATGCGATTGCCGTCGTCGACGCCAAGGTTTGGATTGAGCTGGTCGGGCAGATCGACGATCAGTTTCGGGTCCAGTTCCAATCCCGAATCGCGGGCAAATCTCTGCACGCCGCGCCAACGGTTCTTGCTGCTCGACAGCGTCTTGGGTCCACGCACGAAAGCAATCTTACGGTGCCCAAAAGCATAGAGGTGCGCCACTGCAGCGTAGCCTCCGCCTTCATCGTCGACGGTTACCGAGCTGGTGGAATTGGACTCAAGTTCGCGTCCAATAATTACCGTGGGAATGCCTGGCCGCTCTAAGTCCGACAGCAGATTGATATCGAGGTACAGCCAATTCGCGAGAACGATGAGCGCTTCCACTCGGCGCTCCAGCAGCATCTCCAGATACCTTTCAAACCGGCTGCGCTCGTTGTGCGCATCAGTCAGAATCGGCAGGTACGAGGCCTGGTAGAGGGAATTCTCCAAGCCGCGCAGAATCGGGGTGCAGTAAGGATCCGTGACGTCAAAGACCATGACCCCGACGGTGTGGTTGCGTCGGCTGCGCAAAGACTTGGCAAAAATGTTGGGGTGATAGCCGAGATTCTTGGCCGCCTTCTGGATGCGGCCTTTGGTGGGCAGAGGGATATAGCGCGCCAAAGGCGCGTTGTTCAAGACAATCGAAACGGTGCTAGCGGAGAATCCGCTGGCCCGCGCCACATCCCGAATCGTAACCGCAGTGCGCTTGTTTTCCCGGCGTCTCAAGATACCCCCAGTCACCGGACAGATCCCAATGCGAGTCTTTAAATGAGCAGGCAAGCATATCCGGAAGTTAAGCAATTGCCAAGCTGTTTTCCTGTATGTGTGACCAACATAACATACTCGTTCGTTTGTTTTATTGAAACGTTTTTGTATAATTGGCCCGTTTCGACCGGCGGGCTTGCCGGCGGGTGAGAAATAAATCCAGGACGAGCAGAATGCCTTCGTTTGCCATCGGCGTGGATCTTGGCGGCACCAATCTGCGAGTGGCAGCTGTTGAAGATTCCGGAACACCTCTCGAAGTGTTGGACGCGCCCACGGAGCTCCACCACGGCCGCGACTACGTTTTGAGTCAGATGGCAGGCCGCATCCGGCGGCTCACGCGCAAGTTTGCCGGGCATTATCACCTGTTGGGCGTCGGCGTGGGCGTTCCAGGAATCATTGATCTCGACAGCGGCATCGTGCACTCAGCGGCGAACCTACCGGGATGGGAAGGCTTCCCCATCCGCAACGAGCTTGAGCTGAAACTGGGACTCCCGGTGGTATTGGAAAACGACGCGAACTGCGCCGCTTTGGGAGAGAAGTGGGTCGGCGCCGGCAAGGATGTGGAGGACCTGTGCATGCTAACCCTGGGCACGGGAGTCGGCGGTGGGTTCGTTGTCAATGGCAGCCCCTGGCATGGCGCGATGGGGATGGCGGGCGAACTCGGTCATATGACTGTGATACCGGACGGGGTGCCTTGCCCCTGCGGAAGTCGCGGCTGCCTTGAACTATATGCCTCGGCTACAGCAATCAGGCGGATGGCCTCGCGAGCGATTGCGCAAGGCAAATCATCTGCTTTGGCGAAGCTCGCGGAACGTGATCCGCAATTCACCGCACGTTCGGTCTTCGAGGTTGCCCTCCATGGAGATCCAGCAGCCCAGGCAATCTTCGAGACCATGGGCTCCGCCCTGGGTATTGCCCTGGCTAATCTGATCAATGCACTGAATCTGCCCTTGTACGTCATCGGCGGAGGGGGTGCCGCCGCCTGGGTCGCTTTCGCCCCAGCGCTGTTCCGCGAACTCGAGCGGCGGTCGGTTGTTTTTCGAGCTGGGGAGCCCATGAGGTCGAAACATCGGGGAACTACAATTACACCCACCGCGCTCAAGGAAAGCGCAGGACTGCTAGGTGCCGCAAGACTGCCCATGCTCATGAAGAAACCGCCTACCTGCTGGTCCGTCGCCGGTTGATTTACCGGGTGTCAAATTGGGAAACTTAACAACCGGCTTTCCACCTGCACCGATCGTTGGCACTTCATGTTTTCTTCCAAAAACTAAATGTTGATCGAAGACGATCTACTGATTTTTGGAGATGCGCTTGTACGTCGACATGTCGAGCCGCTTCGTTTGTTTATTAAAACTGATGAGCCAAAAATTAATACTTGACACAGCTACTCTGGTTTGGGAAAATTCCGGTCCGGGTTTACAAAAACGTTTCAATAAACAGTGTGAGTTTGCGTGAAGTTCACGGAGTCAGCGCTTTGGAAAGCAGCAAAGAGTGCACGACGCACCCGCACAATGGAGGTCATATGAAATTCTTCGGCTCGTGTTTGAGAGTTATTCTCCCCTCGCCCTCCGGTTCAGGAGGCGTCGAGACGAATCAATCTAATCGCGCGGCGATGGCAACTCTACTAATTGTGTGCCTGGCCGTTGCGCTGTTCGCTGCTGCGCTTCCGGCAATGGCCCAGCAGACCACCGGATCCATCGTGGGCACGGTGGTCGATCCCACGGGCGCGGCCGTTCAGGGCGCGACTGTCACCGCGAAGGATACAGACCGTGGCACCATCCTGACCACGCACAGCAACGAGACTGGGTCTTTCGTTCTGCCTACGGTACCGGTGGGCAATTATCGCGTTGCTGTCGAAGCTCAAGGTTTTCAGAAAGTGGCCTATCCGCAGTTCACGCTGGTCCTCAACCAGACAGTTCGCCTGGACATGAAGATGAAGGTCGGCCAGGTGTCAGAAACTGTCGAGGTGACAGCCACGGCGGCGATTCTGGCGACAGATACGAGTTTACTTGGCAGCGTCATCGACGCGCGGACCGCTGAAGCTCTGCCTTTGTCTACGCACAACATCAACCAGCTCACTCTGATATCGGCACCCGGAGTGATTACGCCGAATCTCTTTGGATTTCGGGCGGCGCAGAACACCTTTGGCACCGGCCGCCCCTATGTGAATGGTGCTCGTGAGCAGGAAAACAACTTCGTCCTCGATGGAATGGACAACAACCAGCCCGACAACAACGACGTGGGTTTCGTGCCAGCCCCCGACGCCATCGAAGAGTTCAATCTCATCACGGGCAATGCGCCTGCCGACTTCGGAAACTACCTCGGTGGAGTCGTCAACGTAAGCATCAAGTCGGGAACGAATGATTTCCACGGTGACCTCTATGAGTTCCTGCGCCGTGGAGGCTTGAACGCCAACAGCTGGATCAACAACCTCGATGGCCTCCCGAGGCCTGGGCAGCGCTATGACAATTTTGGCGGGACGCTGGGCGGCCCAATCGTCAAGAACAAATTGTTTTTCTTTGCCGACTACGAAGAATCATTATTTAGCCAGCCGGCCGCCATTACCCAACTGCAGACTATCTCCCCGGCGCAACGCACCGGTGACTTCTCGGCGCTCTGCGTCAGCGGCTTCACTGGGCCAGGCGGTATCTGCGGCGACAAGGATGCTCACGGCAACTTCATTGACCAACTCTACAATCCGTTTTCCAGCAACAATCCGGCAGCACGGACACCTTTTCTGGGAAACAAGATTCCGATCGGGATGTTTAACTCTGCGGCGAACGCGATTATCAACTCTTCGTTTTATCCGTCCAGCCAGGTCGCGAACGACGTGCAGCAGTTTCGGACGAACTCGTATCAAGGCGACTTAAAGATCGACTACGTTCCCTCAGACAAAGACCATCTGATGGGCCGCTGGTCGCAACAGTTCGTATCCGCTCCCACCAACAACAGCATCGAACTGCTGGGCAATTCCGCGAAGACCTTTCCCTTGAAGAACCTCGTGCTGGATGAGACGCATTCCATCACGGCGAACCTGCTCAATGATGCCCGCGTCGGCTTCGCATACTTCCCTGTGACGGAGGGTTTTTCCAACCCCACGGGGCAAAACCTCGGGTCCTCTCTTAACATCCCTGGCGTAGGAGTTAGTTTCCTTCCGGCGATGGTCTTTACCGGTGCGTCAGGAGTACAGCCGGGCACGATCGGTAATAGTGACCTGGTTCAATCCTTTCACGACACGACACTTCAGTTCGAGGACACGGTGACTTGGACGCATGGCCGACACGTGATCCATGGCGGCTTCGAGGCCTATCACTACATCATGAACGATCTGTATCCCGGCAATGCTGGTCTGGCGGGCCAATTCAGCTTTTCCGGGCAGTTTACCGGTAACTCTCTCGCAGCGGGCAGCAACGGCAGTTCCGTGGCTGATTTCCTGTTGGGTTTGCCGGCGGATGTCCAGGAAGGAAATGGCGGTGGCGGCACCAAGTATCTCCGCAACAGTCTGTATGGGATCTTCGGGCAGGATAACTGGCGAATCACTGAACACCTGACCTTGAATCTAGGGCTCCGCTACGAGCTCACAACTGCCCGTACCACGGACAATGGCGAGGATGTGAATTTTAATCTGACAACCGGGGCGCCGACGATCGGCTCGGGCTACAACACGTATACCGGCATCGACAACTTCCAGCCGCGGCTGGGATTTGCCTGGCAGCCGCAGTGGGGTTGGGCGAAGAACACCGTGATTCGCGGCGCGTATGGCATCTCCAGCTTCATGGAGGCCAACGGCGTGAACAACCTTCCCTACCAGAATCCACCCTTTATCACTGCCCACGATGCGAACTATGCCAATCTAGCTCTTCCGGGCAGTACGCTCGACCAGGGTTTCAATGGTTTTCCGGCAGCCGCATGCAGCTTGGCTGCGCTTCAGGCGTTCTCGCCGAGCTGCCTGAGTGGAATCCAAATCCACGTGACTAATCCCAATCTGCAGCCCGCCGTGGATCAGCAATGGAATCTCAGCATCCAGCGCCTGTTGGGCAAGAATACCTCGATCACCATCGGCTATGTCGGCAACAAGATTGACCACATGTCCGACATCTTCATCCTCAACCAGAAGGTGCTCGTTTCTCCTGGCGTCGTGGCGCCCGGACCGTTTGTACAGTCACTAGTGAACTGCAATCCCGTCGCCGGCGGCCCTGATCTTTGTGGGGGAGCGTCACCCCAAGTCCGGCTGAACGATTCCAGCGGCATTCAGCGATACAATGCTCTGCAAGTGACGGTCGCCGAGCGCCCCTGGCACGGAGTAGGCTTTCAAGCCAACTACACTTGGTCCAAGTGCCTTTCGAACAGCTTCGGTTACTTTGGCCAGTTTGGTGACGAAGAACAGCTGCCTGGCGCGATCAGCCAGACCAACGGCGCTTCCTTCTTCTTCCAGAACAGCTATGATGCGCTGGGAGACTACGGGAGGTGCATTTCCGACGTAGCCAGCCTGTTCAACGGGTATCTCACGTACGAGCTCCCCTTTGGACAGGGCAAGACTTTCGCCGGGAACGCCAACGGGATCGCAAACGCGATCATTGGGGGCTGGAGCCTGGCTTCTGATTTCACTCTCCACACTGGGTTTGCGATCAATTCGGAAGCTCCGGATCAATCCGGTACCGGTTCCTTCGCCAGCCGCTCCGACTGTGTCGCCGGCGTTTCCCAATCGGGCAGCGGAGCGCTCGTGCCCCTTGGCCCGGGCTCCAATGGCATCCAGTTCTTGAATCCGGCTGCGGTCGCTCTGCCCACCCCCGGCACATTCGGAACCTGCGGTGTAGGTTCGTTCCGCGGACCTGGTCTGACCACTGCCGACCTCAGCATCAATAAACACTTCACCTTGGGCGAACGGACTGGGCTGCAGTTCATGACCCAGTTCATCAACGTTACCAATACGCCGATCCTGGCCGCGCCCAATGCAAGCTTCGGCACCACCTTTGGCGTCATCAGTTCGTCGAACCCCGGGCGTCAGGTCCAGTTCGGGCTGAAACTTCTTTTCTAGCCAATCTATAGCTGCCGTTCCCTAACCAATCGGCGGAGTCTTTAACCTCAAGTTAACGGCTCCGCCTTTTACCCTTCTTCGTAGCGACCTGACCTCTGCGGTCCACGTCTTTTCTGCTTGGAAACGATTAGATAGCTTGATATAGTCCTATTGAATCGTTTTATTAAATAGAAGAAATTGGATTTGGCTTTGCATTGAACCACGGCAGCCCGCGGGAGAAACGGCACGTGACTCGAAATCCATCCAAAGCGAAGAACGGTTTCCCCCACTTCATGCTGAAGGAGATTTACGAGCAGCCTGATGCGGTCAGGCGTGTGATCGCCGGGCGCATCGATGCTCAATCCCGAATCGTTCTGCCGGGTCTCGGATTTTCCCAAGAAGAAATCCGTGACATTTCCAAAATCACTGTCGCCGCGAGCGGTTCCAGCCGCCATGCCGGCATAGTCGGCGAGTTCATGCTCGAGCGTATGACAGGGCTCCCGGTCGAAGTGGACTTTGCCAGTCAGTATTGTTACCGCGACCCAGTGGTGGTGCCGCATGAGCTGACGATCTTTCTCTCGCAGTCCGGGACCACGATTGACACCATTACCGCTCTGAATGTGGCGCGGCGCAAGGGCGGCAGGTCGCTGGCCATCTGCAACGTTCCGGACACGCCGCTTATTCAAAATGCCGATACAGCGCTGCTGACCTACGCGGGAGAGGAAGTCGCAATTGCGGCTACGAAGAGTTTCACCACGCAGCTTACGGCTTTGTTTCTTTTGGCGGCCTTCATAGGTCAGACGCGAGGAAGGACGGAGATCCAGAAGGCGGTGGCGGCGCTAACCGTCCTACCTGAAAGCATTGGCGAAGCGTTGACGACGGACGCCGAATGCCAGAAGTTTGCTCAACTCTTGTATCGCTACAAAGACTTCATTTATCTTGGCCGCGACATCGACTATCCCATCGCGCTCGAAGGGGCGTTGAAACTCAAGGAAATCTCTTACATCCACGCCGAGGGCTATCCTACGGGCGAGCTCAAGCACGGGCCCACCGCACTCGTGCATGAAGGGCTCCCGTTGGTGGTTTTGGCGGCCCATGACAAGGATGATCCCGACTCGATGCTTCGCTACAGCAAGACGGTGTCAAACATCCGTGAGTTTCTGGAGAGGGAGATTCCGGTGCTGGCGATCGTGAACGAAAGCGACAAGGAGATCACGGCGCTCACTCCTTGTGTTCTGCCGGTCCCTGATGTGCCGGTGTTGTTGCAGCCGATTGTGGAAGTGGTGCCGTTGCAATTGCTGGCCTATCACATTGCCGTGCTCTGCGGGCGGAACGTCGATCAGCCCCGACACCTCTCCAAGTCCGTGGTCATCGAATAGCTGATTGGGGGTAGGGTAAGCGAGTTAGCATAAGCAGTTCGCCGGAGTTCGAGATCATACTCGGATTTGCTAAACTCCCCAGCTGCAGTACCTGCAAGTCGTGCGCGTTATACCGGAGGAACCGTGCCGCTCAACCTAACCGATTGGCTGGTGATTGGGGGATACCTGCTGATCAATCTACTGATCGGCATCTACTATCGTCGCCAGTCGAGCGGAAATACTGAAGAATTTTTCATTTCCGGCCGCGAAGTCTCCTGGTGGCTGGCCGGGACATCAATGGTGGCCACAACTTTCGCCGCCGATACCCCGCTGTTCGTCAGCGGCGTGATCGCCACCCAGGGCATTGCCGGCAACTGGATCTGGTGGAGTTCCTGTCTCAGCGGATTGATGACGGTTTTTTTCTTCGCCCGCTATTGGCGGCGCTCGGAAGTCCTCACCGACGTTGAACTCACCGAGATCCGCTATGGCGGTCGCCCCGCGGCTTTTCTCCGGGGATTCAAGGCCGTTTATCTCGGACTGATCATGAACTGTCTCATCCTGGGCTGGGTGACCAACGCCATGGTCTCGATCATTGCCGTGCTGCTGGGACCGATGATCCCAGAGGGAAAAGTAATTAAACTCATGCTGGGCTCGACCCCGCTCTTCGATTACACGCTCGGATCGCCTCACCACACGGCGCTGCTCATCTGTATTTTCGTCCTGATCCCGTTTACTGGGATTTACACCTCGATCGGCGGCCTGTGGGGTGTTCTGGTCACCGACCTGTTCCAGTTCATCCTGAAGATGGGAATGGTGATTGTGCTGGCCTGGGTTGCCGTGATGAAAATCGGCGGCATGCACGCGCTTCGTCTTCGGCTAGAGCTCGTGGGGCAAGCGGCCCATCAGAATGGCTTAGAAACATCGAACCCTTTGGCGTTCTTTCCCGACTTTCATCTCGGGTGGGCGACCAACGCAATCTGGACCCTTCCGCTGCTTACGTTCGTGACCTATCTTGGCGTGCAGTGGTGGTCGGCGTGGTATCCGGGCGCAGAGCCTGGAGGCGGCGGCTACGTGGCCCAGCGAATGTTCTCTGCGCGTGACGAGAAGAATTCCCTCGGAGCAACACTGTGGTTCAATATCGCCCACTATGCGGTGCGTCCCTGGCCGTGGATCATCACCAGCCTAGTGGCGCTGGCGGTGTACGCACCCGCCGGGGGACTCCATCCCAACGCTGCTTACGCTGCCAGTCCGCAGCAAGGCTACGTGATGGTGTTGCGCGACTATCTGCCGCCGGCGCTGCGCGGTCTGATGGTGGCCGCGTTCCTGGCGGCGTTTATGTCGACTCTGGGAACGCAGCTGAATTGGGGCGTCTCTTATCTGGTCAACGATCTTTACCGGCGTTTTCTGGCGACGAACAAGACCGAGCGCCACTACGTTGCCATGGGACGACTCTTTACTATCGGCCTAGTCCTGATCAGCGGCTATGTGGCCAGCCAGCTGACCTCGGTTGGACAAGGCTGGCAAATTGTACTCAATCTGGGAATCGGCACCGGGGCTGTTTATATCCTGCGCTGGTACTGGTGGCGGATCAACGCCTGGAGCGAGATTGTGGCCATGATCGTGGCGGCAGCGGTGACGCTCGTACTGAAATTCCTGGTTCCGTTCACCGGGAGCGACCCCGTGGTTTTCGCCAAGACGTCCTTGATCACTGCGGGTTGCACAACGGCTGCCTGGGTTGTCGCCACCTTCCTGACGCGACCGGAATCAGAAGCCAAGCTGGTGGCGTTTTACCGTCGCGTGCATCCGACCGTCTACGGCTGGAAGAAGATCGCTAGGCTCGCACCCGAACTCGGCGAGGTTCGCGACCTCGGGAGCAACACCTTCAACTGGATCGCCGGCTGTATTATGACTTACTGCGCGCTATTCGGCATCGGCAAACTCATCTTTAGCGAGTGGCTCGCGGGCTTGCTGCTGCTGGCTGTGGCCGGAGTGGCCGGATGGCTGATCTTCTGGGATCTTTCCCGGCGCGGCTGGCAATCGCTTTCCGGAACCGAGGACGCCAAGCCCGCGCTCCACGTGGATTCGGCTGAGGCCTGAGCCGGCCAGCGTCAATTGGAATTTTCTTTTAGGAGTTTCCTGCGCGCGACGTTCAACTCTTTGCGGCGGTTTCCACCCACGGTCGGGTAAGAAAGTTTGAGCGACTCTAAAGTGCCAACGATGACCGAACTCACAGCCGCATGCATGAACCACTTGTGGTCCGCCGGCACCACGTACCAGGGAGCT
>DATDGP010000244.1:0-16364 GCA_036522035.1 Terriglobales bacterium
GGATTCGAGATGAAGGATACGGTTGCGATTTCATTCGAGCTGCGGAACCAGGGCTTCGAGGATAAGAGCGGGATCCAATTCCAGCATGACTTGAGAGAGCGCATTTCGGCGCTGCCGGGCGTAGATGCAATCGCGCAGGCACGAGTGATTCCTCTGAGCGTCCAGCGTATGAGCACCGACATGATTCCGGTAGGCGGTGGGGAGGAATTCCAGACCGAGGACAACTCGGTTTCGCCGGAATATTTTTCGTTGCTCGCAATTCCGCTGGTGCGCGGGCGCACTTTCGAGCCTCATGAGACGAACGCTGTCGTTGTGACGGAGTCGACCGCGCGGCGAATCTGGCCGGGCCAAGATCCGCTGAGAAAGAAGTTAAGAGATACATGGGACAAGGAGTATGAGGTGGCGGGAGTCGCCAAGGATGGGCAAGTGTCAATCCTCGGACGATCGAACGAAAACTACGTTTATTTTCCCGTCACGGACAAGGACCAGATGGAATTGCAGTGGCTGGTGCACTCGAAAGTGGACCAGCGGGCGGCGATTCGAAAAGCGATGCATGATTTGGATCCGAATCTCGTTTTCGAGGTGACGCCGCTCGAAGCCAATCTTGAATGGTGGAGGATGCCGTCGCGGATCGTGGCCGTTCTCGCGGGATCGCTGGGGGGGATCGCGTTGCTCTTGGCGTCGATGGGAATCTATGGCGTGGCCGCGTTTGCCGTGAGCCGGCGAGTAAGGGAGATCGGTATTCGAATGGCGCTCGGTGCGGAGAGGAATTCGGTGCGCAATATGATCCTTCGACAAGGGCTGCGGCCGGTACTGGTCGGCGCAGCCCTCGGAACTGGAGGATGCGCGGCGGTTGCGAAGGTTCTGCAAAATTTGATGTTCGGATTAAGTCCGTATGATCCGGTCGCCTTCTTGGGCGTGCCGCTGATGCTGATCCTGATCGCGTGGTTGGCGACACTTCTGCCGGCAAAGCGAGCAGCCAAAGTGGATCCAATGATCGCGCTAAGATACGAGTAGAACCTTGCCGGTAGGTCCCATGACCATGTCAGCGCTGATTCCCCTTTTCTCGGGAAGAATGTCATTTACGGTTGTTAACGTCCAGTGCTTAGCGCAAGACGATATCCAGATACGCCTATCGGCTTGCGGCTAGTTCTTGGCGGTTACAGTCGCTTCCTGAGCACGAAACAGGGGAACCACCAGCGCTTCTTCGATCGTGGGAATCCTCCACTCCTCGAGCTTGTGGCTCAGCGTGGCAGCTCCGGTCATCGCCTTGGTCTTGCGATACGCGACCACCAGTAACCTCATGGAAAGAGGATTCATGTAGTCGTCTTCGAGGTAGGGAATCGCGGCTTTGTACTTCATCCGGGAAACCAGGAAGGCGCCCTCGGCGCCGCTATAACTCCGCTGGATGGCGATACTGACGCCCGATCCCGCCAGTTGCTCCAGCTCCGAGAGAGCCTCTTCTGCCGTGGCCCTCGGCGCGGCCAATTTTGGATTCGTAGGCAGATTACGCTCCACACGAACTCGCAGGATTCGTGCGTGCTCTTCGTCGAGATCAGCTTTGGCGACGGCGTCTTTCTTCTCCATCAGCAGAGCGTCCGCGCGGTCCAGATACTGGTTGGCGACAGCGAGTTCGGGCTGGTACATGGCCATGATCCGATAGGCGCGTGCTTCCCAGACCCACTGTTGCATGCCGTGGGCCTTTTCCGCGGCGTCGCGATAGGCCTTGTCGGCTTCGGCCCATTTCTTTTCGCGAACCCAGGTCAGCGCCAGCTTCTGGATGTATTCGGCCTTCACGCCGGAGCCGGGGGCCTCGTGGATGGCCTTTGCGTATTCTGCGCGGGCTTTCTCCTCTTCGCCCATCAGGGAGTAAGTCTCACCCAGCTCCTTCTGGGATATATAAAAGGTGGGGTCGATCTTTAGAGCCATGCGGTAGTGTTCCAGGGCCTCGTTGAAATGGCCGGAAAGGCGCAGCACCTCACCGTAAGAATCGTGGGGGTTGGGCTCGTTAGGCAACAATTGGACGTACTTTTCGAGGGCCTCGCGGGCCTTGGCGAGATCGCCGGTTCGGGAGTAGAGATACCCAAGCTGGTTATACGCCGTGGCGTACTTGGGATCATCGGCCAGAGCCTGTAACGTCGGCTTTTTCGCGCGCTCAAATTCGTCTTGACGATACAGCCAATAACCCGCCAGGAAGTTCAAGCGTTTGTCCTGGGGGTAGATGGCCAGCAGGTCATTCATGGCCTGAATGCCTTCGACATACTTGTCCTCGTGCGCTCCCGTGATCCACTTGACCATCAGCTGCTCGGAGGGCGTAACGTCGCCCATAGCCGCCTTGGCTCGAATACGGCTCTCATTCTCTTCGGCGGGATCGGAGGTAGTAAAGCAGATCCAGGTGTATGCTAACGCGAACTTCGGGTCCAGTTGGACGGCTTCACGCCAATCGCGCAACGCGAAATTCCAGCGGTGATTTTCAAAGTTCACCATTCCCGTTTCGAAGTAACGGGCGGCAGCGCGGGAGTTGGTGGTGATCGGAACCTTCTGGGCCGGACTAGCGGCCTTGGCCTCGGTTTCGAGCGCTGAGATCGTCTCCTGGGCGAAGGCGAAACACCCCAAGCCCGCGACGGCCAGCGTCATGGCGAAGAGACGGCGCATCGATTTCATAAGTATCTTCTAACCCTGCTCATTGAATGACATTTCTGGCCACTGCCACAACGTGACCTTGGTAGCCTCACTCTTGACGATTTTGGTACTTTTTCGTGGGCTCGGTTACCACGTTGGGACTGCGAGCATGGGTTCGGCGGGGATGCTCACCTTGCTGACCGCGCTGGTAGAATGGCTGCCTATGCTCAAGCACATCCGCTGGAATGACGTTGAAAGGGAAAAACTCAACCCCTTTATCGATCGCCAGATGATTACCGGCGATCAGCTGATGCTCGCCCGAATCCTCCTGAAAAAGGGCTGCGTGGTACCCGAACACAGCCACGTGAACGAACAGTTGACCTATATCGTCGAGGGCGCGCTTAAGTTCTGGATCGACGGCAAAGAGATCGTGGTCCGCGGCGGTGAAGTCCTATGTATCCCTTCTCACATGCCGCATAAGGCAGAAGCCCTGGAAGATACGGTCGATTTGGACGTCTTCTATCCTCCGCGCCAGGATTGGCTGGATAAGACGGACGCCTATCTTCGCAACGCCGAGCCGGCGCAGAAATAGCGAGCCCTGGCTTGGCCACCGACCGGGGCACCGATGGCGTCAGCCTTAGGGCATTGGCCGCCTTCTTCCTCAAGCTGGGCATCGTGGGCTTTGGCGGGCCTGCCGCTCATATCGCGCTGATGGAAGAGGAGGTCGTCCGCCGCCATCATTGGCTAACCGAACAGGAGTTCCTTGACCGCCTGGGTGCCGCTAACCTCATTCCTGGTCCCAGCTCGACCGAAATGGCCATCTATATCGGCCATACCAAGCGGGGCTGGCTTGGCCTGATTGTCGCTGGATGCTGCTTCATTATTCCTGCGGCGATTCTGGTGTGTGCGATCGCGGCCGCATATGTCCGCTACGGATCGCTACCCCAGGTTTCCGGCATCCTCTACGCCGTCAAACCTGTGGTGATTGCTGTGGTGGTGCAGGCTTTCTGGAAGCTCAAGCAAACCGCTGTGAAGACCAGGACTCTGGGGGCAATCGGAGTCCTCTCCGTGATTTTGCTGCTACTCGGCATGGACAACCTGCTGGTGCTGCTCTGTGCCGGCGTTTTGGCCGGGGTTCCGGTGTTGTATGAACGCCTAAGGCGCACGCCCGTCACGGCTTCGACCTTGCTGGCTTCGCTGAAGACGAAGGCCGTGGCATCAGTTCTGGCGGCAGCTGCGGCGGGAGTAGCTGCGGCGCCGTTCGGTCTCGGGCGGCTCTTCCTGACCTTTCTCAAAATCGGGTCGGTTCTGTTCGGCAGCGGATACGTCCTACTGGCCTTCCTTCAGTCCGACTTCGTGACCCGGTTGCATTGGCTTACGGAAAGGCAAGTGCTCGATGCCGTCGCTGTAGGCCAGGTTACGCCGGGACCGGTCTTTACCACCGCGACCTTCATCGGCTACCTGGTGGGAGGACTTCCAGGAGCCGCCGTCGCGACCGTGGGAATCTTTCTGCCGGGATTTCTCCTGGTTGCCATAAGCGGACCGCTGATTCCCAAGATTCGACGTTCGGCTCTGGCTGGCGCCCTGCTGGATGGCGCGATCGTCGGTTCGCTGGCTCTAATGGGCGTAGTGACCTGGCAACTGGGAAAAGCGGCCCTGGTCGATCCGTTGACCATCGCGATCGCCTGCGTTGCCGCGGTGCTCCTTTTCGCGCTACGCGTAAACGCCGTCTGGCTGATCTTGGGGGCCGCAGTCGTGGGCGCGATTCACGGGCAAATAGCTCTCACCTGAACGCGTCGAGATCGATCCACGAGTCAGGACAGTGGCTACGCCAGGCATTGTTGGCCTCCGTTCCTGGGTGCCCTCCCTAGTTGGTTTTCACCACACTCTACACGCGTTCGCGGGCGCCATCGGCTGGCCGGGCTTGCAGCCGAAGGCTTTTTGGAACTCGGGCATGTTTTCGACCACACCGTTCACGCGCCAGCGTCCCGGCGAGTGCGGATCGGTTCGAACTCCCACACGTAGAATCTCCGGCGTACTGTTCTGGCACCAAACGCGGGCGAATCCGAGGAAGTAGCGCTGATCCGGCGTGTAGCCGTCAATCTTCTGGTTTGGATCCTGGTTGGACTGGGCCATGAGGGCATGGAGGGCCATCAGGGCGATGCGAGCGCCGCCGTTGTCGGCGGTATTCTCACCGAGGGTCAGTTTGCCGTTCAGGTGAAGATCGTCCACGGCAACAAAGCCGCTGTACTCTTTGTCGACGCAACCGGCGCGTTTCTCGAATTCCTGCGCGTCTTTCTCGGTCCACCAATCACGAAGATTGCCCTTGGGATCGTACTTGCGGCCCTGATCGTCAAAACCGTGAGTGAGCTCATGGCCGATCACCAGGCCGATGCCGCCGAAGTTGACCGCATCATCTAAGGTGACATCGAAAAACGGGGGCTGCAGGATGCCGGCGGGAAAGACGATCTCGTTCAAGCTGCCGCTGTAGTAAGCGTTGACGGTCGGCGGCGTCATGCCCCATTCCATTTTGTCTACGGGCGTGCCGATTTTATTCAACTGACGGTGGGACTCGAATTCGTTGGACCGGCTGATATTCCCCAGTAGGTCGTCGCGGGCGATGGTCAGCTTGCTGTAATCGCGCCAATGGTCGGGATATCCGATCTTGTTGCGGATGGCGGCCAGCTTCACGAGCGCCTGCTTCTTGGTGTCCTCCGTCATCCAGGGAAGGGTCGTAATGTCCTGGTTCAAAGCTTTTTCAAGGGCGTTGACTATCTGTAACATACGCCGCTTGCCTTCCGGGCCGAAGGTGGCGTCCACGTAGGGCTGTCCCAAGGCTTCGCCCATGGAGCCATCAACGATGTTGATGCAACGCTTCCAGCGCGCCGGTAGTTCCTGCTGGCCGGTGATGGTCTGCTGAAACTTGAAATCTTGCTGGACGAAATCGTCGGACAGCCAGGTGGCGGCAGGGTTCAGGATTTGCCAGGTCATGTAGACTTTCCAGTCGGCGAGTGGAATAGAAGTGATGAGCGGATTGACCTGCTTGAAGTAGTCCGGGTTTCCCACATTGAGCTCTTTGAAGGCTGGCGCACCAGCGACGGCGATATAACGGTCCAGATGGAAATTGGGTGCGGCCGTTTCGATCTCCGCGAGCGTCATCTTGTGATCTTGGTTCTTGGGATCACGGCGCAGAGTACGGTCCATGAAGGCCCGAGCCAGTTCTGTCTCAATCCTGAGGACGGTATCCGCGTCGTGGGCTGCCTGGTCAGGTGACTTCCCGACGAGAACGAACATCTTGCGCATATGATCGACAAATGCTTTGCGTATCTCGATGGTGGGCTGATCGTCCTTGAGATAGTAATCTTTGTCGGGCAGGCTCAGGCCATTCTGGTCAATGAATGCCTGAGTCATATCGGCGTTGTGCAAATCCGGTGATGCGCCGAATCCCAGCAGAGGATTGGGCCCCATGAGTTGCTGTCGCGATATCACCTCCATCATTTCTGGCACGCTCTTGACTGCGGCAATCCGATCCAGTTCCGGCTGCAGAGGCGCATACCGTTTTTGGTTCGCTGCCTTCTCATCCATGCAGGAGGCATAGAAGTCGCCGATCTGCCGTAACACCGGCGAACGCTTGGGATCATTGACGCTGGCCTTCTCGAGAATATCGTGCAACACGGCGAGGTTGTGCTCATAGACTTCATTGAAGCTCACCCACTCCGGATAGTCGGGCGGGATGGGATTGTTCTTGATCCAGTTGGCGCAGGCGTACTGGTAGAAGTCGGCGCAGGGATCGAGCGACCTATCGATGTTGGCCACGTCAAACTTGGGCGCGGGACGCGTGCCAGGGTCGCTGCCGCCGGAATTTCGAGCCGCAATGACCGCGGTTTGCGCCCATGACATCGGGGCCAGGAGCGCACAAGACAACAGCAACCAGACGCCATTCCGGATCAAGGCACTACACATAGGTTTCCTCCAAGCTCGCTATTGTAAAGCACGCGCCAGCATGTGTCGGCCTTCTAACGCCGATGGTTGGACGCGCGGTCGGGGGTTTCGTCATCGTCCGCTCGACCCACCCGGGGGGACGCTCAGTCCTTAGGGATGTGGCATTTGCGCCACCATCCGCGTGGGGTGCAAGCTCGGTATTCTAGGTTGAGGGACTTAGAGGCTCCGACCAGTAACCTAGATCTTTTTACCCATGCGGACGATGGGCATGGATAGGTCGTTTCCGAGCGGAACCCGGATACTCTCAAGCGGCGCGTAGCCCTTCGCTCGATAGAAGGGAACCCCGGTGAGGGTGGCTCCCATCTCGAGACGGGTGAAGCCTGCCGATTGCGCCGCGTGTTCGCAGGTTTCGAGAATCAAGCTGGCGATGCCGCGCCGTGCCCAGCCCGGATCGATGAAGAAGGCGCGTATTTTGGCCGCGTCCGCGCGAGGGTCGAGAAGGTCGTCTTCGCGGCCTCGGCAATGGTCAGCACCATAAAGCGTCTTGCGCTTGCTCCAGCCGCCACACCCGGCAATAACCGGCCGGCGCGGAACCTCAAGAACACCGACCGGCTTCGACCCAGCTCGTGGCCTGTCCATGTAGACTTCCGCGACATAGTAAGTCCCGTCGGCGATCAACTGTGTGTCCACGCCATAGACCGTAGCCAGCGCGCTCTCAATCTGTTCCGGGGTATAGTCTCCAGCCTGGAGCCCACGTACCGACCTGTCAATCAGGATGCTCAGGCAAGCTATATCGGCGGTCACAGCTCGTCGGATGTGGATATCGGCAGCCATTCTGGTGGGTCCTTTTTTGATTTTATCCCTCGTGGTCGAGGCTCGAGCCCTCGATTTCCGTGCCGGCGACACCTTCCGCATATGTTCGGAGCCAGCCAATCTCCTCGGTCCTACTTCATCCGGTACAATTAGAGATTCTCCTCATCCCCTCGATTGAGAATCTATGCACCGTTGGTCACAACTGTTCATTCCTACGCTGCGCGAAGCTCCGGCCGACGCCGAAGTCGCCAGCCACAAATTGCTGGTTCGCGCCGGCTATATCCGGCAGCTCGCCGCCGGTATTTACTCGCATCTGTTGCTTGGTCAGCGCGCGATCCTTCGTATCACCGAAGTGGTTCGAGAAGAGATGGACCGCATCGGCCAGGAATTTCTGTTGCCCACGCTCCATCCGCGCGAGATATGGGAAGCCAGCGGACGCTGGGCGGTGATGGGCGACAACATGTTTCGCCTAAAGGATCGCGGCGGACGCGACCTTTGCCTAGGGATGACCCATGAAGAGATCATGACCGAGATCGCGCGCAAAGAACTGCGCAGTTACAAACAGCTCCCCCAGATCTGGTATCAGATCCAGACCAAGTTCCGCGACGAGCCTCGTCCTCGATCGGGGCTGATCCGTGTGCGCCAGTTCATCATGAAAGACTCCTACTCGTTCGACATCAACGCCCGAGGGTTGGACGTTTCCTATCAGAAACACTATGACGCGTACTGCCGGATCTTTGACCGCTGCGGGCTCAAGTATGCTGTGGTGGAAGCGCATTCGGGAGCCATGGGAGGCTCGCAGTCGCACGAGTTCATGGTGATGACCGATGCCGGCGAAGACAGGGTTGCCAGTTGCTCCCATTGCGGTTACGCCGCCAACTTAGAAAAGGCGACCTCGAAGCTCGCTCCCGCTGACGACTTGCCCGGTGAAGGCGCTCCTGAAGAGGTTCACACACCCGGAATGAAGACCATCGAAGACGTGGCGAAATTCTTGGGAGTTTCCCCTACGCAGAAGATCAAGACGTTGGCCTTGATGCAGTTGGACGAGGATCGGAAAGATCCTTCCAGAAGGCAGACTCGCGCCGTGATCGCGCTGCTTCGCGGCGACCACACCCTCAACGAAGCCAAGCTTTCCACCGCCTTGGACGGGAAAGAGTTTCGTCCCATGAGCGATGAAGAGATTCGGCAGGTCTTTAATTCGCCCGCGGGTTACCTGGGACCGGTGAAAATCCCGGCGATGAGCAGCAGGCAGAGCGAGACCCAAGAGCCGCTAGCCGAATCCGTGCCCTTACTGTTGGCCGATACTGCGCTTGAAGGACGCAAGAACCTGATCGCCGGAGCCAACAAAGAGAACTTTCACTTGCGGAACGTGACTCCGGGACGCGACTTCGATCCCACCCAATGGGTAGACCTCCGCAATGCCGCCGCGGGTGAGGGTTGCCCCAAGTGCGGGAGTTCGCTGGTGGTGGGGAAAGCAATGGAAATCGGTCATATCTTCAAGCTCGGCTACAAGTACTCAAAGTCGATGGGGGCCACGGTTCTGGACCAGGACGGCAAAGAAGTCACTCCAATCATGGGCAGCTACGGGATTGGCGTGGAGCGGATTCTGGCTGCGGTGATCGAGCAGAACAACGACCAGGACGGATTCTGGCTCCCGCTCTCTATCACTCCCTTCGATGTGGTAGTAACTCCTACCAACGTAAAGGAACCCAGCCTGTTGAAGACAGCAGAAGAGATTGGCCAGAAACTTGAGTCCGCGGGTTTTCGTGTCCTCGTCGACGATCGCGATGAGCGTCCCGGCGTGAAGTTCAAGGATGCCGATCTAGTGGGAATCCCTTACCGCGTCAATGTTGGCAAGAAGGTTACGGAAGGGAAAGTCGAGGTAGTTACCCGCTCGACACGCCACTCCCAGGATGCTAACATCGCCGCCATTGAGCACCAATTCAAGGAGATGGTTTGCTCTTGATGGTTTGCTCTTGAGGGGGTGGTATCGTGGAATTTGGAACCAAGGTCAAAGGGATTATCTTCCTCATCATTGTGGCCAGCGGTTTCTACGTTGCCTGGAACATGATTCCGCCGTACTACAACAAGTATCAGTTTCAGGACGACTTGGACGATATTGTTCGCCGCACGACTTATTCAAACACGCTTGCTGAAGATCAGATCAAAGATATCGTGATCAAGAAAGCCTTCGCTCGGGATATTCGTCTCCAGGAAAACCAAGTCTCGCTTTCGCGCGTTGGCGCATCCGTCGCGATTACCGTTCGCTATAGCGTGCATGTGGATATGATCGTTCATCCAGTCGATCTTGATTTCACCGTGGATTCCCACAACAAGATGATCGGCACCTGATTGCTTTCTCGAAGCCTTGGCGCGGCGGACACCTTAATCCGCCGCACCGGTCTCAGTGGAAAGACTCTGTTTCTTTCGCCGAGCAAACGGCTATAATAGTTGGGAAGAAAAAACTTCTCAGCACCAGCAGGTAATGCTCTGGCCCGCCATGAGTCTGAGAGAAGGGTGGCGGGATTCCGCCTGACTTGGCACTTGGCGATCAAAATCAAATTTCCTCGCGTTCGAGGCTCTAAGGCCGGTCCAAAGAGTCCTCCTGCCCGGGCCGCAATCGCGGCGTTCATTATCGTTTCTCTCGTTTTCGTCGGGTTTCTCTCCTTCTATTACATCAAATACCAGAAAATCGTAGACCAGCGGATGAGTGGGCCGATCTTTGCTAATACGGCCAAGATCTACGCTCAACCGCGTAGCGTTCGCGTGGGCCAGAAGGCCGATGTCCATGAAATTTCCAACTACCTGCGCCACGCCGGATACACCGAGGAGGGTGAGTCTGGACAATCGAAGCTTGGCACCTACAAGGTGTTGAGCGGCGGGATCGAGGTCAAGCCCGGCCAGGATTCTTACTACAACGCCGAAGGAGCGGTAATCCGGCTAAAGGACGGCCAAGTGGATCGTATCGCTCCGGTGGGCGACTCCGGCGATCTCACTGCCTACGAGCTGGAGCCCCAACTGGTCACGGGGCTTTTCAGCGGCCAGCGCGCCAAGCGGCGCCTAGTCAAGTATGACGACATTCCCAAAGTGATGGTCGATGCGGTCACATCGATCGAAGACCGCCGCTTCTTCCATCACAGCGGAGTAAATTACTGGCGGCTGCTGGGGGCCGCGTGGGCGGATCTGCGGGCCGGCGGCAACCGACAGGGCGGATCCACCATCACCATGCAGGCCGCGCGCCTGTTCTTCCTGACTCCGGAGAAGAAGTTCAAGCGGAAGATGATCGAGATTCTCATCTCTCTTGAACTGGAACAGCGCTTCTCCAAGGCACAGATCTTTGAGCTCTACGCCAATCAAGTGGACATGGGGCAACGAGGATCGTTCACCATCACCGGTTTTGGTGAAGCGGCGCAATCTTATTTCGGCAAGGATCTTAAAGACATCACTCTCCCGGAAGCCGCTTTGCTCGCAGGACTGATTCAGAGTCCCAGCCGGCTGGCCCCGTACCGCCATCCTGAACGAGCGACGGAGCGGCGCAACATGGTTCTGGATGCCATGGTCGAAACTGGCGCCATCACCCGCGCTCAGGCCGACGCCGCCAAGGCTACCCCGCTCAAGCTCACCGCGCAGAATGTTGAAGCCAGCGATGCTCCGTATTTCGTGGACATGATCCGCGATCAGCTCGTCGCCCACTACGGCGAAGACGAGCTGAACAACGAGGGCTATCGCGTCTACACCACCCTCGACGTGTCACTGCAAAAGGCGGCCGCGGAAGCCGTGGATGTAGCCGCAAAAGAGATCGATCAGCAGATTACGAAGCTGCGCTCGCGCAGAATTAAGACCGGGAAGAACAAATACGAAACCAAGATCCTCCCCGGGCCGACAGCCCAGATAGCCCTGGTGGCGCTCGATCCGCACACGGGTGAAGTGTTGGCCCTGGTCGGTGGCCGCAATTACGGCTCCAGCCAGCTCAATCACGCCATCGCCAAGCGGCCAACCGGGTCGATCTTCAAACCGTTCGTCTACGCCGCGGCCATGAACAATGCTGTTACCAACGAGCAGCCGCTCTTCACTCCCGCCACGATGGTCGACGATTCTCCCACCGCCTTCATCAACGGCGACGATGTCTACACCCCGCGTAACTATCGGGAGACGTACTACGGCCAGGTCACGACGCAGTTCGCTCTGGCCCATTCACTCAACAATGCGACTGTGAAAGTGGCTGAGATGGTGGGTTACAACAAGGTAGCCGCGTTGGCGAAAGCGGCCGGTATCTCCTCCGTCCAGGCGACTCCGGCGATGGCTCTGGGCTCTTATGACGCCACCCCCCTGGAAATGTCATCCGCATATACTGTTTTTACCAACGGCGGCCAGCGTATGTCACCGGTGATGATCAAGTCGGTCCGCGATCCCAATGGCGACGTGATGGACAATTACCAGCCGCAACGGACGCAAGTTTTGGATGCGCGCGTCGCTTACGTGATCACGGAAATGCTGGAGTACACCATCAACAACGGCACGCCCGCTGGTCCCGGCGGAGTCCGCGCGCGCGGCTTCAATGCTCCGGCTGCGGCCAAGACGGGAAGCTCCCACGATGCCTGGTTTGCCGGCTATACCTCGAACCTGCTTTGTCTGGTTTGGGTTGGGTATGACGACTACAGCGACATCAAGCTCAGCGGCGCTTCGCTAGCCCTGCCCGTCTGGAGCGAATTCATGAAGCGCGCTGTAGCCCTGCCTGAGTTTTCCGATGCCAAGCCCTTCGCGCCGCCGCAAGGCGTGGTGCAGCTGACCCTGGACAAGGCGACCAATCAAGTTGCCACGCCGGCTTGCCCGGATGATTACACCACCACGTTCATTGATGGGACCCAACCCACCCAGACATGCGACCAGTCGGGCAGCGAACACGGGAATTTCTTGCAACGGGTTTTTGGCTTGGAACCCAAGAGCCCGCCTCCGGTGTCTAACCCTGTGGGGAATACCGCCCAGAGTCCCGGGCCTCCGCCTGGTCCCTCCCCAACCGCAGTCGATTCGGCGGCGTCGGACAAGGCCAAGAAAAAGGGGTTCTGGGGACGCCTGTTTGGCGGCTCCAGGGGCGATAATAAGGACGATAATAAGGACAAGAGGCCTCCCGCCAACGGTCCTGGGAATGATCGGCCGCAGTAAGGGGGTACCCTTATGGTTCGGATCAGCCGTTTCATGCTTGGCTGCATCGTGATGTCTTGTTCGTTTTCTGTCTTGGCTCAACAACCTCCAGCCCAGCAACCTGTGGCCCAGCCGCCTCGGGTGGATGATTCCACTCCATCCGTCGAAGTTCCGCCGCCCCCGGTCAATGCCACCGTGGAGGAGTTGGAGCGGCAGGGTGACGTCCTGCGTGGCGAGAAGGCCTACCTGGATTCGGTCGATTATTACCGCGCAGCCATGAAGAAGGCTGACACCGCAGTGCTTCACAACAAAGCCGGCATCAGCTATTTCCAGCTGTATCGCGACCGCGACGCCAAACAAGAGTATGTGCAAGCTCTGAAGCTTGATAAGAGCTACGCCGAGGCATACAACAATCTGGGAGCGCTTTATTACCGCGTCCAGCGATACGGTCCCGCCGTCCGGGAATACCGGAAAGCCATCAGCATCAGCGAAACCAATGCCAGCTTTCACAGCAACCTGGGGACAGCCTTTTTTTCCCAGAAGAACTACTCCGCAGCCACCCGGGAATACGCCCGGGCCATGGAGCTTGATCCGACCGTCTTTGAACACCAGACCTCCGGCGGAGTCGCCATCCGAATGATCTCGTCCAACGATATGGGCCACTTTCATTATGTGATGGCCCAGATGTACGGACATCGGGAGGACCAGCAACATTGTCGCTACTATCTCACGAAGGCCAACGAGGAAGGTTATCCCATCCGGGATGCCCTGCACGACGGGGAGTTCGCCACGCTACGTAAGGATCCGGATTTTGTTGCCTTCGTACGCTCGCTGAAACCTCCGCCGACCACCGAATGAAACTTGCCCGGCAACCTTTTTCTCAACGCTGCTTCTAAGCTAAGTAGCTGCTTCCGGCTCCGGTAGTTTCGGGACTGGCGGCAGTAGACGAAAAGCTGAACCCACCGGTTTGATGCGCAAGCGTCATGGCAGGGACCGGTGGGTTTGTTGTTTCTTGTACACTTTCCCCCCCGGCGTCCCTTACGGGCGCTCGATCCTCAAGTTAAGTCCTTTTGATCGTCGTTCGTGCCTGGAGATAGGCGTCGATGACTCGATCTAGCGTGCCCTGGGCCTTGAGGATGTACTCCACCGCGTCGCGGGCGGCGCCGCGCCCGCCGGAAGAGGGCGTCTCGTAGTGCGCCATAGCTCTTACTTGAGGACGTGCGTTGGCCACGGCGATAGCCAGCCCGCAGCGGCGCATGATGGGAAGATCGATCACGTCGTCGCCGACGAAGGCGATCTGTTCCGCCTCGAGGGCGTTTTCATCAAGGATCTTGTCGAGCACGGCCGATTTGTTCTCCGCTCCTTGGAAGAGAAAATCGACCTGCAGGTCCCGGGCGCGCAGAGCCACGGTCTCGGAGATCCTTTTGGTGATCATGCCGGTCTTGAGCCCGCCCAAACGGGCTAACGAGATCGCGGTGCCATCATGTGCGTTGAAACCCTTGGCTTCGATCATGTTCCGACTCATAATGCCGAATCCGGGCGAGTCGGCGTGCTGCTCGCGTTCGACTTCAGTAGCACCGACTTCGCTCCCCGCCGCGGGAAAAAACCAGATGGTACCGTCGGTCAGCACGCCGTCGACGTCGAAGAGCACGACTTTGATTCTCCTGGCCCGATCCAGAGACATGAGGTTGTTAGCTTGCTTTTCCTGTAGCTGTCAACTTTAGGTCAATGCAGCAAACGGTGGCGATTGAGCGCGAATCGCTAATGGCTGCCGTCACAGCATCTGCGTTCCCCACAGATCGTGGAGGTGGATAATGCCTTCCACCTCGCCAGATGCGCCGGTCACCACTAGCGAAGTGATCTTCTTTTCTTCCATGATGTTCAAAGCGCTGGCGGCGAACTCATGGCCGGCGATCGTCTTGGGATTCGCTGTCATGCACTCTTCCGCAGTCAGGCTGAGGATATCTTTGCCTCGCTGAAGCAGGCGCCGGAGATCGCCGTCACTGATCACACCCGCGAGCTTGTTCTTGTCGACCACGGTAGTGATGCCCATGCCCTTGCGCGTCATCTCAAAGATCACGTCGGGCATCTCGGTATTTAGCGACACGCGCGGCACTGCTTCGCCGGAATGCATCAGCTGGGCAACGCGCGCCAGTTTCTTGCCCAGCTTGCCGCCGGGATGAAGGTTGGCGAAGTCTTCTTCTTTGAATCCGCGCTTCTCCGCCAGAGTCAGGGCCAGGGCATCGCCCAGTGCGAGCATAGCCGTGGTGGAAGCTGTCGGCGCCAGCCCCAGCGAGCAGGCTTCCTGGGCGATCGAGCAATCGAGAGCAATGTCCGCCGCCTGCGCCAGTGTGGAGCGTTTGCTGATCGAAGCGCTGCCGTGGTAGAGGCGGTCGCCTGTGATCGTGACCAGTTTGCTTCCAATGCGCCGGATGGTTGCTAACAGCTGCAGAATTTCTTCAGTTTCACCGCTGAAGGAGAGCGCCAGAACGGTGTCGCCCTGCACCAGCATACCCAGGTCGCCGTGCACAGCTTCGGCCGGGTGAAGGTAGAGCGCAGGGGTGCCGGTGGAACTCAGCGTGGCCGCGATCTTGCGGGCGATGATCCCGCTCTTGCCCATGCCGGTGACCACTACGCGGCCGCCGCAGGAATGCAGGCACTGGACCGCGCAGTCGAAATCACGAGCCATGGGGCCGTCAATGCGGGCGGCTAACTCGCGCAAAGCCTCCGCCTCGATGCGCACGACGTTGGAGCCAACCGAGTTCACTGGCTTATAGTAGCAGAGCCGCCGCTTGCCTCTTACGCGTCGAACGCAGGCTAGTTACCGGCTCCTCGATCCGGGCCAGGTCTTTTGGAACGCGAACTCTACGCTGCCGGAATCGGTGAACTCGCCACCCCCGGAAAGCAACAAGCATTTCAGTTTACTGGCGTTCTACCAGCAGAATGGTAAATGTTCCTGGTTTCGGCTTCATCCGCGGTCTTTGCCCATTTGTAGCCGGTGTGGACTCCATGTCGGCCGCCGACAGAAACAGGCGCTTGGTCTTCGGATCGAAAGCCATCGTTTTGGCGCTTTTCTGCGTTTGAATGTCGCCCACAGAATCGTAGTCGTTCGCACTCTTCTGGCGGATAACAGACACTGTGCCATCGCCATTGGAAGCGAAGATCAACTTGTTGTCGGCATCGAAAGCGACCGCATCGACCCGCTCGCCGATGGGGAGGGTAGTAATCACCTGGCCGCTGTCGGCGTCCATTACAGCTAATACCTTGCTTCTGCAGCCAATGAAAAGTCGGGAGTTCCGAACGTCTATGGCCATTCCAGTCGGAGTCTTACACCCGTTGATCGGCCACTTCTGTTTGACCTTGAGATTCTGTGGATCAAAGCTGACCACCGTGGCGGATTCCTCCAAATTTACGAACCCCGTATCTCTCCCGTTCACCACGGCCGCCTCGGCGCCGCCACCGAGGTCGATTTCGCCGATCACGCTTTCTTTGGCCGGATCAATGGCCGTGATTGCCGCCGCGTCGCCGTGGCAGACCAGCACGCGTTTCGTGTTCGGATCGTAAAAGACGAAGTCAGGATCCTTCGGAACCGAGATAGTCTTTATGGTCTTGAATGTGTCCGTGTCGAAGACCGACACGGTCGCATTTCCCCCGTTGGTGGTGAATCCACGGTGAAGTTCGGGAACGATTGCAATACCGTGGACGCCCGGCGTGTCTTCAACCTTGCCGAGCACCTTCCCGGAATCGGCATCAACAACGTTCACCTCCGTCCCATGCGAAGCATAGAGGCGGTTCGAAGAACCATCGAAAAAGATGTAGTCAAAACCGCCGTCGCCGGGAACGGG
>DATDGP010000245.1:0-21636 GCA_036522035.1 Terriglobales bacterium
ATTCCGGCTGCCGAACAATCCAAACCATCTGCGACGGGCTGAAGCTCGCCTTCATTTGAAGGTCGCCTGCCTGGCCGCCGATCGCAGGAGTCGCTGCACCTGATGCCCGCGCACTCGCCAAAGTCAAAGAGGACTTCCCACCAGCGATCAATGGGGCGGCTCCCAGACATAGAGCTGAGTCTTGTAAGAATTTGCGACGGCCGATGGGTCTCTTGATGCTCACTCGGAAGTTCCTCTGGAGTCGCTGGCAGGCCTTCTCAGCGGTTCCGACTCTCTTCACTCAGACGAAGGATATCTTGCTCTGATTTGTTCGCGCTCAAGGACTCCGCCACGGCAAATTCACGTTGTGCCGCCGCTTGGTCGCCGCGCTGGCGTGCGATCCGGGCATAAAGGTAATGGGCCTGACCGTTCTTGGGATCCAGTCCAATAGCCGTCCGGACTGCACGCCACGCTGCTTCTTTGGAACCTGTCTTCCAATAGGCTTCGGCCAATTGATATTCCACGTCTCCGCTCCGCGAGTTCAACTCGTGGGCCCGAAGCAACAACGGAATGGCGTCCTGAAAGCGGTTCTCTTTGTTCAACAAGGCCCCTAAGGCAAACAGAGTGGCGAAGCTGCGCGGTCTTGCCTGAAGTTGCTCTCGCAGGTCTGCTTCGGCCTCCTGGAAACGCCCTAGTCGGGCTTCGGTTGCGCCGAGCAGCAGCTTAATGTCGGGCCAGCCTTGGTCCAATGCCGAAACCGTCTTGAATTCTTCGAGCGCTTGAGGAAAGTCCTTCAAACCGGCGTAGGTCTGACCCATCAAGAAATGCACTTGGGCTGAGTTCGACCGCTGCGAGCTCAAGAGTTCTCCGAGAATGGCCTCGGCTTCGTGCATGCGTCTCAGCCGGATATAGGAAGCGCTCAAAGCAAGGAGCACATCAAGACTACCTTCGGCCTGGAGAGGAGCGAGCATCTTGACCGCGTCTTCATACTTGTCCAGCTCCAGGTCGCACAGACCCAGCAGCTCTTGCGCCTGGCGACTCTCCGGGTCACCGGAAAGAAATTCTTCCAAAGCGGGCGTTGCCGCGGTGTACTTGCCTTCTTGAAAATAAGCGATTCCGAGATTCAAATAGACACCTGAGAATGAGGGATCAATCTTAAGCGCAGCCTTATATTCGCGAGCGGCGTCCTCAAACTTCCGCTGGTGGGCGTACACCACACCCAGGTTAGAATGGGCCGCCGCGGATGTAGGAATTTGCCGAAGAAATTGCCGATAGGATTCCTCGGCGAGGTCCCACTGCCCCTCTTCCTGGTACGCTTTTGCCTTCGAAAATAGGTCTTCGGCGTCCCGGGACTGGGCTGGTCTCGAATAGAGGAGCGGGCAGGGCAGGAAAAGGAAAACAAGCAGGATCGCTCGCCGAACGTCCCGCTGTCTTCGCCAGAGCCGTTTTATAGGATTCATCCGCTGAGAACGAATAACGAAACTCGCGTCCTCACTCAAAGGGCTTTGAAGGCTTTAACACAAGGCGGCCGCGCTGTACGGAAAGAAGTGGAGAATGGCGCCCGGAACTCCATGGCGGCGTTGACTCGCTCGGCTCTTGGCCGCAATCTCCCCACCCTTGCGAGCCCGCTCAAACTCCATCAGCGGACCCGGCGCTAAAACACAAGCTTGAGTGCCAGTTGGATGATTCGGGGGTCCGACGCGCCGGTGACCTGACCATAACCTCCGGCGCCCACGGTGGTGGCAACCGAGTTGAAGTTTGCCTTGTTCCAAATATTGAACACCTCCGCCCGGAACTGCAATCCCAGGCTTTCCCGAATAGCAAAATTCTTGAAGAATCCCATGTTCCAGTTGTCCAGGCCGGGCCCCGTAACGGTGCTTACGCCCGCATTCCCATAAAACCCAAATGGGGGCGTGGTATAGGCATTGGTATTGAACCACTCCGCGACCGTCTTCGGCCCGGACGCCGATTGGCCGGCGACGGCGTCGGGCCGAGTGGCGAGGCCCTGCGTAGGAGTGGACAGGCCCATCGTGAGCGGGAAACCGGACTCCAACGTGATGATACCGGTTGCCTCCCAGCCCTTCAGGACGCCGCCCGCGACCCCTGTCATGCTGCGGAAGAACGGTAATTCGTAAATATAGTTGACGGCCAGCACGTTGGTACGGCTAAAGCCGGTCAGTCCGTAGTCTGCATTTTGGTCGTAGGGGTTCTGCGGGTAGCTACTGAGTCCCCAAGTCTTCGACCACGTATACGCCACACCGAAGGACAACCCGTTCGTCATCCGCCGCTGAAGATTCACCTGCAATGAGTCGTAAGTCGAGCGCCCAACCGGAACAGTTCCTGCGATCGACGACCACCCTTGGTAGGGGCTAACGTAAGCCGTGGAGACTCGTTGGGTGCAAGGGTAAGGAGTTGTGGGCGTACACGCGATGCGGGGATCGAAGTCATATCCCATGGCCGGCAACGGTTGGTTGATATTGTTCCCGTACTCCAGATGGGTGCCATGGCTGCCTACATAGGCGACCGAGAGCAGCGTGCTGGAGGAAAGTGCCCGCTGGACATTGAAGCTCCAGCTTTGTACCGTTGGAATGTCATAAACCGGGTCCAGGTAACCCAGCGACACTGGTGAAAGGGGAGCGGCAGCGCCCGACGAGGGATTATTGAATGGGGGCTGGAAGAAAGTCGGAATGCTGGAAAATGGCGGATTGCCCACCAAGGCATACGAGTCGTTTCCCTCGATGCGATGGTAGCCAATTCCGTACCCGCCACGGATTGCCCACTTCCCACTTCCCGTAGGGTCATAAGCAAAACCGAAGCGTGGAGCAGGCGTATTGTAGTGGTTCTGCACCAGGCCTATGGGCGTCCCGTTCTGTCCCGCAACGATGATCCCGTTGAGCAGATTTCCCGAATTGGGGACGATTTGTCCCTGTGGCGTGACGGTGGGCGCCTGGCTCGCATTGTACTGGCTCGGTGAAAAAGTGCTCAAGTCCTTCCCATAAACATGAGGGATGAAAAACCAGCGCAAGCCGAGGTTCAACGTGAGCCGGCGCGTCATTTTCCAATCGTCTTGGAAATAGGCCTCGGTCTGGTGAAAGTTGTAGTACGGCTCTCGAAAGGTGTTGAGTTCGGAATAGGACACGGGAAGCCCCAGGAGTGCGTCTGCGACAGCGTTCCCGGTAAAGGAACCGTCAAAGGAGTATGCACCTTGGAGAGACGGCGAAGTCTGGGATTGAACCGGCGTGATGGAGAACATAGTGGTAACGCCCATCTTCAAACTATGGGCGCCAGCTTCTTTGGTCAAATCGTCGATGAACTGGCTGACGTTGTGATGCGCCCACCAGGGGCCCCACAAGGCGCTGATCCCCCCGTAGCCCTGGCCGACGTCCATATCGGGGACCACGTTGTAACCGGGATTCAAGGGGTTGTCCGCCGTGTAACCGGAAGGTAACTGGTAGGCACCCTTGATGATCATGGCGGGCGGGGATGAAGAACCATAGTTACTGTTGTAGTTGTACGCGATTTCATTCAACAAGCTGGGATTGATAATCGTCGTCACTTTGGCAGTGAAGTTCCGCGAGGGTACATCGAACTGGGAATGAAGCGTTGGGAAGGCATCACTGGACCACATGACGGTCGGGTCGTTTTCTATCCAACTGTCGTGAATGAAACGAACAAATGCCTTGACCTTGTCGGAGACGTTCTGGTCAACTCGGATGATCTGTTCTCCCCAGTTTTGCCCCGTGTGCGCTCCCGTAATGTAGTTGTAGAATCCGGATGTGGTCGGGGATGGAAAGTCCTGATTCAGGAGCAAACTGACATTGTTGTTGATACAAGCGGGATTGATCTGGCTTCCCGTGACACAGGGACCCCCTCCCGGTGCGGTGAGCGGGCGGCCGGTCAATGGGTTAATTGGGTTCGTCAGCGCGCCGAACGCACTGAAGTCCCCGCTCCGCATGGCCGCTGTCGGCGTTGCGTCCACCAAGGTTGAAGCGCTGCTTTCGCGAAGCCATTCCTGATCCCAGAAGAAGAAGGTCTTGGTCTTATCCGTATTGTAATGGCCGGGTATATAAAACGGCCCGCCTATTGTGTAACCGAAATCATTGTAATGGAAAGGTGGGATTGAAACGCCCCCGGCGTTCAGAAAGAAGTTGTTGGCGTCCAGGGCGTTGTTTCGAAGATAGTCGTACGCGTCGCCATGAAAATCCTTCGTACCGGACTTGGTGACGGCTAGAAGCTCAGCGCCGCCTGCAGTTCCGTATTGCGCACTGTAGTTGCTGGTCAGGACCTTAAACTCGGCGAGTGCGTCCGGGGGCGGAGCCGTCATCGGGGAAGTTGCATTTCCAACATCCGTGTTCTGCCCTCCGTCAAGTTGATACCCGGTCATACTTTGGTCGAAGCCATTGATGTCGAACCCTTTTTGGTTGTAAAAGCTTTTGCCTATCTCATCGCCGGCTACCTTGATTGCCCCTGGGACCGTTGCTTGGAGTTCCATGAAATTACGGTCGAGAATGGGGAGTTGCGATAGTTGCTGTGTGGATACCGTGTCACTGATGGCTCCGCTTTGAGTCTGAACTTGTGGCGCTTGACCAGTAACCTCTACTTTTTGCGAGGTCACCCCCAATTTCAACCTGAAGTCAACGCCGAGCCGATCGGCAACGTTCAGGGTGAGATTCGAACTGACGCCAGTCTGGAAGCCGCTGGCTCTCACCGATACCTGATAAATCCCGACCGGCAGCGACTCGGCCGTGTAAATGCCACCAGCGCCTGTGGTGACCGTCCGCGCTACAACTCCAGTGCCGACATTGGTGACCGTGACGGTAGCACCCGGAATCGCAGCTCCACTCTGATCGGTAACGGTTCCGGTGATCGTGCCGCTGGTTTGTCCCCAAACCACGGCGGGACAAGCCAGGAAAACCGCCAACCTCAGAAGACTCCAGAAATGTCTCGCCTGTCTCGGCCTCATAATTCGCCTCCTCCTCGATACGCATGTCACCATACAACCAGGCATCTCGCGATGTTGTGGTCGGCATCCAGATTCAGGATCTGACGGGATCCGAAAGGCCGTTACTTGGCGGCTCAGTCCCGATGGTTGGTCAGGCCGAATCTGAGAAATGCCCAGGCACCCGACGAAGAGGAAAACGGAAGGAGTCGGTGATTGGTCCAAGCCGCGTGCTCGCCGGCCGATCCTTCCCGGAGTCGTGCATCAGCGTTAACGGTAACGCTCTTCTAGTACTATAGCCCTGAAGGGCTGTCAAGCTTTTTTTGGCGTTCCATCACCGATTTCGATGAGTCACCCGGCCCATGCCGAAAGATGCTGATGGATTGGAGGGAATGACTGAGTCGCCGTGAGTTGGCGTTCCTGGTCGGGGTCGACGGACGTGACTGGCCTCGGCAGCGCTGGTTCCGATTCGCGGCGGCGGCCGATGCCGTTAACGCTCCTGGCCGTCGAGATGCCGCACCTCTCGGAAGAGATGAAGGTTCGAGCGCATCACGATAGCCGGGCTGAGGTAGTAGGTTTCCGGGATGGCGCGCCCGCGGAGGATGTGGTCCACCAGAAGGCGCACGGCGGTCTGGCCCTGCACGTAAGGCTGCTGATAAATTGAGGCTGCAATCGTGCCCTTTTTGAAATAGGGCACCATCTCCTTGAACAAATCGGTTGTGACCAGAACGATTTTTCCACTAAGCCCGCGCGCACCGATCGCACGGCAAACTGGCAGGCAGTTGGCTGTGGTGACGTAAAGGCCGCGCAAACCCTTCAGTTCACCCAGGAGTTCGAAGCATTTTTGAAAGGTTTCATCCTCGTCCTCGTGTCCTTCGATCACCTTCACCACCTTGCCACCCGCGCAAAACTTGGAAAACTGCTGCGAGAAGAAAAGAACCTTGGTACGGTGATCCTCAGTGGCCTTCATACCGGTGATCACGGCCACCCGCGACCTCGCGGAGGCAAAACGGCTCATGAGCTCCGCAGCCAGGCTTCCGCTAACCCGGGGGTCTACACAGACCGCAGATGAACGGGCAGCTCCCGGGGCGTCAGAGGCGACGCAAATCACCCGGATATCTTTCCTTTCCGCCTTCTCAATAAGCGGTGAGAGGCGTTGCGGATCACCCGGGGTTATGACGAGCGCTTGAATGTTGTTCTCGAGCAGTTGTTCGACCGCCGCCTCCTCGCCTTCACCTAGGCGCCCCACGGGGTGATAGAGGACCTCGACGCCCAAGGCCGCAAATCGAGCCGACTCCGCCAGAATGCCGGAGCGGAGCTGATCATAGAAAAAATGGATTTCACGCGGGATGCAAACGCCGATCCGGACCATCGACCCGCCCACCGATAGCGCACGGGCCGCGAGGTTTGGAGCATAGCCCAGGTCTTTGGCAATCTGCAGAACCTTCCGTCTGGTTTCCTCGCTGATGCCTCGGCGGCCGTGAAGGGCCCGGTCAACAGTCCCGATGGAGACATTGGCCAGCTTGGCGATTTCGCGGATTCTGATCCGTGATGCGGACATGACGACGCCGTTTCGTCCTTCGCCGAGTCTCTGCCTGGCAGCGGCTCTACCGGTTCGAGTTCGCGCCTCGGTGAGGACCAGGAGTGCTAGCATTCTAACTCACCTCGGCCTCCCTGGCATTTCCCCACGGGCTCCGCAGATCCTGCAGAGAAAGGCCTTGTCAGCCCGTGTCCGTTAACGTATTCTCGGCTGTTGCTGGCAGTGCGGAAACCGGCCATGAAGATCACCAAAGTTGAGACTGTCGCACTTCGGGAGGGAACCGTCGTCCACCAGGGCGTGGTCGGTTGGCTCTGGGTCCGGATTCATACCGACCACGATATCGTCGGCCTAGGTGAGACCTTTCCCGCCACTCCGGCCGAGAAAGCCGTTGTCCTGAATGACCTTGCTCCCAGACTTCTGGGAAGGGACCCCCGTGATATCGAGTCAATCTGGCATGACCTATTTGTGGCGATCCAATACCGCGGCTGGGCGGGCGCGGAGATTCGAGCCATCAGCGCGGTGGATGTGGCGTTATGGGACCTGCTGGGAAAGTCTTCCGATCTTCCCGTGTATCGGTTGCTCGGCGGAAAGTGCTGGGACGTCGTTCGCATTTATAACACTTGCTACGATGACGCCTTCGACTTCAACGCTCAGCCGGTAGAATTGGCCCGCGATCTCTATGCCAGCGGAGTTCGGGCCCTCAAGATATGGCCATTCGACACCATCGCGCGCAGAAATCACGGGCAATCGATCTCCGCTGCTGAACTTGAGGAGGGCTTGGCGCCAGTCCGGCTCATCCGCGAAGCCTTGGGAAGCGAGATGGACATCGCCATAGAGTTTCATGGCTACTGGAACCTGCCTTGCGCCGTCAAGATTGCCGCCGCCCTTGAACCTTATCAGGTGATGTGGCTTGAGGAACTCCTGCCTCAGGACAACTTGGCTGCCTACCAGACGCTGGCCAGTCGGGTTTCATCTCCACTTTGCATCAGTGAGCGCCTAATGACGCGGTGGGGATTCAGGGAGGTGCTCGAAAATCGCGCTGCCAGTGTCATCATGCCGGATGTTGCCTGGTGTGGGGGCCTCGCCGAGGCCCGCAAAATCGCGAACCACGCGGAAACCTACTATCTTCCCATCGCCCCGCACAACTGCGCCGGGCCGGTGACCCATTTCGCCACCTGGCACCTCGCCGTCGCCACGCCAAATCTGTTGATCATGGAAACCGTCCGGCGCCACTATGCCGACAGGTTCCTGCGGGTGGTAACTAATCCGGGTGCGCCGGTGGAGGGGAGGCTGGGGATACCACCCGGCCCCGGCCTGGGCATCGAATTGAAACCCGAGTTTCTGCAATCAAAGGGAGCTGAGATCTGCGCGCTCCCGGCAGACTCGTAGCAACCGAAGTCGGCCATTAGGTGTCTTGCGAGCAAGGCTGAGGGGAACCAACCCCTTCGACCCATGCCCACCTTTGCCAAAGACTGCCTGAAGGGAAAGGCGATCCTGATTACCGGAGGCCTGGGCGCGATCGGCCGGGTGGCGGTGTCGCGGCTTCTGGAGCACTCCGCCAAGGTCGCGGTGAACGACCTCTTGGACCCTGGGCCGGCGCCGGGCGTCGTCGAGCAGTTGGGGTGGCCCCGGGGCCGGTGCACTTACTTGCAGGCCGATGTGACCTCTGCGCATGCGGCGACGGCTGTGGTGGCCGGGACTTTGGAGGCGTTTGGCAGAATCGATGCCGCGCTGTGCCACGCCGGGATCGTTTATAGCGGTCCCATCCTCGACTGCCAGCCTCAGGATTGGGATAAGATGATGAGCGTGAATGTCAGGAGTGCGCTGCTGGTGGCTCAGGCGGCAGCGCGTTCCATGATCGAGCGGGCCGTCCCGGGGAGGATCATCTTTACTTCTTCCTGGGTGCAGGACGTGCCCTGGCCGGGAATTACGCCTTACACGGTCACCAAGAGCGCGATCAAGATGCTGATGCGCGGAATGTCGCGAGAACTGGCCGGTCACGGCGTTCGTGTGAATGCGGTCGCACCGGGAATCGTGGCGGCCGGTATGGCCAAACGGCAATGGGACACCGAGCCCGACTATCGCCGCCGCGCTGAAAAGGCTATCCCACTAGGCTATCTACAGCCTGCTGAAAGCGTGGCCGATGCCCTGGTCTTTCTCTGCTCGGATGCCAGTGACTACATGACAGGCGCGACGCTGCTGGTTGACGGAGGGTGCAGCCTCTACCCGATGGATTGAGAGCCCGTGGATTTTAGCCGACCCAGGCGACAAGCTATGGAACTTTATCCCGGCGCGCATCTGATTGAATGTGAAATGGGGGGCAGGCCTCTCTACCTGCCGGTCCTTCGCGAGGAACAGGAATCCCTGCTGCTGGATTGCGGCACGCGGGCGCATTCCGAAAGTGACATCCCCCGCTTCCTAAATCAGCTGGGCCTGGCAGAGCCATCACTGACTTGGCTCATCTTCACACACCCTGATACGGATCACTGCGGCGGCCTGGGAGAAACGAAGCGCCGGCACCCCCGGCTTCAGACGGCGTGCGGTGATCCGGACCGGTCGCTCATCGAATCGCCTGGTTACCTTTTCAGCTTTCGATACGACGCCTATAGGAAGGACCATGGAATCTCCTACGACCCCGCCACGGCCGAAAATATCAGAAACTGCTGTTCGGGACCTCAAGCGGTCACCCTGACTCTCACCGGCGGAGAGACACTGCGGCTGGGCCGCGACCGCATGCTTGAAATCTGGCATCTGCCTGGACACAGTCACGGGCATCTGGGGGTCTACGATCGGAATCACGGCGTCCTCTACTACGGCGATGCCATTCACGGGGCGGGCTACAGGTCCCTTACGGGAGGCTGGGCACTTTGCCCGACGTATCTCTACGTGGAGCCGTACCTTCAAACCATCCGGACCATCGAGAACTCGGGCGCCCAAACCATCGTGGGCTGCCACTGGCCGATCCGACGAGGCGCGGAAGAGATCAAGGAGTTTTGCGCCGAATCCCGGGATTTCGTAAATCTGACTGACCGCTTGATTCACGAGTACCTGCGAGCTCATCCTTCAGGCGCAAGCCTGCGCGAGCTGTGTGAGAACCTTGGGAACAAGCTGGGTGACTGGCCGGCAGCAGTCAATCTGGAACTGGCTTACGCTTTCTCGGGACACCTGGATCGAGGCGTGGCTGCTGAAACGGTGCAGGTCGATCGATCAACTCACCCCATCGTTTACCGCCGGTCCAGATAGCTTCCGGACCTTGCTTTCGAACCACCCTTAACCTCCGCGAATAGATTGACTCCACCCCACCGCCACTGAGGACGCGACAACCCTTGACGAGCCCCTCAGACGCATTTCTCATTGACCGGTAAGATCAAAAGCCGTTTTCGTATCAGATTGATTCTAAGCGACCTCCCAGGTTTGTTTGTCAGGCCGCAGCTTCGTCATCGAGGTTCACAGCCACCCTGTAGCGCATCCCAGACCCCCGTCGCCTCGCCCATTTCGAGGGTGGACAGGACTGCGATTTGGAAAATCGGCCCCAATTTAGCTCCATCTGACTGAAGAGGTGGGCTTTAACTGTGTTTTCATTGACGATCTCAAAAGTTTGGAAAAAGACCGATTTCACCAAACTGATTGATAAAAATAGAGATATCTGCCTTAGGTTTGATCGATCCGTGTCCCGGATGAGTAAGGGCGCTTGGGCCTGCGCTTTGAACTGGTCCCAACAAGCTCATGGGGAGGCTCCAGGCGACGATGTCGAAGGCCTTTCTATAACTTACTGCGCATCTACCATAGAGGAATATCTCGCCATTGTCAAGGCCAGACCTTACGTGCCGCTCGGAAATTCAGGACTGGTCGACTGAGGAATTCAGCTCGGAGGGTGGAGAACTCCGTAATCGCCCTTGAGTTTCCTGACCGGGCCTGTGTACAAGCGCGCGAGCCGATAGTCCGTATGTATGAACTGTCTATAGTCTGTTAGATGAACGGCGGCAACCTAGAGACAGAGGACGTCATCTTAGAGTAACGAGGGAGTTCCTCGAGTGGCTTGGGTTTAGTTCGAAGCTAAATGAATGACGGCAGCGAAATGAAAAGGGGACCGCGGGGTTCTGGCTCTAGGAGGCTCGGCATCCTTCTGCTGTTCATCGGGCTCGTCTCATTCTTAACTCTCGCCAAGAACAGCTACAACCTGCCCCAATCCAGCCCTGTTCGTCACCTCGCCAGTGCCAGCAAGATGTGCGTGGGGCGCTCCGCGAGCGTATCCGGTCCCTTAACCGCCCGGATCAGGGCAAGTACCTCCACAAGGCATGGCGCGCGCATCGAAAGGTTCACTCTTACTACCGCCGAACCAGAGGTTCGATCCGCTGCCTGGCTGAGTCATCCTGCCCTCCGATCTCCGCCCAGCTCTCTGTAAGCCCCTTTCCAAATAATCTCGAGTCCACTTTACTTTCAATTCGTCAGCTCTGGTGTAATGGAGTTTGCGGCAGGGAGATTTGGCGTGGCTCTTGAACCTTTCCTGAGTGAGCGGCAACTCGACGCCCTCCGGGGTCTCGACACGTGTACCGTGTCGAATGCCACCGAGGCTTTCGGGGTGAGGCTGCGTAACACCGGTTTTGCGGACGCAAGTGTGCGCTGCATGTTTGAGGATCTACCGCCCATGGTGGGTTACGCAGTGACGGCCCGCCTGCGCAGCGGCAGTCCGCCCATGCAGGGCGGCAGTTATCACGACCGCACGGACTGGTGGCAGTACGTTCTTCAAGCGCCGCTGCCGAGGGTTATCGTGCTCGAAGATGTGGATGAGAAACCCGGAGTGGGAGCCTTCGTCGGGGACGTGCACGCCGCCATCCTCCGAGCTCTGGGATGCGTGGGGTACGTCACCAACGGAGCCGTTCGGGAGTTGCCGGGCGTCCGGAAGATGGGGGTACACCTGTTTGCCGGCAAGGTAGCGGTGTCTCACGCCTACGCTCACATCTTTGATTTTGGATCACCGATCGAGATCGGCGGCCTTCAGGTCCACGCCGGCGATTTGCTCCATGGAGACCGTCACGGACTACTCACGGTTCCCAGACTAGTTGCTGCCGATGTCCCGGCCGCCGCAGAGAAACAGCGAAGGGCAGAAGAAACGATTATCGCGTTTTGTGAATCCGGTAACTTCTCTCTGGAAAAGCTGCGGGAGGTCATCCAGCAATCCAGCACTTAGAGGTGACAGTGATTCCGGGGCGCCAGAACTGCTGCCCCATGAGACTTGAGGACGAAAACCAACTCATGATAACGCACTCCACTCAGGTTAAGCTCGGGAAGGTGATGGGGCAAGCATGCATTGCGGCGTTGCTCGTGATACTCCTTTGGCTTCCTTCCTGCTCCCGCCCCAGAGACAGTGAGGCCAAGACCGGACCGGGCGAGGGTCCGGCTGCCCCGGTGGTAAGGGTCACGCGCCAGACCCTCGGCAATCAACTGGAGATCGCCTCGGAGTTCCGTCCCTTTCAGGAGATCGACATACACGCCAAAGAATCAGGCTACATCAAGAGCCTTTACATCGACTGGGGCACCCACGTCAAAACAGGCCAACTGATGGCCGTGCTGGAGATCCCGGAGCTTCAAGAGGAAGTAGAGCACGACAAGGCAGCGGAACAACGGAGCGAACAGGACCTGGCGCGCGCCCACGAGGAGCTTACGCGGGAGCAATCAGCTTACTCCGTGGCCCATCTTACGTCTACGCGGCTGGCCGGTGTGCAAAAGACCCAGCCGGGTTTGGTCGCTCAGGAAGAAGTCGACGTGGCGATGGGCAAGGATCAGGAGACCAGTGCCGAGGTCTCTGCCAGCCGCGACGCGGTGGCCGCAGCCCAGCAAGAACTTGCCGCGGCAAAGTCCACGCTGCAAAGAGATCAAGATCTCTATGCGTATGCGCGCATTACGGCTCCTTTTGACGGGGTCGTGACGGAACTTGATGCCTACATCGGAGCGCTGCTTCCTGCCGGCACTTCGAACAGCCAGAACAGTCTGGCCCTCTGCCGTCTTTCTCAAAACAATCTTCTGCGACTCGTGATTCCCGTACCAGAAACGGTGGTTCCTGACGTTCGTCTGGGCGAATCGGTGCAGGTGCGCGTCACGGCCCTGAATCGGAGGTTCCAGGGCAAGGTGACGCGATTCTCAGACCAGATCGACATGCAGACCCGCACCATGCACACCGAGGTGCAGGTTCCCAATGCGAACTACGAACTCGTCCCGGGGATGTATGCCTACGTAGAACTTCCCACGGTGCGGAGCGTTAACGTGCTGGCCGTGCCCATTCAGGCAGTGCAGCGAACAGGAGAGGGTACGGGAACGGTCCTGGTGGTTAACGGTCAACACGCAATCGAGTCCCGTAATGTGAAGCTGGGTATGGAAACCGCCAATGACGTGGAGATTGCGTCTGGCCTGGAGGAAAACGAACTCGTGATCTTTGGAGAGCAAAACCGCTATCGGCCGGGCGAAATCGTGAAACCGAAACTGGTCAGTGCGGCCAGCGTGGACGAGGGTCAATGAATGGCTAGCTTTTCGCTGCGTCACCCCTATTTCATCGTGGTAGTTTGCTTGATCGCTCTGGTCCTCGGCGTCTCCAGCGTGGTCCGCATGCCGGTGGACATGTTCCCACCGATTGACATTCCGGTTGTGGAGGTGGCCACTTTTTATAACGGCATGCCGCCGCAGCAGATCGAAGCCGACATCACCGACACTTTTGAACGATTCTTCACGCTCGGCAGCGCAATCGAGCATATGGAGTCGCGTTCCCTTCCCGGAGTCAGCCTGATCAGAGTCTACTTTCAGCCGGGCACCAGCGGAGACGCCGACGTCACCAGCATCGCGAATTTAGCTATGGCGGACTTGAAGCGCTTGCCCCAGGGCACTCTCCCCCCGGTGGTGTTGCAGGTGGGCGCCTCCAGCCTTCCGGTTTGTCTGCTGACCGTCGAAGGCAAGGGGTTGAGCGAGACCCAGCTCCACGACTATCTGCAATACCAGATCCGTGATCAGGTGGCCGGTGTGCCAGGAGCGACGGTGCCGCCGCCTTTCGGAGGAAAGTACCGGCAGATCATGGTCTACACGGACCCACTGAAGTTGCAAGCGCACGAACTGAGCCCCATGGACGTCGTGCGTGCGGTGAACTCCTCGAACCTGATTCTTCCCGCAGGTGACGTTCGAATCGGTCCGCTCGATTACAACATCTATACCAACGCGCAGGTGCCCAACGCCAAAGCGCTGAACAGCATTCCCGTGAAGACGGTCGGGCAGGACTCGGTCTATCTCTCAGACGTGGGTGAGGCCGTCGATGGGTCCTACACTCAATACAACATCGTTCGCGTGGATGGCCAGCGATCGGTCTATGTCCCGGTGATGAAGCAGGGTGGGGATACGAACACGATCGCCGTCGTCGATGGAATCCGGGACGCCATCAAGAACCTGCGGGACATTCCTCGGCAACTGGGCACGCACGTAGTGTTCGACCAATCGCTGTTCGTGAAGCGGGCCATCAAGACGGTGCTGCACGAAGGCGGCATGGGTCTCGTGCTCACCGGGCTCATGATCCTGCTGTTCCTGGGCAGCTTGCGGGCCACGTCCGCCGTGTTTCTTTCCATTCCGCTGTCGGTCATGGTGGCTTTCTTCTGCCTCTATCTCGGGGGAAAGTCCATTAACAGTATGGTGCTGAGCGGATTGGCGCTGGCTTTCTCCCGGTTGATCGACAACTCGGTGATCGTTCTCGAGAACATTTATCGCCACATGGAGGGCGGAGAGTCGCCGGAGGTGGCCGCCGAGAACGGAGCGCATGAGGTGGCGTTGCCGGTGCTTGCCATCACCTTGGCCACAGTGGTTGTCTTCTTTCCGGTCACGTTTCTATACGGCGTGAGCAAGTTCTTGTTTATGGCCCTGGCTTCGGGTGTGGTGCTTTCGCTGTTTGCCTCCTACCTCGTGGCCATCACCGTGGTCCCGCTTTACTGTTCCCGGATTTTGAAGCCGATCCTCCATCACCACCAGGGCGAATCATCTGAATCTCACCTCGAAGAGCTCGAGGCGGCGCCGCAGCCCGCCAAGCAACCGTCGTGGGCCGAGCGCTTCCACGCCGCGTTCAACGCTCGATTTGAGAGGATGCTCGATGCCTACCAGGCTAGCGTGCAAACTGCACTGGATCACCCGCGCGCCGTGCTGTGGGGTTTAGCCGCTGTGTTTGCCCTGAGTCTTGCGATTTACCCTTTCATCGGCACAGCGTTTTTCCCGAAAACCGATGCCGGCCAATTCGTGATCAATCTCAAGGCTCCCACCGGAACTCGTCTGGAAGTCACCGAACAATACGTCAAGAAAGTGGAAGACATCATCCGGCAGACGGTGCTGCCCGGTGATTTGAACACCATCGTTTCGAACGTCGGCGTGATGGCGGATTTTTCTGCGTTGTTCACCTCCAACGCTGCTATGCACACGGCCTTTGTGCAGGCGGGCTTGAACCCCGAACATCGGATCAGCAGCTTTGAATACATGAATCGCGTGCAACAGCGCATCCGGGACCAGATCCCGGAGCTACGCACTTACTTCCAATCGGGCAGCCTGGTGGACGCCGTGCTGAACCAGGGCGTGCCTGCGCCCATCGACGTCCAGGTCAGCGGCATGGACCTGAATCAGGACGAGGACATCGCGGAGGGACTGGCGCGTCAGTTTCGAACGGTGCCCGGCGTCAGCGACGTCTATATCCCTCAGGACATGGACTACCCGGCCTTGCAAGTCAATGTGAATCGGGAGCGCGCCAGCGAGCTGGGCCTGAGCCCACAGGAAGTGATCGACAATCTCATCACTTCCCTGACCTCGGACATCATGATCGCTCCCAGCTATTGGGTTGATCCGCGATCGGGAAACAATTACTTCGTGACCGTCCAGTATCCCGACAATCAGATCAAATCGATCAGCGATCTCGTCACCATGCCGCTTCACGCGCCCGAGCTCAATCGTCCCACGTATCTGAACCAGGTGGCACAGGTGACCCCCATCCTTACGCCGACCGAGGTTGACCACTACGCGTTGGAGCGGGACGTGGACATTTACGTCTCTCCATCGGGGGAAGATTTGGGCAAACCTTATAAGGCGATTCAAAAGATCGTCGCCGGGACCAAGCTGCCCAGTACGAACTTCCGGGTCGATATCCGGGGTCTTGTTCTTACCATGGAGTCGTCCTTCAGGAGTTTCGGTCTGGGTCTCATTCTTGCGATTGTGCTGGTCTACCTTATTCTGGTCGCGCAATTCGCCTCCTTCATTGATCCATTTATCATTCTGGTGGCCATTCCAACCGGGTTGATCGGCGTAATCATCACGTTGTTCCTGACGGGCACAACCCTCAACATTCAATCGTTGATGGGTGTGGTGATGATGACCGGCATGGTGGTTTCCAATAGCATTCTGATCGTGGACTTCACGCGCATTCTCAGGGAAGAAGGAAAAACTGTACGGGAGGCCGTCACAGCTGCGTGCCGCATCCGTCTGCGGCCCATCCTGATGACCTCCCTTGCCACGATCGTGGGGCTGCTCCCGATGGCTTTTAAGCTGGAAGTGGGCAGCGAGGCTTACACTCCTCTCGCTTGGGCCATCATCGGTGGCGTGACGTTTTCGGTGATTCTCACCATCTTCGTGCTGCCGCCCGCTTATCTGCTGATTTACGGCAAGAGCGACGAACCCGCTCCCTCGGGACCCGTGCGAGCCTGAGGGTCAGCGATTGGCCTACCCCCCGGCTGCTCGGTAGGGAACGCGCACGGTCGGCTGGGTCGCGAGGTTAACAGGGGACTTCTGCTACGTCTAGTGTTCAGGAGGGACATTATGGGGAAGCGACATCTCATTTCAGGGATCCTCCTGCTAAGCGTGGGACCCCGCGCTGCCGGGGGCCAAACGCCTCAAAGCCCAGCGGCTGGCCCTGTCCTCACCTTGACCGAGGCGGAAGCGATGGCCTTGAAGAACCATCCCCTCATTCAGTCTGCTCAGTACTCAGCGCTGGCCAGCAATGAAGCCATCCGCGAACAACTATCGGCCTATTATCCAACAGTCTATGGAAGCGTTACGGGATCAGTGGCCGACCGCCAAACCCGCATCGGCGCCGGGATGCTAACCGATTCGCGCTTGTTCAACCGGTTTGGCCAGGGGCTTACAGTGGAACAGCTTATTACGGACTCCGGCCGCACGCCGAACTTGGTGGCGAGCTCCAGGCTGCAGGCGAAGGCTGCCCAAGAGAATGCGCAGGCCAGCCGCTACGACGTTTTGTTGGGTGTCAATCAAGCGTTCTTTGAAGTCCTGCGCGCCGAGGCGCTCGAAAAGGTCGCCGAGCAAACGGTCGCGGAGCGCCAAGTTGAAGCCGATCAGGTCACGGCGCTGGTGAACAACAAGCTCAAATCGAACCTGGACCTTAGCTTCGCTCAGGTGAACCTCGCGCAGGCCAAGCTCCTCCTGATCACGACCCAAAATAACATTACTAAGGCCTTTGCGCAGCTCAGCCGCTCACTCGGATCTGATACCGAAAATTCGTACTCCCTTCAAGAGGAAGCTGCGCCTCCTCCGCCTCCGGCGACCGCGGATCCGCTGGTGGTCGAGGCAATGAATAACCGTCCTGAATTGATAGGCCTACGCTTCGATCGGGACGCCGCATATAAGTTCCAGCGGGCGGAGCGTGATCTGGCCCTTCCCACGGTGTCGGGTGTAGGCGTAGCCGGTCTCATCCCCGAAATCGCGCAATTGACTCTGCCACATTACATTCCGGATCACTACGAGGCGGCGGCAGTGAACGTTAACATTCCCGTGTTTAACGGCCACCTGTTCGGCGCCCGTCGTACAGCCGCTTTGATGAAGGCCCGCGCGGCAGACCAAGACGTGCGGAATGAACAGGAACGCATCTCACGTGACGTTCGCGCCGCCTGGGCGGACTCTACCACCGCCTATCAGCAGATTAGCGTGGCGGACCAACTTCTGAACCAAGCCAAGCTGGCGATGGCGCTGGCGCAGGGACGATACAACTTAGGCCTGAGCTCGATCGTCGAGCTTACCCAGGCGCAACTCAACGAGACCGAGGCCGAGATTCAGGTTGTGAATTCGAAGTATGACTACCAGAGCCAGAATGCGGCGCTTCAATACCAAATCGGCTTATTGCGCTGAGCTTGGCGACACTTCCTCTGCCAACTCGATGTGCCCTTATCGCAGGATTTTGGAGCGCGGATTCGGGGCGATTTAGCGTCCAGGCCTTTCGACTTCTCCAGCACCATAGGTTGAGGCTACAGCATCGGCCGCCGGCTGCTACGCGAGCGCCAGATTCACGTTCTCGATGGCCTCGTCGATCTCTGCCGTATTTTTGTAGCCGACCGTCACGCTATCGACGCCCGCGCTCCGGAACGCGAACTTCATCGCCGCCTGGCGGTCCTCACGGGTTTTGAACGCACCCTCTCCGACGAGTTTCATGCTGATCACGCCCATCCCATCTTTGCGGACCTGTTTCACGTGCGTGACGACCTCGCTGACATTTCCCAATCCGCCCGTATTGTAGTCCTCTGCGTCCATCCTCACGCCTTTTTGATTCATCCGGATCATCGCCACCTGGAGCCAGTCGTTCCCCGGAAACTGCCGCAACGCCGGAAGGCCGTGGACCGACGCGCCGTGTCCGACCACAGCGTGTCTCGCCTGGGCTTCCGAAATGCCGTCTTGCCAGCGGAGGCTGTCGGTGGGCCAGGTTGCAGTGTGTTGCCAGTGCAGCAGCATCACGTCGAAGTACTCGGTGTTGGCGAGCTTCCGTAACTCGTCGATCTTCTGTTGCGGATCGACGCCTTCGCGCGTGGTCACCTTCGACATCAGCCGATAGCTATCGCGCGGAATGCCCTTGAGCGCCACGCCGAGCATGCCGTGCATCTCGCTGTAAGATTCGGCGGTCTCAAAGAAGCGAATGCCGTGGTCGTAGGCGTAGAGGACCAGCCTGGTAAATTGGTCCTGTCCCAGGTCACGCTGCACCTGGCCGCTCATGGTCCCGGTGCCAAAGGCAAGCCGCGTCACCTTGACGCCGGATTTCCCGAGCGTTACCCAATCGGTTGCGGTTTCGCGCGCCGCTCTCAGCGGCAAGCTTTCAGCGCCGGCGAGCGCCGCCGCGGCAAGTCCCGTCTTCAGAAAGTCACGTCTGGAATAATGAGCCATTCGTTTCCCTCCAATGAGCCGCATCTTACCACGTGTCGCTGATCAGATGCGAATCGAGCCAGGGTCGGCCGCGAGCGGGCCCAAGGTACAGCTTCGAAAGCAACGCCGTTCAGATTTCAACCGCCCGTACTGCGAGCGCGGAGCACCCGCCTCAGACTTTCGCGCCGCGGGATTTGCCTGCTCTCCTGGTTGCAGCCCCTCTTGGCTCGACCGGATTTAAGTGCACACTCTTAAAAGCACCATCCTTCTAACCTGCTGACTATAAATAAGTTGTACGACGCTGAAAAACGGTAATGTACAACACACTTTTGTTGATTCTAAAGGACATTCCAGCTTTGGGGAGGGGGGGGTGGGGGGGTATACGTTTTTTCGACCCTTTGGAGCCCGATTTTCGCCTCCAAACTTAGGCTCGGTGGAGAATCTCCAGGTCCGGTCTTCCTTCACGGGTCTAAACATATCGATACCGTACACTCAGTTCTGCCCGGCTGTCAAGGCCCTTCGCGGGTAGGTAGTGTCCGGTTTTGAATTTTCCAACCTTGTCGGCTACCCTCAAATGATCATCAGAAATTCTCCAGCATCCAGACGTTGCTGTCGGTCGCGTCACCCTGGTAAGCCACATACTTGCCATCGGGCGAGGGCAGCAGCTTGCTCATATATTGGCGAGTGCCGTTGCGCATGAGCATTTCAACTTTGCCGCCTAGGGTGATATGCGCCAGATCGCTGGAGTTATTCTCCCAGGAGTTCACGAAAAAACCCTTCCCGTCTGCCGCCCAGGCTATAAACATAAGAAGGCCCAAAGGCCGTTCGGGTGAAATCTCACGCCAGGTACCGTCCGAAAAGGTCAGGACCTCGATCTTTCCGTAATGTTGGTCCTCACGCTCCCCGATCAGGGCCACGCGCGAGCCATCGGGCGACACGTCCCAGTTCATCCAGCGCCAAACTTGGATCCTGCCAAAGTGCTCCCCTTACCCTGCACTGGATCAAGCGAATAGAAATCGAGATCGTTTCCCTTTTCCTCGCCAAGTACGCAGAGAACGTAGGGCTTTTGCGGGCACTTGTAATCCCACACATACAGCCCCGGGTCGTGTACCACCGAGGCGCCTTCAGGCTCTTCAAGCACCGTGCCGGGCGGTCCGCCTGCAAGCGGCCGGCGCATGAGACGGTCGAGCGAGGGGCGATCGCCAGCGGCGGTGGGAGTCCACCCCACGTATAGCATCCAAGAACCGTCAGCGGTTACTCGGGCCCAGCGATAGCTTTCAGGGCCGCGCACAATGACTTCGTCAATGCTTTCACTGAGTCCTCTCCTGAAGACCTCAGCTCGCCCATTTCGAGCCGACGAAAAGATAACGGCTTGGCTGTCGGGGGTCCAGCTATCGAGCGACCAGACCCCGCGGTTGTCAAGGGTTAAACGCCGCGGTGGCTTGATGCTAGCGCCGTCCCGGCCTAGGCCGGCCAGGTACACATCTTCCCAGTTGTTCTTTTCCAGGAAAGACAGGCGCTTCCCGTCCCGTGTGACGGTTAGTTCGATTGGCTCAGAATCGTTCCAGGGCGTAAGCTGTCCGGGCCTGCCGGCAGCTTCACCGGTACCCGGCTTTACCGGGACTTGCCAGAGGCTACCCTTTGACTCGCCCGGTCCGGCGGGCTGACTGACGCCGAACACCAGTCGCCAGTCAGACGACCAGACCACAAATGGCACTGCAAAATTGTCAGCGACACAAAGAGAGTTCCCTTTGGGCAGACTCCTATCTGATACAATAGTCTTTGCGGGTCCGCCCCCGGCAGGCCGGACCTCGATGGCAGAGCTCAGCATTCCCTGCGCAGTCTTCCACGTCCTCATATACGCGATCCAGTGGCCGTCCGGCGACCAGGCCGAGGCCCCCACACGATTTTCAAGCTGCAACTCACGCGGTGTCTCATCGGGTACTCCCAGCAGCTTGCGTGGTGCCTCACCGTTGATCCCGCCTCGCCTACCAGGACCTCCTGAAGCGGGCTCTCCCTGCAGCATCTCGTGAATGAAACCGACTGCCCGTCCGGCGAGATGGCCGGCAGTACGGCATTGCGGTAAAGCAGGCGCGGCTGCGCTTCACCGAGGACCCTGATCACCCAGAGTGCATTAGACTCGGGGTTATTCACAGCGGCCAGTAATGTCTCGCCGTCGGGGAACCACGTGAGGCCCGTGTCGCCAAGCTGATCGCTGAACCCTGACGGCAGAGAAACGGCGTGAGTTTCTCCCGAATCCACCGAGCGGAGGTAGAGTCCGGTTTGATCGTGATACGCGATGTATTTCCCATCTGGCGAGATGGCAGCCGTGAGCACGTAGTCTTCCGGAGGATTCGCAGTGAGTTGTCGCTTGGTGAGTTCAGGCGGCCGCGAGGGCACGCGATGGGTCAGAAACCACGCCAGGCCTGAGCCCAGGATCAAGGTGAGTAACCCTGCCAGCGCTAGTGGCCAGCGTTGTAGTTTTGGCGCTGCGTCCCCCATCTCGGTCGCGCTTAGCCGCCTTAGGTCATTGCCAAGGTCGGCCGCATGCTGGTAGCGCAGGTCGCGATCTTTCTCCACGGCCTTCGTGATGATCTCTTCCAACCTGCGCGGAATTTCGGGATTCAGCTCGTGCACGGGGGCGGGCGTCCGGTTAATGATGGCGTCGTGAACCTCCAAGACAGTACCGCCCGCAAAGGCCGCCTGCCCCGTGGCCATCTCGTACAACACCAGCCCAAACGAAAAGAGATCCGTGCGGGCGTCCAGCTTTTCGCCGCGCACCTGCTCGGGCGACATGTAAGGCGCCGTGCCCATGGCCACGCCGGTCCGGCTCAGCAGTAGCGCGGGTGTCTCGCCCGCTGCGGCACGGGCATCCTGCCCGTGCGCCTCCGGGCCGTCATTTGCCACTCCCAGGAGTGAGGTGCCCGTGCCACCTTCTGCAGCCAACTTCGCCAGCCCGAAGTCCAGAATCTTCACCTCTCCTCGTGTACTAATGAAGATGTTGGCCGGCTTGATGTCGCGATGGATGATG
>DATDGP010000246.1:0-3401 GCA_036522035.1 Terriglobales bacterium
GGAACGGCTGTCACGAACCGATACACAAACACAATGTCGTTCTTCCCTGAGGTTCGACTGCTCCAATCTCCTTCTACGAACCACCGACAATAGACTAGCAGCCCGTGGTGAAAGCATCAGTTTCAGCACTCTGCGATCAAGCGAACGTTCGACGTCATGGCAGGAGATTCTCCTGGCAGCGGTTGCGGGAGGTGCTGTTGTTCAGTCAGGATCGCGACCCAAAGCCGCAAAAGGGCCAGCACCAGATCAGCCGAGGACCCTTGCCATCCCCGCGGCGTGCCTTTCCCCATCCTCTGCCTCATGACCAGCGATAGATTGAATCCAGCAACGTGGATCAGTTGCCGCTTGAGGATGTTGCGGTGGCCGCGCAGATGCGTGCGGCGCAGGCCACCGGTGTCGTAACAATGGGCAAAGCTGCGTTCCACCAGTTCGCCGCGCTGCCGCAGCAACGCCTGGCCGCGCTCGCCCGTGATCCGTCGCCGGTTGCCGTACACCGCTTGCTGGGCTGCGGCTTTTCCGCGCCACTGCCGCCGCCCACGCTCCGGCTCGGAGACATAACTGCGCACTCCCCAGCTCTGGAACCGCACCAGAGTTTCATTGCTGTGGCAGCCCTTGTCCGCCACCACTTCCAGCGGACCGCAGGCTTCGATCTGGCTGCTCTTGTGGTCGGTGTCGACGGCCCCGGCTACCTCAGCGATCTGTTCCCCCGCCTGCGCCACCGTCTCCGGCAGGGTGGTCGTGTCCCCTTGATCCGCCGGCGCCAGCCGAACCGCCACCACGGCTCCGCTCTCCAAATCCACCGCGTGCTCGGCCTTGTGCGCCAGGTGCGTCCGGCCATCCTTCATCTTCGTGATCCGTGCCTCGGGATCGTGTGGATTCACCCACTCCTGATTGGATCCCTTCTTCTTCCGCTTCCGGTCCAGTCGCGCCAACTGTTCCCGCGTCGGCGTCTGGATCCCCGATGCCTGCGCCAGCCGCTTCAGATACTCCTGATAGCCCTCGTCTGTATCCCGCCGCACAATCGAACGCAGGGCTGCGTTGGCCTCCAGGGTGGTCGCATCCACGCCCAGCGTCTTGCCCGGGAGCAACCCGGCTTCGGCCAGTACCCCCAGCACCCAGACAAACCCTGCCTGGTGCGTCTCTACGTCGATCAACCGCCGCGTGCGCGACAGGGTCGAGTGGTCCGGCGCCATCTGGTTCCAGCCCAACCCCAGAAACTGCCGCAAGGCCAGCGAATCCGCCGCCCGCCAGGCAATCCCACGCTCGCTGTCGATGCCTTCAAAATACCCGATCAGCAACAAGCGGAAGTACCGCCCCGGAGCCAGCGATGGCCGCCCCATCTTGGTCGCGTAGAAGCCCGTGCACTGCTGCTCGACGAACTCGTCGAACCCGCGCTTCTCCAGCACCCGGTTCAGTTCTTCATAGAACGGATGCGCTGCCGTCCGCGGCAACTCCGTGTGCGCGATCCACAACTCATCTTGTCTGCGTTGCTGCTCTCGTCGCCCCATCGCCATGTCCAAACATTTACACCAAGAAATGTTTAAAATCTAGAACCAACTTTTATTCCTCCCAGACTTTCACCACGGGCTGCTAGTACTACTGTGTTATAAACTAGATACTCTTCCGTAAAAATCTATCGCGCTTACAACCTTGATAGTGGTAGGTTGCAGCTCATGAGCGCCAAGACTGTAGCGCCAGGCGCCCAGCAAAAACGCTTCGCGGCCTATCTCAATCGCCTGGCGCAAGCCGCGCGGCACCTGGATCGAGCTGTTCCTTTGAAATCTTATTGCACCGGCTTGCTGCTGCCCGGGGAGCGCAAGAGTGTGGAGCCGATGGCGGCCCGACTTTGCCCCGACAATGTTCGCCAAACGCATCAATCGTTGCATCACGTCGTAGCCGATGCCCCGTGGAGTGACGAAGATGTGCTGGAGCAGGTCCGCCATTACGTGCTTCCGGCCATGCAGAAGCAGGGACCGGTGGTGGCTTGGGTCGTCGATGACACGGGATTCGTTAAAAAAGGAACTCACTCGGTAGGAGTTACGCGACAGTACTGCGGGCAGGTGGGTAAGCAAGAGAACTGTCGCATTGGAGTGAGTTTGTCGCTGAGCACAGCGGAAGCGAGTCTCCCGATCGCTTGGCGACTATATTTGCCGGAAATCTGGACGGAAGACAAGAAGCGGAGAAAGGCAACCGGCATTCCCCAGGAGATTGAGTTTCGCACCAAACCGGAAATCGCCTTGGAACAGATACGCGCCGCCGTCGATCGCCAGATTCCCTCGGCTCCGGTGTTGGCCGACGCCGCCTACGGTAATGACAGCAAGTTCCGCGAGGGCATCAGCGATCTAGGCTTGCTCTATGCGGTTGGCGTGCAGTCTTCCACCTCGGTATGGAAGCCAGGGCAAGGCCCCTTACCCAAACGTAAATGGAAAGGAATCGGACGGCCTACCTCACTGTTGCGTCGCGATCGAAGCCACCATCCCATCTCGGTGCGCGAACTAGCCACGAGCCTGCCGTCTTCCGCTTGGAAGACCATCGTCTGGCGAGAAGGAACTCGTAAGTCCCTCCGCTCTCGTTTTGCTGCCGTTCGAATCCGTACCGCTCATCGCGATTACTGGGGCAGCAAACTTCGCCCGGAAGAGTGGCTGCTGATCGAATGGCCGAGTTCCGAGACAGAACCCACAAGGTACTGGTTATCCACCTTGCCGATCGACACCAAGCTTTCCGATTTGGTTCGCTTGGCGAAGCATCGCTGGATCATCGAGCGTGACTACCAGGAACTCAAGCAAGAACTCGGACTGGGCCACTACGAAGGACGAGGTTGGCGCGGCTTTCATCATCATGCCACCCTCTGCATTGCCGCTTACGGCTTCCTGGTTGCTGAACGGAGCCGTTTTTCCCCCTCCGCTCGCGCCGGCTACCTGGACTTACCCAGCCCGGAAACACCACCCCAGTTCCGCCCTCGGGGGTCGTCCGATTCGTACGGAGCGGCATAATCCGTGGTCGATTGCTACCTTGCGTCAAACCATTGCGCGCGTTCTGCTCCGGCAACTCTCGAGTTGTCCTTTTTGTGGAGCTCCCTTTTTATAACACAGTAGTACTAAAGCCCGGGGATTTTTTATAGCGTGCAAGCGGCACGTTGAAAAATCGTGGCCCTGCACATCGGTCGAGAGCACAAGAACTCCTTGCATGTGGCGATTTGAAAAGGGACCGCTTCCAGCCGTGCCGTCATCCGCGCCGGGCTGAAGCCCGGACCTGCAGTCAGCTCGTTGTCCACGGAATTGACGTCCTTGTTTTCCAAGATCAATGGGCACATAATCCCTAACCGAACCCGTCAAAATGCAAGTTCGAGCTAGAGGGAAAGTTATGTTCGCAATGAAATCTGCTTCAGGTGTTGCGCTACT
>DATDGP010000247.1:0-2980 GCA_036522035.1 Terriglobales bacterium
GCCGTATTGTACCGCAACGTATATACGTGTGATGCGGCAGCCCCTCACGGCCGTGCCGGTGTTCATCATCAGGAACAATCTCCGAACTGCTGGCATGTCGCGCGAGCGTTACTTTGAGCTGCTTCCAGCGCGGCATGCGCCTCTGCCAGAGTGGGGTCGATTTCCAAGGCCTTGGTGGCCGCCGCGCGAGCTTTGGGATACGCATCCTGAGGTGAACGCGCGCCATGAATGGCTAACAGGAGGGTGCGCGACATGAAAGTGCAGGTTTATGCCGCCCGACGCCCCTCCCAGTAGGTCTCGAAACGTCCATTGAGATGGCAGCACCGCAAGGCAATGATGGCGTTGGCTGCGCGAATCGTCCAGAACATGCCAGATTGTTTAAGGCGGTAACCGATTACGGTTTTGCAGCCAGCTTCGATCACGCCTGAGCCGATGAACAGGTGCTGACGGCGGAACGTCGGGTACCGCATACGCTCGGCGTTACGCTCGAAGTAATCCGCCTCGATGCGAATCTTTTCGAGAACTTCGCTATTGGTGGATGTAGTGGAGCGGAATGAGAGGACCAGCTTTTCGATCTGTCCTTTGTCGAGCAGCCGCTTCTGGTGGACCTTCATCCAGGCTTGCTGCCCGGCTGGATCGTTGGGATACAGTCTGCGGGCCAAGTCCCAGAGGTGCTGGCGGGCGTGATATAGATCGACGATTTGCACCGCGCCGGGAAAGTGCTGGTCGGCCAGGTTCCAAATCCATTCGGCGCCGTCGCCCATGACAACTTTCTTTTGCGCGCGACTCCAGCCTCGGTTCCAAGCCTCCAGGTAGATGCGGCGGCCGAATTCTTCGGCCGTTTCGATGGCTCCGGTGTAGGTGGTGGAATCTGGATCGCGAATGGCATAACCTTTTTCGTCCCACCGGGTCTGTGTGAACACGCATCCCAGCTTGACTTCGCGAGTGTGGGCCGGTTGGCCGTCGGTCTTGCCTTTGCGTCCCTCCGTCTCTTTCTTCACCACCGGCACTCCCGTCCCATCCATTTGCACATACAGAATCGGAATCGGCTCACCCACAATGACGGGCAGATTCAGTTGGACGGCTTTGCGGATTTCCCGCTGCTCGCCAGCGGCGATATCGGCTCCGATGGCCTCCGCCGTGCGCTCCACCGATTTGGCGGTCACTTCCAATCCGGCCAGAATCTTCATCTGCTCCCGACCGCGATCAAAAGGCCTTTGCAGGCCCATGATCGCATCCATTCGCCGTACTCCCGGTGAACAATCGCGGTTTTCGACGTCCAGTTGGCGATCCACGGGGAACTGGCCGTTGTGACAGTGGGGGCACAGATACCAGGGCCGCGTCAGTTCCACTTCACCCAGAGCGGTGAGAATGCGCCGCGAGCGCAGTGCGCGATAGTGCGCCTGACGGCCGCAGGAACAGGGGAGAGTGCGCTGGTCGGCGGCAGGCTCGGGGAACTGCAACAACTGAGTGAGGGCCGCTGCGCCGGCCTGATGCAAGGCGGCACGGAAGGCCATCTCCACCGCCTCCAGATCCACACCGCCGGTCTGCTTGCGCTCGGCGAAGACACGGCCCAGCAATGTGGTTACTTCGCGCGCGACTTCGGCGTGGATCGCCGCGGCCGTTTTTTTTCCTCTGGCGTCAACGTGTCCTCGACCGGGCGCAACGTGCAGATCTTCTCGCCGACTTCGACCACCTCTCCAGTCAGCTTCTGAAATCGATGAAACTCGGCTACCTCCTGCTGCGCCTTACGCAGCGCCGCCGGGGAGGCAAAGGTTTCCGTGGTGGTCTTGCCTGCGACCCGCCGCGTCAGCCGGAAATTAGGACCATGGCCGGCGTCGCCGCGTTTGGCACAGTGGCAGTTGGGTTTACCGCACTTGCCGGAAGTAGCGGTGATGGATCCGCGCCGGAGATCACCGACTGTCGCAAGCTGGCGGAGCAGATCGCTTTTTTGGACTTCCAACTCACGCAAAGAGTCGTTCATGGTGGGCCTCCATATCTTAGCGTATACCAACGCTAAGATAAAGGCCACAAAAAAAGAAACCCTCGCCCTTCGCACTTTGATGTCGCGCGCCCTCCCGAGTTGGGTCGATTGCGAAACGCCCAAGAATGCCTTATCCTCAAGGGCTGACCGCGCACGACGATAACATACTATGGTCTAGTAAAGCAGGAATTCAACCGGTCCCACTTACGCGGCCTTGGCTCATTAATTCTCTGTCGGCGATTTTTCCAGGTGGTCGATCACGTCGAACGGTGCTGTCGTCGGCACTAGCGTCAGGCGCCGCTATCTCTAGTGAAAGAAGCCCGGAAAAGCTTGGACGCATCCGCGCCCTTGTCCGCGATGATCGCAAAGAACGGCGTGAACATCTCTTCCCAGGTCATATTCCCCTGGTACACGATCCGGTTCGGGTCGGGATTGAATTTGTTATTGGCCGAGTTGTCGTAGTGCCCGGAGATCACCATCTTCGTGCCTTTGGAACCTTCACTGGCTCGGCGAGTTGGTAGCCGAGCTGCCAGTTGAAATCGTAATGCGGCACGTTCAACACCACCTGCTCTTTGCCATCGGGGAAAAGCAAGGTATATTTCATGTCCTTGCCGCGAAGGTGCATATGCGGGGAAAGCCATACCAGATCCACGTCCTCCAGAAAAATAACTTCGGCAGGCGCCGGACCGTAATTGCCATCGTTGGGCGGGATGGCGAACTTGGACGGGTCGGTTCCCCCGGCGGTTTCGATCAACAGGCGTTCGGGCGCCTCGCTCGCAATCGTGAGCCCCACCTCCGGCCGATCCGTCAGTTCGGTTCCGTTAGGACTATAGTGGATCGTCCAGCTCACGTCGTAACCGGCGGGAATCAGCAGTCCTGCCTTTAGCGGCCGGAAGTCGGAAAGGGCGCGCCCGGGAACATAGCACGTCAAACCGATACCCACCTCGGTACCGGTGGTGTTAACTCTGGCAGGAAGCGCGGTGACCTCGCGACCCT
>DATDGP010000248.1:0-19632 GCA_036522035.1 Terriglobales bacterium
ATAGCTTCCCTGCAGCATAGCTGTCGTTTCCGTTCGTGAAAGCTGGATGAAGATTAGCTGCCGGCAAAGTAAGTCCGCAGGAGACTCAGAACTTTGCTTTGATACGCTCATACGTCGTCGCCAGGTCTTCCGGCAGCACGCGAGTCTCGCCGATGACGCTGATGAAATTGGCGTCGGCGACCCAGCGCGGCAGCACGTGCATATGAATATGGTCAGCGATCCCCGCGCCCGCGGCTTTGCCCAAGTTCATACCCAGGTTAAGCCCTTCGGGGTGATACAGTTCGCGCAAAATACCCTCGAGTTTCCGCGTGAGTAACATCATCTCCTGCGCTGCAGACTCGGGCAGAAGCTGCAACTGATCGATGTGCTGGTAGGGCACCACCATGACGTGTCCGGAAGTGTAGGGATAGGCGTTCAGAATCACGAAACAGTGCTTGTCCCGGTGGACAATCAGCTTTTTTTCGTCGTCTTGGGGTCCTTGAAGGTCACAAAAGACGCACCCAGCAGCCTTGTGGGCGGAGGTCACGAAGGCGTAGCGCCAGGGCGTAAACAGGAAATCCATAGGCTCAAAAGATAACAGAAGGATTAAGGCGGCAAAGCCCGAATTCCCGGTTAGGGAAGCGTTGACACTCGCCAGACGCGTTGTTATAGTCGAAAGAGTCTTACGGAGCATTTCAGGACCCGCCGTGAGATCCGGCCGCTGGTTCCGCAGCTTTCCGAAAACAAACGGAAGCCCCACAACCAGTGGACTCGGCATCCCGAGTCCGCCTTCTTGACCCACTGCTAGTCTCCAGTCGGTTTCAGCGTGTGCGGGCCGGGCAACGACAAAATAATGTCAGGCGAATCAACAGCACGCAATATTCCACCGCAGGAAGAAGAGTCCCGCGAATCCGTGAGTGGATCCGCGGAAGCTTTCGGAAAAACAATCACTATGTCCGGGAATGAATCTCAAATCCAATCCACTGAGCGGCCCAGCGCGGGCACTCAAAGAGAAGAAACACACATGGAAGACTTCGCCGCAGCTCTCGAATCCTACACTCTGGAAACCGAACCGGCGCCGAGTGAAGACAATGTCTTCAAAGGCACCGTAATCAAGATTACTGCCACCCACGTGGTGGTGGATATCGGCTTCAAATCGGAAGGCCTGGTGCCCATCGCCGAAGTCACCGACGCGCAGGGCAACGTGAAGTTTGAGCCTGGCCAGGACATCGAAGTCATGGTCCAGCGCGGCGAGAACGAGGAAGGCGCGGTCCTTCTCTCGCACGAGCGTGCGCAGCGGGTGCGGGTCTGGGAGAACATCGAGAAGGCTTACCATTCTAAGGAGCCCGTGAAGGGCATCGTGGTAGAGCGAGTAAAGGGTGGAGTTTCCGTGGACATCGGCGTAAAGGCCTTCATGCCGGGGTCGCAAGTGGATACGCATCCAGTGCGCAATCTGGACACGCTCAAGGGACACGAGATCGAAATCCGCGTGATCAAGCTGAACAAAAAGCGCGGCAACATTGTGGTCTCGCGCAAGGCCATCCTGGACGAAGAAGTCGCCTCCAAGCGCCAGAAGACGCTGGAGCACCTGGCGGAAGGCGCGGTCCTGACGGGGACCGTCAAGAATCTGACGGACTACGGCGCATTCGTCGACCTCGGTGGCATTGACGGCCTGCTGCATATCACCGACATGTCCTGGGGTAGGTTGACGCATCCCCGCGACCTGGTACACGTGGGCGATCAAATTCAGGTCAAGGTCCTCAAGTTCGACCCTGAAAAGCTGCGCGTTTCGCTCGGCTTCAAGCAGCTCACGCCCGATCCGTGGCTGGATGCCGCGCAGCGCTACCCCATTGGCGCGCGCGTCAAAGGCCGCGTCCTGAGCGTGACCGATTACGGCGCGTTCGTCGAGTTGGAGCAAGGAATCGAAGGTCTAGTCCACGTGAGCGAGATGTCGTGGTCCAAGCGCATGAAACATCCCTCCAAGCTGGTGGCGGTGAGTAGCGAGATCGAGTGCGTTGTGCTCAATGTAAATTCCACTGAGCGACGCATCTCGCTCGGTCTGAAACAGCTTGAATCGAATCCGTGGGAACGCCTGCATGAGAAGTATCCGATTGGCTCCACCGTCGAAGGCCGGGTGCGCAACCTGACCGATTTCGGCGCCTTCATCGAGATCGAAGACGGAATCGACGGCTTGGTCCACGTCAGCAATCTAAGCTGGACCAAGCGCGTGAAGCATCCCTCGGAAGTCCTCAAGAAGGGCGAAAAGGTGAAGGCCGCGGTGCTGGGAATCGAGCCGGAGCAGCGGCGCCTTTCACTCGGCATCAAGCAGCTGGAACCGGATGCCTGGGAGACGTTCTTCAATACCCATCGCATTGGCGACGTGGTCCACGGCAAAGTTCTGCGCGTGGCCCAGTTCGGAGCCTTCGTCGCGATCGCTGAGGGGGTTGAAGGCCTCTGTCATAACTCTGAGGCCACCGATTCGAACGGTACACCTGTGAAGCTCGAATCCGGCCAGGAGCACGATTTCAAGATCATCAAGATGAACCCGGAGGAGAAGAAAGTAGGCTTGAGCCTGCGCGCTGTAGGCGAAGAAGCCAGTCGCGCGGACGTGGAGGCCTACAAACATCCGGCTTCAAGCGCGACCACCACGCTGGGCGATATCATTAACTGGAAGCGTGCCGGCAACGACCAAGACTGAAACACATTCAGTACGTCAGTCACTTCGTGAGCGCGCAATTCGAAGACCTGAGCGAATCGCTCAGGTCTTTTGTTTAGCAAGGTCCAAGATTGGTTTAAGGCCGACCCACGTCGTTCGTTCAACGCCCTAAACACGACTTTTATGTCGATGGTGAGGCCGAGGTATCTCCTCGGCGCGCGGATGGCGACAGGCGAGCCGACCCCTCACCACCTTCGCTCCGCCCTCGGGGTCGGAGATGACAGGATGCTCAGCGCAGGGAGCGGATCTTGAGCGTGAACTCGGCTTGTTTGCGATCGTCGAATGCGCTCAGGGTCTTGATCTCGCTATGGCCGCCCTGGCAGTCGGCGTAGATCTCGTAATCCACGTTGGCGGCGACAGCACCGAACCTGAAGGCTCCATCCTGCTCGGTGATGTAGCTGCGGATAGCGAGGGTCTTGGTATTCTTGAGATAAACCACTGCTTTCGCGAGCGGCTGGCTGTCGCGGTTCAAGACATGGCCGTAGACGCTGCGGGGTGAGTTGTCAGCCTTCTGGGCGGCATGGGCGGACGACAGTGACCATATCCACACTAGCGCGACCATCAAGAACGCGCTTGGAATCATAACCACCAGTCTTCGCATATATGATCCGGTCGAGGCGGAGGGTTGCTCTACTCACTCATATGCAGGCTGAAGTCCTGCTCTTCTTCACCGCCCACATGGACTTTGGCCTGGCCTTTCAAGCGCATCTTTTTTTTGGACTTCTGGGGTTTGCCGTCGACCACCGGGATGATTTCGATTTCCCCGTTGATCATATAGTCGCCGGGCCCTGGAGGCACGCGCTGGGCGAACTCGCCACGGTGGTCGGACATCAACTCCCAGCTTGGCTTCTTGCGTCCGTCAGGATGAATGGTTACATGGACCCCGTACATGGGATGGTCGTCCGGTCCGTACGCTGTACCGAAGATCAGTCCGTATGGCTTTTCTTTGGGCCCGGGTTTCGTTGAGGGACTTTCCTTTTGATTGCCAGCAGAGCTTTGGTTGCTGGTCGAGCTCTGACCGCCAGCAGGTTCCTGCCCGCCCGTCGAGCCGAAAACTGCACCAGGCAAACAAAAAACCATCCCCAGCAGCGCCGCTGTCGCGATCGAGCGCTGGTTAGTATTCACCGTCTTCCTCTTCCTCGTCGAGGTCGTCTTCATCCTCTTCCTCGTCGAGCTCCTGGACGGGATTCAGCTCCAGCGGGTGCTTGGTGACGACTTCAAAATCCAAGCCACATTCCGGGCAGGAGACGATCTCACCTTCGTCGAGTTCTTCCTCGTCCAAATCGAGATCAGTTTCGCATTCCGGGCAAATTGCCATTTCTGTCCTCCTGGCGAGACAAGCCCCGTGATTATATTTAGAATCTCTCTGGGTTTGCAGTCAAGCTCTGTCCATCACGAGGTGACGATGCTCGTTGCGCGCCGTAGTGCCCATGGGACTTTATCGTTCATGATTTTGCTGCTGATGCTGGGAACCTTGGAAAGCGTTGCCAAGGAACCAATTGCTCAAATTGAACCGCCCCAAGCAAGCCAGAGGCAGCCGGACCCCGCTATCGTCGCGGCGCTCAAAGACATTTCCGCTCAAAACATTGAACATACGATAAGCAAGCTGGTGAGCTTCGGCACGCGCCAGACACTTTCCGTCAATAATCCCGACGCGGCCACATCCGATAAGGGGATTATGGCAGCGCGGAAATGGATCAAGTCGGAGTTCGAGCGTTACTCGGCGGAATGCGGCGGGTGCCTGGAAGTCCAGGTCGATACGTTCATCCAGCCGACTGCGCCGCGTGTTCCGCAACCCACGGAGCTTCAGAACGTCTATGCCGTCCTGCGCGGGACTGATCCCGCCCAGGCCAAGCGCATTTTTCTGGTCACCGGCCACTATGACTCCCGCAACAAGGAAACCAACAACTCCACCGACCCCGCGCCCGGGGCCAACGACGACGGCAGTGGCACCGCCGTCTCGCTTGAGTGCGCTCGCGTGCTCAGCAAACATAAGTTCCCGGCGACCATCATCTTCCTCACCGTGGCCGGCGAAGAGCAGGGGCTCCTCGGCAGCGGGCATTTCGCTAAGATGGCTAAGGAGCAGGGCTGGGAGCTCGAAGGAGTTCTGAACAACGACATTGTCGGCGGCAACAACACTCCTGGCGACACCCAGCGGAACCCGAACATCGTTCGCGTCTTCTCTGAGGGCATACCGGCCGCCGCCACTGAGGCCGACATCCGTCGCATCCGCTCTGTAGGCGGAGAAAACGATTCCGCGTCGCGCGAGCTCGCTCGCTACATCCAGGAGGTTGGCGCCACTTACGACTTCGGCTCCTTCGCGCCCTTACTCGTCTTCCGCCGCGACCGCTACCTCCGCGGTGGCGACCACTCCGCTTTCAACGACCAGGGATTTGCCGCCGTCCGCTTTACCGAGTATCGGGAAGATTTCCATCACCAGCACGAGAACCCGCGAACGGAAAACGGCATCGAATTTGGTGATTTGCCAAAGTTTGTGGATTACAACTACGTGGCCAACGTGGCCCGGCTCAACGCGGCCACGCTAGCGTCCCTGGCCTCCGCCCCAGCCGCTCCTGCGAAGGTCCGCTTGATGACTGCGGGACTCGAGAATGACTCCAAACTTCAGTGGGAACCCGCTACCGGCGCGTCCGCGTACGAGGTCCTGTGGCGCAAGTCCACAGACGCGGTGTTTCCCGAGGCCAACGTGATGCGCACCACGGAAACCAAAGTGGATCTCGACGAGTCAAAAGATAATGTGATCTTTGGCGTGCGCTCGGTGGACGCCAAAGGACGGCGCAGCCTGATCGCGATCCCCGAGCCCGAACGCGGAGGACCGCCGGCCGCGGAAAGATAAGTTCATGCGTCGAACCCCGATGTCGCTGTCGTTTCCGCCGTTCACGCGGGCTATCAAGATTCTGATCGCCATCAACACGGCGGTCTATCTGCTACTGCTGATTCTGTCTGCGACGGGGCATGGATCCGCCGCGGCCGACTTCAATGATGCTTTCGCCCTTCAGGCCAACGACGTTATCCATGGCCGCGTCTACCAATTGCTTACGTATGGCTTTGTGCACCAGGGCTTCTTTCACTTGCTTTTCAACATGCTGATGCTTTGGATGTTTGGCTCCATGCTGGAGAGCCGGCTTGGCAGCCGGAAATTCTGGGAGTTTTACTTGTTCGGCGTCGTCGGCGCAGGACTTACCAGTGTCGTGCTAGCTTACACCTTGGGTGGGATAGTCCACCTCGGGCCGATGACACGAACCGTGGGTTCTTCCGGTGGCATCTACGCTATCTTCATGGCTTCGGCCATGCTCTTTGGCGATGTGGAGGTCTTCCTCTTTCCGCTGCCGTTTGCCATCAAACTCAAGTATCTTGTGACGATCCTGGCCCTGATCGCGCTAGTAGGCGCACTCGGCGACCTAGGCGGCACCGCCAACGTCGCCCATCTCGGGGGCCTCCTGTTCGGCTATCTGTTTATCAAGTTCGTTCCCCGCCGCGGCCTCACCCTTGTTTTTTCCGAGGGCTACTTCGGAGTCCGTAATTACTATCACCGCCTGAAGCGCGAGCGCGCCAAAAAGAAGTTCCAGGTCTACATGCGCAAACACGATCAGGACCCTAAACAATATTTTGACGAATATGGCAACTTCCGCCCTCCCGATGAGGAGAAAGATAAGAAGGATCGGGGTCCGGGAGGATGGGTGAACTAGATTGCAAGAATTGCCGGAAAATCACCCATTTCCCGCATCGACAATCACCACATCCGTGCCTCGAGCGGTTATCGAAATTTCTGCAATTTACCAGATTCGGTCAATTCTCAGAATTCGTCGGTCACCGGATTACTCGATCTTTGCTCTGCTCTGCTCCCACCACATGCAGTCGCATGAAATTGGTTGAGCCGGTGGTGCTGCCGGTACCGGCCACAATAGCGATCACGTCGCCCGGAGCAACCGCCTGCCGCTTGAGCATCAGGCGCTCGGCTTTGACTACCATGTCCTCAGAGCTGGCGGCGGCTTCGCGGCGGATAGGCTCCACACCCCACATAAGGTTCAGGCGCGCGCATACTGTGCGGCTCGTAGCAAAGGCATAAATCGCGGACTTGGGTCGGTATTTGGAGATCAGCCGCGGCGTTCCTCCGGTCTCCGTATAAACACAGATGGCCTTCATGTCCAGATCCTGAGCGGCGTGGGCCACGGATTCGCAGATGGTCTCGGAGATCGAGAGATGGCGCATCTGACGGCGCCGCGGCAAAGGCTCGGGCATGTTGGATTCGGCTTCGAGAATGATGCGGGCCATGATGGCCACGGCTTCCCTCGGGTATTTGCCCCCGGCGGTCTCGACCGACAGCATAACGGCGTCACTCCCGTCGAGGATAGCGTTAGCCACGTCGCTCGCCTCGGCCCGGGTGGGGCGCGGATTGTCCTTCATGGATTCCAACATCTGCGTCGCGGTGATGACCGGCTTGCGCCACTCGGCGGCGCGCTGGATGACGTGCTTCTGGATGATGGGCACTTTCTCCGGCGGCATTTCCACGCCGAGATCGCCGCGCGCAACCATGACTCCGTCAGACACGTCGAGGATCTCCTCGAGATTGGTTTCGTCGATGGCCTGCGGCTTCTCCAGCTTGGCGATCACCCACGCCTGCGAGTTGTAGCTCTCCACGACCCGCTTCACGGCACGGACGTCGTCAGCGCTGCGGATGAAGGATGCGGCCACCATGTCCACTCCGTGCTTGAGGCCGAAGCGCAAGTCGATTTCGTCTTTCTCCGTCAGCGACGGAACCCGCACCATGGTTCCCGGAAGATTGATGCCCTTGTGCTCGCCCAGAATGCCGCCGTTGACGATTTCACACTCGACTTCGTCGTCCCGGATGGCGGAGACGCGCAACTCGATCAGGCCGTCGGAAAGCAGGACCCGCGCCCCCAGTTCCACTTCGCGGGCCAGGGTTTTGAAAGTGGTGGAAATCAAGGCTGACGTCCCGGGGACATTGCGCGGGGTAATGGTGACGCGTCCGCCGCTTTTCAGCAATACCGGAATATGGTTCTTTAGATTGCCAGTGCGGATCTTCGGCCCTTGCAGGTCCTGAAGGATGCAGATGCTGCGGCCTTCCTGCGTAGCCACCCTGCGGAGGCGGTCAATAGCAGCGGCGTGCTGCTTATGCGTGCCATGGGAAAAGTTGAGGCGGGCAACGTCCATTCCCAAGCGCATGAGATCTCGCAACACTGCTTCGGAACGCGTGGAGGGCCCCAACGTACAAACTATCTTAGCCCGGCGAACACCGGTGAGGGTACTTCTTTGCCCCGGAGAAATTGTCATTACTTGATTAGACCTTCTTTTTGTCGCGCCCCGTTGTCAGAGGTGCGGGGATAAAACTGGGCGTTCAACTCGGCTCCCAGGAGGACGATCGCGGATACAATGTACAGCCACACCAGCAGCGCGATGGCTGCGGCTAATGGGCCGTACACTACATTGTAAGTGGCATAGTGGGTCACGTACCAGCCGAAGAGAGTCGTCGCGGCAAACCAGAGAAAGGTGGAGAGGCAAGCGCCCGGCAGAACTCTGCGCCAGGACTGATGCTTGGGCAGGCCGTTGTGGTAGATCAGGCTCATCATGGCAACGCTGGTCGACAGAGCAATCGCCCAGCGCACCCCATCCCACACCAGCAAGATCAGCGGACGATACAGATGCATGGTCTGGTTCTGCAGCCAGTTTTCAATCTGATCGCCAAAAGCCACGAGCAAGGTGGCGAAACCCAGTGGCACCAGCGCCAGTAGGACCAGATAAATCGCTACCGCCCTTTCCTGCCAGAAACCCCACGTGTTCGGTATCTCGTAGGCCCGACGAAACCCTTCCATCCAGGAGATCATCATTCCGGTGGCCGCGAGCAACATGACCGCGGAGGCGGAGTAAATGATGCGCGTCGTATGATGCTGCTGGCCCTGAAAGAACGCTAGCACGGCGGCGCGCGAGCCCGGTGGTAGCGCAAAGCGCACGCCGGCGGAGATCTGCTGGAGGAACATCTCGGTGTTGTGCGAGGCCTCCAGAACCGACGCCAGCACCAGAAATGCCGGAAACACAGTCAAGATCGAGGAGTATGCCGCAGCCTTGGCAACCGAGTACTGGCCGTGAATGAAGGCCTGCCACAAGGCGCGACGGAGCCGGGTAAAGTGCATTGAGGAATAAGGGTAACGGCAGCTATTGCCGTTAGCAAGCGCCAAGACAGAAACGAGACGCCCACCGTTGAAGCGTCAGTTTGTTAGGCTGACCCTCTTCAAAGTCATTTTAGACCTTGGATTGAATCGTGATACCGAATTTCGCTTTCCAGAGACCTCGCGACCGATAGACGCCGTGCACCCGCTGATCAATATCAGGATCTACCTGATCGGCGACTCGACCATGTCGATCAAGGAAGTGGGGGCCTATGCGGAACGTGAAAGCACGCTCGACGCTAACATAGAAGGCGGGCTGGATTTCTCCAGCCCGCGATTGTTTATCGAATGGTAAACAACAGTTTACTCGGCTGCCATCTCCTCGGCTTCGCCCTCTTGCCGTAGCAACTCGAGGGCCCGCTCGGCTTCGGCGTAGGCCTGGGACACTTCTTCCTGGACCTTGGCCGCAGCCTGTTCGAGCTCGGGCGCCAGTCGCACATTGCGGTAGAACTCCATGCCCGTACCCGCGGGGATGAGCCGGCCGACGATCACGTTCTCCTTGAGGCCGCGCAGGTGGTCAACCGCGCCCTGAATGGAGGCTTCGGTGAGCACCCTGGTGGTCTCCTGGAATGATGCCGCCGAGATGAACGACTCGGTGGAAAGCGAGGCTTTGGTGATGCCCAGCAGCAGCGGGCGTCCCGTAGCCGGGCGCCCACCATTGGCGATCACCCGCTCGTTTTCCTCTTGGAAGCGGAATTTGTCCACCTGCTGTTCGAGCAGGAACGGGGTATCACCCACGTCCTCCACCTTCACCCAGCGCATCATTTGCCGGACGATGACCTCAATGTGTTTGTCACTGATAGTCACACCCTGCAGCCGGTAGACTTCCTGGATTTCGTTCACCAGGTAAGACTGGAGTTCTTTTTCACCCAGCACGGCAAGGATGTCGTGCGGATTGAGTGGGCCATCCATGAGCGGCTCGCCGGCGCGAACGCGATCGCCTTCCTGGACGTTGATGTGAACGCCCTTGGGTACGGAGTATTCCTTCTCCGCGCCGTTATCGGCCACCACGTAGATCTTGCGTTGGCCTTTGGAAACCTCGCCGAACTTGACCACGCCATCGATCTCGCTGATGATCGCTGTTTCGCGCGGCTTGCGAGCCTCAAACAGTTCTACGACGCGCGGCAGACCTCCCGTGATGTCCTTGGTCTTGGTGGTTTCGCGCGGGATCTTCGCCAGCACGTCGCCAGGGTAAACCTCGTCGCCATCCTGGACCATGAGGTGAGCGCGTGACGGCATGAGGTAACGCCGCGTCGACTTGCCCTTGATCACGATGGCAGGCTGCCGTTTCTCGTCGGGAGACTCGCCCACTACGTGCCGTGACAGCCCCGTCACTTCATCCACTTCCTCATGCAGGGTGATGCCTTCCTGCAGGTCCTTGAACTGGACAGGACCGCCGATTTCCGTGAGGATGGCGAAAGTGTAAGGATCCCACTCCACCAGCACCTGGCCCAAGGCGACCGGCAGGCCCTCCTGGACTTTCAATTTGGCGCCGTAGACCACGGCATAGCGTTCTTTTTCGCGGCCCTTGTCGTCGACTACTGCTATCGAGCCGGCGCGGTTCATCACCACCAGATCGCCGGTCTTGGACTTGACGGTCTGCAGGTTGATGAAGCGGGCTACGCCGTTGCTACGGGCTTCCAGACGCGACTGCTCGGAGACTCGCGACGCGGTTCCACCGATGTGGAAGGTACGCATCGTAAGCTGCGTTCCCGGCTCGCCGATGGACTGCGCCGCGATCACGCCCGTGGCCTCGCCCAGTTCGACTACACGTCCGGACGCGAGGTTGCGCCCGTAACACATGATGCAAACACCACGCTTGGACTCGCAGGTGAGCACGGAGCGAATTTTCACGCGCTCAATGCCGGCGGCCTGAATCGCGTTGGCCAGCTCTTCGGTGACCTCTTGATTCACATCAACGATTACGTTGCCTTCGTAGTCCTTGATCTTCTCGAGCGACACGCGGCCTACGATGCGGTCGCGCAATGGCTCGATGATGTCGCCGGCCTCTACAATGGAGCCGACGTAGATTCCGTCCACGGTGCCGCAGTCCTGTTCGCTGACGATCACGTCTTGCGCCACGTCCACCAGGCGCCGGGTCAGATAGCCCGAGTCGGCGGTCTTGAGCGCCGTGTCGGCCAGTCCTTTGCGAGCGCCGTGCGTGGAGATGAAGTATTCGAGCACCGTCAGCCCTTCGCGGAAGTTCGCGGTAATGGGGGTCTCGATGATCTCGCCCGAAGGCTTGGCCATCAATCCGCGCATTCCCGAGAGCTGGCGAATCTGCTGCTTGGAACCGCGGGCGCCGGAGTCGGCCATGACGTAAATCGGGTTCAGTTGACCCGACTTGTCCAGCTCCTGCATGTTGGCAAACATTTCGTCGGCGACCTTCTCTGTCACGTTCGACCAGATTTCGATCACCTTGTTGTAGCGCTCGCCGTTGGTGATGGCGCCGTCCAGGTACTGCTGCTGGACGTTGCTCTGCTGCTTCTCAGCATCCCTCACCAGCCCCTTCTTGTCCTCGGGGATGACCATGTCGTCGATGCCGATGGACAAACCGGCACGGGTTGCGAAGCGGAAGCCCAGTTCCTTTACCTCATCGAGCATGCGCACCGTGGTTTCGAGACCAAACCTCAGATAGGTGAAGTTCACCAGTTGGCCGATGCCCTTCTTCTTAAGCAGGCCATTGATGTAGGGCATACCCGTAGGCAGGTGATCGTTGAGGATCGTGCGCCCGACCGTGGTGCTGATGAACTGCCGGTCGAACTGCACCGGTTCGGTATGCACGATGTCCTGATCGTCGTAAGCCTGCGTCAAGTCGATGACTGGACCACTGTAGCGCATGCGAATTGGGGTAAGTGTCTCGACCTCGCCCGCCTCGAGAGCCAGCAGGACTTCTTCTGTGTTGGCGAAGGCGCGGCCCTCGCCCTTGGCCCCAGGCTTGCCCTTGGTCAGGTAATAGAGACCGAGCACCATGTCCTGGGTGGGCACAGTGATCGGCTGGCCGGACGCCGGCGAGAGGATGTTGTGCGATGACAGCATCAGCACGCTGGCTTCAACTTGCGCTTCCGGCGAGAGTGGAATGTGTACAGCCATCTGGTCGCCGTCAAAATCAGCGTTGAAAGCCGTGCAGACCAGCGGGTGGATCTTGATGGCCTTGCCTTCCACAAGCACCGGCTCGAAGGCCTGGATTCCCAGACGGTGCAACGTGGGAGCACGGTTCAGAAGCACTGGGTGGTCCTTGATGACTTCTTCAAGGATGTCCCACACGATGGATTCCTGCTGCTCCACCATCTCCTTGGCCTGCTTGATGGTCGTGCAGTGTCCGGTCTGCTCCAGGCGGTGGTAAATAAATGGTTTGAACAGCTCCAGCGCCATTTTCTTGGGCAATCCGCACTGGTGGAGTTTGAGCTCCGGACCGACGACGATGACGGATCGGCCGGAGTAGTCCACGCGCTTTCCCAGAAGGTTCTGCCGAAAGCGTCCCTGCTTACCCTTCAGAGTATCGGAGAGCGACTTGAGCGGACGGTTGTTGGCGCCGCGCAGAATGCGACCGCGGCGGCCATTATCAAACAATGCGTCCACGGACTCCTGCAGCATGCGCTTTTCGTTGCGCACGATCACCTCAGGAGCGTGCAGGTCCATGAGTTTTTTGAGGCGATTGTTGCGGTTGATCACGCGCCGATACAGATCGTTCAGGTCGGAGGTGGCAAAACGGCCGCCGTCCAACGGCACCAGGGGACGCAGCTCCGGCGGGATCACTGGAATCACGTCCAGGATCATCCACTGCGGCTTATTGCCGCTCTTGCGGAACGCTTCCACGACTTTCAAGCGTTTGGCATACTTGAGACGCTTCTGGAGAGAAGTCTCGTTCTTCATCTTCTCCCGCAGCTCTACGGAAAGCTCTTCCACATCCACGCGCTTGAGCAACTCTTTGATGGCTTCCGCGCCCATCATGGCCTTGAAGCCAGTCGCGCGGAACTGCTGATCAAGCTCGCGGTAACGGTTTTCTTCCTTGATGACTTCGCGATCCTTCAGGGCGGCTTCGCCGGGCTCGATGACCACGTACGACTCGAAGTACAGGACCGACTCCAGGTCACGCAGCGAGATGTCGAGCAGGTGGCCGATACGCGACGGCAGTCCCTTGAAGAACCACACGTGCGAGCACGGCGACGCCAGCTCGATGTGCCCGAGCCGCTCGCGCCGGACTTTGGAGAGCGTAACTTCGACGCCGCACTTGTCGCAGATCACGCCGCGGTGTTTCATCCGCTTGTACTTGCCGCACAAGCACTCCCAGTCAGTAACTGGCCCGAAGATGCGGGCGCAGAAAAGGCCGTCGCGCTCCGGCTTGAAGGTGCGGTAATTAATGGTCTCCGGCTTGGTCACTTCGCCGTGCGACCAGCTGCGGATCTTCTCCGGTGAAGCCAGGCTGATTCGGATGGAGTCGAAGTCAGTAATCGCAGTTCCCAGATCGAACGGACTTGAACGGTACAAGGTGTCCTCCTGCGGTTTTTACGCCGCCGCGGGCGGTTCCCGGTGTTCTTTCAATTCCTTGCTTCGTCTCAACTCCAGCCGGGAAGCATCCCGGAGTTGAGAGGCGCGGTTGCGACGCCCATGCAGGGCCGAAGCCCCACGTTGGTTAGTCAGCCGCTACGGGGGTCGCGTGCTTGCGCTCCCCCTCGAGAGTCTTGATCAGCTCCACATCCAGACAGAGCGATTGCAACTCGCGGATCAACACGTTGAAGGACTCCGGCACGCCAGGTTCGATAGCGGCTTCGCCCTTCACAATGGCCTCGTAGATCTTGGTACGGCCAAACACGTCGTCCGACTTCGCGGTCAGCAGTTCCTGCAGGATGTAGGCCGCGCCGTAGGCTTCCAGAGCCCAGACTTCCATCTCACCGAAACGCTGTCCGCCGAACTGGGCCTTGCCACCCAACGGTTGCTGGGTGATCAGCGAATACGGCCCAATGGAACGCGCGTGAATCTTGTCGTCCACCAGGTGCGACAGTTTGAGCATGTAGATGTAGCCCACGGTTACCGGCTGTTCGAACTTCTCGCCGGTCATACCGTCGAAGAGCTCGGTCTTGCCCGACTCCGGCAACCCGGCTTCACGCAACATGGCCTTGATCTCGACTTCGCGTGAGCCGTCGAACACCGGAGACGCAAAATACACTCCGTTGCCGAGGCTCTTGGCGACGCTCATCAGCTCGTCTTCCGTAAGCTCCGCGATCTTGCCGGCAAACAAAGTGTCCTTGAAGATGGTCTTCAGTTCGCGGCGGATTATCTCTTCGCGGGAGTTCTGCTTCAGGAAATCCTGGATACGCTGTCCCAGCTGATAACCAGCCCAGCCGAGATGCGTCTCCAGAATCTGGCCCACGTTCATACGACTGGGAACGCCCAGAGGATTGAGTACAATCTCCACCGGCGTGCCGTCCGTGAGGTAAGGCATGTCTTCGTCAGGCAGAATACGGGCAATCACGCCTTTGTTGCCATGCCGTCCGGCCATCTTGTCGCCCACGCTGAGCTTGCGCTTCATGGCGATGTAGACTTTCACCAGCTTGATTACACCGGGAGGCAGTTCGTCGCCCTTCTGCAGCTTGCCGATCCTCTCGTTGGTGATCTTACGTAGAACGTCGATCTGACGAGAGGTCATCTCTTCGATCTCGTCAATCTGCTCGTTCACGCGCGGGTCCTTGTCCGCGTACTTGATGCGCTTCAAGTTGCGCGTGGAGATGCGCTCAATGGTCTCGCGGTCGAGCATCGCGCCCTTCGTCAGCAGGCGTTTGTTGGTGCGCTCGTCGTGAAGGTCGGCCTGGACTTCCTTGCTGCCCAGGATCGCTTCCAGACGTTTCAACCGCTCGTCGGTCAGAATCCGAATTTCGTCTTCCAGGTTCTTCTCGAGACGCGCGATCTGCGAGGCTTCGATCGCCTTGGCACGCTCGTCCTTCTCCTGGCCTTTGCGGGAGAAGATCTTCACGTCCACCACCGTACCCTCGATGCCCGGAGGACAGGTGAGCGAGGCGTCGCGCACGTCGCCTGCCTTTTCGCCGAAGATGGCACGCAACAGCTTCTCTTCCGGCGTGAGCTGGGTCTCGCCCTTGGGCGTCACCTTGCCCACCAGAATGTCGCCCTGCTTGATCGTGGCGCCGATGCGGATCACGCCGCTCTCGTCCAGGTCGCGGAGCGCGGATTCGCTGACGTTGGGGATGTCTCGTGTGATTTCCTCTGGACCGAGCTTCGTGTCGCGAGCCTCGATTTCGAACTCTTCAATGTGCACCGAGGTGTAGTAATCCTCTTTCACTAGCTTCTCGGAAACCAGGATTGCGTCCTCAAAGTTATAGCCACGCCAGGGCATGAAAGCCACCAGGACATTTCGTCCCAGCGCCAGCTCGCCCTTGTCGGTGCAAGGACCATCGGCGATGACCTCGCCCTTGAGCACGCGGTCGCCCTTGCGGACCACCGGCTTCTGGTTGATGCAGGTGTTCTGGTTGGAGCGCTTGAACTTGGTAAGTTGATAAATGTCGCTGCCCACTTCGCGCGATAGCTGCGTGGGATGGTGCTCACCTTCCACGCGCACGATGATGCGCTCGGAATCGACGGAATCTACGATCCCGTTGCGACGAGCTAGAACCACAGCGCCTGAGTCGCGAGCGGTAACGCCTTCCATGCCGGTACCGACGATCGGCGCCGCAGCGCGAAGCAGCGGAACCGATTGGCGTTGCATGTTGGCGCCCATCAGCGCGCGGTTGGCGTCGTCATGCTCCAGAAACGGAACCAGCGACGCCGCGACGGAAACCAGCTGTTTGGGGCTAACATCGATGTAGTCCACTTCCTCGCGCGGTACCAGCACGAAATTGCCAGCCTTGCGGGCGTTGACTAGTTCGGCGGTGATTCGGCCCCTATCATCGAGGTCCACATTGGCCTGGGCAATGACGTGACGGTCTTCCTCCCAAGCCGAAAGGTAGAAGGAGAACGGTTCGTCTTCGATCAGCTTCTTGCGCCGTTCGCGAAGGTCGGCATTTGCCTTTTCCGATTCCTTCAACTCGATGTGGTCGCCCACGCGATAGTCGCTGTCACCGGCGTTGACCACCGTGACAAAGTCGACCACGCGGCCTTCACGGACGCGGCGGTACGGTGATTCGATAAAGCCGTAGTCGTTGATGCGGGCGTAACAGCTTAGCGAGCTGATCAGTCCGATATTCGGACCTTCCGGCGTTTCGATCGGGCAGATACGTCCGTAATGCGTGGGATGGACGTCGCGCACTTCAAATCCCGCGCGTTCGCGTGAAAGGCCACCCGGTCCTAGTGCGGAGAGACGGCGCTTGTGCGTTATCTCGGAGAGCGGGTTGGTCTGATCCATGAATTGCGATAGCTGCGATGAACCAAAGAACTCTCGGATGGCCGCCATCACCGGCTTGGCGTTGACCAGGTCATGCGGCATGGCCGTGGACATCTCCTGGTACACGCTCATCTTTTCCTTGATCGCGCGTTCCATGCGCACCAGACCGATGCGGAACTGGTTTTCCATCAGCTCGCCTACCGCGCGGACGCGGCGGTTGCCCAGATGATCGATGTCGTCTACCGATCCCAAGCTCTTCCGCAGCTTCAACAGGTAGCGGATGGTCGCGTAGAAATCGTCGGGATCGAGAGTGCGCTTGTCAAGATCCGTGGCGTCGCTCTTCTCGTGCAGCTTGATGTTGAATTTCAAGCGGCCTACGCGGCTGAAGTCGTACTTGCGCGAATCGAAGAACATGCCGTGGAACAGCGCGGTCGCGGTGTCGAGCGTCGGCGGATCGCCGGGACGCAGCTTACGGTAGATCTCGATCAGAGCTTCCTGGGGCGCCTTGACGGAGTCGCGGCGCAATGTTGCGCTGATCACGTTGCCCACATCGTCCCGCTCGGGGAAGAAGACGTGTACTTCCTCGATGCCGGCGTCCATGAACTTCGCCAGCTTTTCCGGCGTAAGCTCGGAGTTCGACTCCAGCAATACTTCGCCCGTCGTGACATCGAAGACGTCCGCGGCAGTGAACGCACCCTCGAGATCCGTGGTGTCCACGTCGATTTCGCTGATGCGCGCTTTCTGGATTTCCTTCAGGATTGCCGTCGAGATCTTGCGTCCGGAGTGGACGATCTCATGGCCGCTTTTGTCCTTGATGCTGTGCGCGAGCTTCAGGCCAAGCAGGTTGGTAGGCTTCTCGATCCCGCTCTCTAGCATCCAGCGCAGCTTCTTGTCCTTCAGACTAATCCGGTCCACGGTGTAGAACGTGCGCAAAATGTCTTCGTCGGAACGCAATCCCAGAGCGCGGAGAAAAATGGTGCCCAGGAATTTGCGCTTGCGGTCGATGCGCACGTACAGGATGTTCTTCTGGTCGTACTCGAACTCAACCCAGGAGCCGCGATAGGGAATGATCTTACCCAGGAAATAGGTGCGGTTGTTCGCGGTTTCAAAAAACACGCCCGGGGAACGGTGCAATTGGCTGACGATCACGCGCTCGGTGCCATTGATGATGAAGGTGCCGTTCTGCGTCATCAGCGGAATATCTCCGAAGAATACTTCCTGTTCCTTGATGTCGCGAATGCTCTTGTTGCCGGTCTCCGGATCCTTGTCGTAGATGGTCAGACGGATGGTGACCTTGAGGGGCGCGGAATACGTCATGCCGCGCTCTTCGCACTCGGCGACGTCGTATTTAAGCTGCAGCCCGACAGGATCGCCACACTTGTTGCAGAAGTCGGGCGTGTTCGCGTTGTAGGTGCCGCACTTGCCGCACAGCACGTCGCCGGGATGAAACGGGTCCGTAATTACCGTGTTGCCGCAATTGCGGCAGGTGGTACGGAGGTGGTGCAGGCCCTTGAGGTGCCCGCACTTGCATTCCCAGTTGCCGATGGCGAAGTCCACAAACGCCAACTCGGAAACATTTCGGAAATCAGTGATGGGGAAAACCGACTGAAAGACCGCCTGCAATCCACTGTCGTCGCGCTCGCTCGGCAGCTTATCCATCTGCAGGAAGCGATCGTAAGACCGCTTCTGAACCTCGATCAGGTTCGGGATCTGCAGGGTTGCTGGAATCTTTGAGAAATCGAAACGATGACGGGTTGCGCCATTCTTATTCGCCATGAATAACTCCTAAACCTTCTGTCGGTTCCGGCCGCGTCATGAGCGCGGCAACGGTCGGCTTGCTCGGGTAGAAAATCCTTGCTTTTCCGGAGCAAAACCTGTTATCTATGCAACTTCGAACCGGCCTCGAACTCGCGTTCGGCGGACAAAGACAAAACGGGCCGGTGGGGACGAACATCCCCTCCAGCGCCGCCAAGCGACTTTCAATAAGTAAGAAAGAATTGTGTTCGTCCGCGCCCGTCTGAGTTAGACCGTTCTCGATCCGCTTAAGCTCGGATCTGTTAAATAAAAAGACACAGATTCGCAGGTCAGGCCCAAGCCCACAAACCATCTATTTTGTAGGAGCACTGCCACTTCGTTCCTGCACCTTGAGAATCTTCGGCTTGGAAGAGAACCACCCTTGATATTCGATGGCAGAAGTGCTCTTCCGGATTCAAATTCAATATTGCATCGGTGGCGCAGGTTCGTTAACCTGCGCCGTCCTTTCGCAACCTTGGTAACTCCAGACCACAGAGCTACTTAACCTCGATGGACGCCCCCGCGTCGGTAAACTTCTTCTTGATCGTCTCAGCTTCTTCCTTAGAGACATTCTCTTTGATCGGTTTGGGAGCGCCATCCACCAGGTCCTTGGCTTCTTTCAAGCCGAGACTGGTGACTTCGCGCACAGCCTTGATCACGTTGATCTTGTTGGCGCCGGCGCCGGTCAGGATCACGGTGAACTCCGTCTTCTCCGCGATCTCCGCTCCCGCTGCCGCAGGGCCGCCGCCCGCCATCATGACCGGAGCTGCGGCCGCCGCCGATACACCCAAGCGCTCTTCTAGCTTCTTGACGAGTTGCGCCGCGTCAAGAAGGCTGAGTCCTACGATCTGCTCTTCCAACTGTTGCAAGTCTGCCATTGTGTTATCTCCACGTTTCGAAAGTCGGTTTGTGCTGTTCGCCGCATCACCCCATCGCGTTCCAGTGCGCCCAGACTAGCGCCACGTGAGCTGCTGACAGCGACAATCTATCGTCCCTGAAGGCTCGCACCTTCCTCCCGGGATAAAACTCTAATCCGTGCCTGAGGAGCTGGCCTCGGCAGGAGCCGCCTCCGCTGCAGCTGCGACAGACGCTCCACCAGCGTCTTTGAATTTCTTCTTCTCCACACCCTGATTGATCACTACCGCGATATCGCGACCCACTGCGTTCATCACCGTGACCAGCCGCTGCGCCGGAGCATTGATCAGGAACAGGAGCTTGGAGTAAAGCTCTTCCTTGGAGGGCATGGTGGCCAGAGCCTTGATCTCGTTGGTGGAGATCAGGCGCCCTTCCAGGGTGCCGGACTTAAAAGAGAACTCGGGGTTATCTTCTACATATTTGCTCAAGGCCTTGGCCAGGGCAACCGGATCACCCGAGGTGTAAGCGATCGAGCTGACCCCTTTCAGGCCCTTCAGGGCCGCAGCTACCTGCGTTCCGTCCCCGGCGCGCGAAGCCAGCGTGTTCTTCACGACTTGGTAGCGTCCGCCCGCAGTGCGTACGGTCTTTCTTAGTTCGTAGTCCTTGGCCACGGTGAGCTTGGAAAAAGTGCCCACAATCATGCTGCTGGCCTTCTGCAAGTCAGAATTCAGCTTAGCGACTTGTTC
>DATDGP010000249.1:0-4172 GCA_036522035.1 Terriglobales bacterium
ACCACCATGACTACGTTGGGATGTTTGCGGAAGACGGCCCACATATCGTCGCCGTTGGCGTTGGGCTCCGGCATATCGGCGGTGTCGCAACGATCTACGCGGGTGTTGTCTACGAACATGTAGGAGTGCGTGACGACAATAGCTTCCATGCCGGAATTGGCCGCCAGAATCGATTCGCCCCATGCTAGCGACGCCGGCCGCGGGTAGTACTCAAGCGCCAGGATCAAGAACTGCTTGCCGCCCATGGTGACTGCGCCGTAGAAATTCTCGTTGCTGCCGTCGAGATTACCCTGGTAAAACGGGCGACCGGCATACCGCGCTGGACCGAACCACTGGTTAAAGCTCTGGGCGCTGCGGCTGGCTTTCGGGTCGGCGCCGTCATAGTCATGGTTCCCGATGGCCGCGAAGTAAGGGATACCGGCTTGGTCGAGCAGCTTGTAAGCCGCGTCAGCATTCTGCATTTGCGCGGTGCTGGCGCCCTCATTCACGATGTCGCCTTCGCCGAGGACGACACCTATATTCAACGTCGTGCGGTTGGCGACGATCCAGCTCATCTGGCTGGCGAGGACATTAGGGTCGAATTGGGCTTCGTTCTGCGTATCGGGCAACGCGATAATGGTAAAGTCCTGGGCGTGACCGAGACCGGAGAGGAACAATCCCCACGCCAACAAAATCACAAAGAGCCGCACAATTTTCACCATAGAAAACATGCATCTCCAACCTAGATTTTCGAGCAATGGTCAGTGATTCTGATGCAGAGCTTCTGACTCGGGGGGTTTATCGGCCGTAGTCCGCTTTCACGTAACTCAAGAATGGAGTTCCCGACCTTTCGCCGGAAGACAAGGTGCTGATAAGGAACTAAGGGTTGGGTTCGAGAACGAATTGATAGCCCAAGCCGCGCACGGTCAACAGGTGCCGTGGACGGGAGGGTTCAACTTCGATATACCGGCGCAGGCGAACGATGAAATTATCGATGGCGCGTGTATCGGTGTCTTCGTGCAGGTCCCAGACTTTTTCGAGGATCTCTTTGCGCGTGACGGGACGGCCGCTGTTGCGGACGAGATAACGCAGCAACTCGATTTCCATCACCGTGAGCTGAAAGACCTGGCTGCCGGACCGCAATTGCATGCGCGGGAAGTCAACCGTCTTGCCGTCAAAGCTGACAACTTCGCCGTCGTCGGGCGTTGAACCCGCGGGCACAGCGCCCGCCTGTGATGCTTCGGAGGATTCGAGCCAGTGTTTGCGGCGCAGAAGGCTCGCTATGCGCGCGACTAGAATGTCTAAGTTGAAGGGCTTAGGCAGATAATCGTCGGCGCCGCTCTCGAAGCCTTTCAGCACGTCCTCGGGACGTCCGCGGGCGGTGAGCATCAGCAGAGGAATGTACTGATGAGCGCGGCGGAGTTCGCGAGCTACGGTAAAGCCATCCTTGCCAGGGAGCATCACGTCGAGCACCAGCAGATCGAATTTCTCGCGTTTCAGCAGCAGGCGGTCAAGGGCTTTCTCGCCGTGATCGGTCAGCTCCACGCTGTAGCCTTCGGCCTCCAGATTGAAACGCAGACCCTGGGCGATGTGGCCTTCGTCTTCGACGACAAGAATGCGAGTCATCGGCGATCGACCCGGGGTAGACGCAGAGTGAAGGTGCTGCCGTGGCCCTCACCAAGGCTTTCGGCATAGGCGTCGCCACCGTGACGGCGAGCGATGGAGCGCACGATGAACAAGCCCAACCCGGTCCCTTTGACCTGCGAGCCATAGCGATTGTGGGCGCGGTAGAAGCGGCGGAAAATCCGCTTGAGATCGCCGTCAGGGATGCCGATACCGTTGTCGCTCACGCGAAGCAGTACGGTATCGACGTTGGGAGTAAGAACGTCCACCACGATCTCGCGCTGCGGGCCGGAATATTTCACGGCGTTCTCGAGCAGGTTGGCGACGGCTGTGCGCAGCTCTTCGGGACTTCCGGTCAGGGTCACGTTGCCGGCTGACGCGTCACCGAAGTGCAGCTCCTGGGGCGCCAGGCCGTGCCGCAGGCGGGCCAACTCCAGGCTCTCCTGCGTCACCGCGGAGAAGTTCAGATCCTGCCAGTTCTTGCGCGTGCTGCGCTGGCGCACCTCGCCGGCCTTGAGCACCTGCTCCACCGTACCCAGAAGTCGGTCTGTATCTTCGAGCATCAGGCGGTAGAAGTTGTTACGCTGGTCCTCGCTGATCTTGCGCCGCTCGAGCGTCTGCAAGTACAGCTTTAAGGAAGTGATGGGGGTCTTGAGCTCGTGGGTTACGGCGTTGAGGAAGCTATCTTGCTGCTCGCTGCGGCGCACCTCGCGCACCAAAAAGATGGTATTCAAGACCAGCCCAGCAATGATGGCGCCGAAGAAGATGATACCCAAAACCAACAGGCCGACGCGCCGCCAGTTGAGCAGGATCCAGCTTACGTTCAGCGCCACCGCCGCGCCCACCAGGCACGAGCCCATGGTGATGAAGAAGGCGATGGTCTTGGCGCGGCTGGTGATGCGCATGGCTAACAAAATTGTAGTGGAGAAGGCCGTTTAAGGAGAAACAGCTAGGCGGGGACAGATTGCTAGGTTAGTGACCAGACGCCCGGTCATCGCACCCATTTCCGCGCCCATGACGGAGGGCCTCATTGACGGAGCTCGAGGCGCTGAGTTTTTTGCTGTGAATAGGAAGTAGGCTTTTGCCTTATCCCTCTAATCGTCGCCCGATGCCGCCGGGGCAAGTTCGATCTGCGGCTGCACCACGGGGCGCGCCACCTTCTCCAGCCGTTCTTCGAGACCGGGAGCTCTCACGGCCCAAGCCAACCCGAGAGTGCGGAGGGCCCAGATGCCGTACCAGTTCATGTCGAACTCGTACCAGGCGAGACCATGGCGGGCAGATTGAGGATGCGCGTGGTGGTTATTGTGCCAGCCTTCACCGAAGGTAAGCATGGCCACCCAGAAGCTGTTCTTGGAAGTATCAGTGGTCAGGAACCGCCGCCCTCCCCACATGTGGGTGGCGGAGTTGACCAGCCAGGTCGCGTGCAGTCCAACCACAGTGCGCAGAAAGATTCCCCACATCACCATGGGCCAGCCGCCGAAAACTAGGAGCACAACGCCGAGGACGGTGATCGGAACCCAGTGCCATTCGCTGATCCAGGCGTGAAATTTGTCTTTCCGCAGGTCGGGAACATAGGGCAACAAGGCGGAGGAGTGATTGTGCAAAGTGCGTCCGGTGATGATCCAGCCGACGTGGGCCCAGAAGCCGCCGTCGTGGGGAGAGTGGGGATCACCCGCTTTGTCCGAATTCTGGTGATGGACACGATGCGTGGCCACCCAGAAGAATGGTCCGCCTTCGAGAGCCAATGTCGCACATAGGGTCAGAAAATACTCGACCCATTTGTAAGTCTTATAGCCCCGGTGCGTCAAAAGCCGGTGATACGACATGCCGATTCCGAGGCTTCCTGCAACCCATAGCAGGATCACCGAGACGATGAGCGCCTTCCAGGTGAACATGAACAACGCAGCGACGGCGCCGACATGGAAAGCGACCATGAAGAATGTGGTGATCGGGCTCAGCTTTTCCCTAAACGTTCGGTCGTGACTGAAGATGCTCAATTGTTCGAGTCCCCCCGCGTTAATCGTTCCCTATCTGTATCTGTTGATTCTCTACGTTAACAGCTGAGATGGACCCAGCTTGTAATACTTGTGTAATTGTTCGATCTTCAGTAACCAGGAGACTTAGATTTGGGTTGAAAGGATTGAATCCATGCGCATGGACTCAGGAGCTCAGGACAAGCTCGTCGAGGAACTGGCAGCCAGCTCGCGCATGGTTTCGAACATGCAGGTGCGCGTGGGTGACCCGGGAGCGATGCTCGACAAAGGCAGGGTAGCGGAGAAGTGCGGCGATTGGCGCTGAAAGCTTACGTCGAGCAGCTCGCGGTTGATGGATCGAGCCAGCGATCCCATGGCGCAGGAGATCTCTTTTTTCCAGTCCACCCGGGTGGTGATGACGAATGGGCCGGTATGTTCGAATCCCCAAGTCATTTCCTGAGCCGGAGCGCGAGGGCTGGACCGGGCGAACCAGCGGAAATTGTGAACCTCAAGCGCGAACGACGGCGGTAGATCCAAGTCGGCCTGAAAAGTGAGCATCTCGCGTTGCCCGCGGACCTTGCTGAACAGCCACCGCAG
>DATDGP010000250.1:0-14252 GCA_036522035.1 Terriglobales bacterium
GGGTGATCTATGAGGCCGTTTGCGCCAATTGTTACGGCGGCGCGCAGTTCCCGACCACGCCCGGGGCCTGGGCGACACAGAACGGGACGGGTACCGCGGCCTGTAATGAAGCTGCCGTGAAGATCGCATTTAATTTCGCCGGCGTAGCCGCGGGGTTGAAAGTGGTCACGCATGGCCGGGGCGATAGCGTGGGAGCTGCGTCTGGCGCAAAGCGTCTTGTAACGATCGCCGCGGCAGCTCTGCGGCGAACTGAACGACGCGCGCGAACGGCGTGTGCCGGTTGGCGAGAAGATCAATTTTGACGTCAGTACGATGTGGCCACTTGGCATGACGGCACACCGCGGGAGCCAGCAACTCCGTCCCCAGACCGGCTTTGAGGGCTTTGACGATCCAGGCTTCGGTCATCTGTGGATTGGCGAGGGCCGCGTTGAGCACCCGCTCTTCTTTGTCGAGCAGCAGCGCCGCGGCAACACGGCCGGAGCTGCGCTTGGCCAGTGTGAACCGCTCCCCCGATGAAATCCCGGCGAGCCGCGTCAGGAGCACCTCTTCCGCCGCGCGCTTAACGTCGGCAGGAACGAACGGAAGCAAGGCCACCTGCATCAGTTCGAAGGCCAAGAGGTGGCGAATGGCGGGAACTGAAACATGGCGCGGCGCGTGGGCGTGCGTGATCATCGCCAGGCGAACCTTGCGCAGACCCCCGAGAGACTTGTGCTTGTACAACTCTACGAGGGCTTCCCGCGGGAGGTCACGGCGCTGGAGTAGAGCTAAGGCCAAATCTTCTGTCAGGCGAGGATCAGAGGCGACGGCCGTCAAAAGGTCAGGTGAAGAATCATGAATCAGTTGCTCGAGCGGGGCATCTCGCGGAAGTGCGACCGGCTTCTGTCCGCTAATCGATCTATCGGACCCTGAGCCTGAGGCGTCAGGGCTGGTGGGCTTGGTCGTCGTCATCCTCCTCAGCTGCGGCCGCGTTGCGCAGCGATCTCGAGCGCGCCCAGTACCGGACGCACGTAGGCAAAGCTGATGGCGGCTTCCGGATACCTGACGCGCATCCCTTCCTTGAATCCCTGGCGGATCGCGGACGACCCCTGCAGCACGCCTCCGCCAAGCGCCACTGGAACCACACCGCCCTGAGGCCAGAGCCGGCGAATGACCGCACACGCGAGCGAGGCCAGCGCTTGACCGGCTCGATCCGTGATATCGCGCGCCGAAGCATCGCCCTTCTCGGCTGCGGTTGCGACCGCCGGGGCCAGCTCCGCGAATTGCGGTTCCGAAGCGTTGGCCAGGCGGATCACGTCCTCCGGCGCCACGTTCCAGGCGTGGGCGATGATGGGCAATAGCTCGTTGCTGCCGCCGAGGTCATAGGTGCGCAGAGCCGCGATGACGACTTCGCGTCCTACCCAGTAGGCCGAGCCTTCGTCGGAAACATTGGGGCCCCAGCCGCCGGCGCGTGCAGTTTCCCCGCCGGGATTGCGGCCGAAAGCGATGGAGCCGGTGCCCGAGATCACCAAGACGCCGTGCGAGGTGCCGAAAGCGGCGCGGTGGGCGATGATGTGGTCGCCGGCGACGTAGCTTGTCACGCCGGGAATGATTTCGCGGACAGTGTCTTGCGCCCAGCTCACGGCTTCGGGAATGGAAGCGCCGGCCATGCCGATACACACGTGCTGAACGTCGCGCGCCAGTACGCGCGCCGAATCGCAGGCATCGCGGATCACCGACTGCAGATTCTCGCGGGCTTTGGCCCGGCTCACGCGAGCCAGCTTGCAGCTTTGGCCGGTGGCCTGTCCGAGCAGCTCCGCTCCGTTGCTCAAGGCGCAGTCGGTCTTGGTGCCTCCAGCGTCAATACCCAGGTAGAGTGGCATGAGTTGGTTACTTCATCTTCCCACAACTTTTGTTTTTGGTTTCCGTGATTTTTGACGAATAATGGACCCGCGTACCATGACTGACCATACAGAACCTGCTCATGCGACTTCACACGGTTGATCTTGTCATCATCGCGGTGTATCTAGTCAGCATCACCCTCTTTGGTCTCCGCTTCCGAAAATCTCAGAGATCGCTGCGCGACTACTTCCTGGCGGGGCGCAACATTCCCTGGTGGGCAATTGCTCTCTCCATCGTTGCCGCGGAGACCAGCACGCTGACCGTCATCGGCACGCCGGGCATCGCTTATGAAGGCAATTTCGGCTTCCTGCAACTGATTCTCGGTTACCTGCTGGGCCGCGTCGTGATTTGCCTGCTGTTTATCCCTCAATACTTTCACGGCGAGATGTTCACCGCATACCAGTTGATCGACCGTCGGTTTGGCAAGGCGCTGCACCGGATTACCTCCGGCGTGTTCCTGGCCACACGCGCAGCAGCCGAAGGGGTGCGCGTTTGGGCCGTATCGATCGTGGTTCATGTGGCATTGGGGACCGGCGACGTAGGATCGGTGGCGATCGTGATGTTGCTCACCATGATCTATACCTTCGAAGGCGGCATGACCGCTGTGATTTGGACAGACGTGGTGCAGATGTTTATCTACGTCGCGGGCACCATCGCGGGGTTCGTCACGCTTACGCATCTCGTCCCAGGAAGCTGGCCGGCGATTCATTCTGCTGCTGCCGAGGCCGGCAAGTTCCAGGTGTTTGACTTCTCCTTCAACCTGTACACCAAATACACCTTTTGGGCTGGATTGATCGGTGGGATGTTCCTCACCACGGCCAGCCACGGCACCGATCAGCTTATGGTGCAGCGCCTGCTGGCAGCCCGCAACGAGCGCGATTCAAAACTGGCTCTGCTCTCAAGTGGCGTGGTCATCTTGGCCCAGTTTACGCTTTTCCTCCTGGTAGGCACGGGGCTGTGGGTTTTCTATCGGATCTTTCCTCCGACCACGCGCTTTCAGACGCTGGACTACGTCTTCCCGACCTTCATCGTCGATCACATGCCGCGAGTCATGTCGGGGCTGCTGATTGCCGCGATCCTGGCGGCCGCGATGTCCAATCTGAGCGCCGCGCTGAACGCTCTATCCTCGACAACGATGATGGATTTCTACTTGCGGATCAGACCACAGACTTCAGACAACGTGCGGCTGCGTCTCTCTCGCGGCGCGACCGTCGTCTGGGGCATTTTGCTGTTTGCCCTGGCGCTTGCCTCCCGCCAAGGCGGTAAGGTTCTTGAAACCGGACTAACCATTGCGTCACTGGCTTACGGAGGGCTGCTCGGCGTGTTTCTGCTCGGCGTCCTCACCCGAAGAGCCACGCAAGCAGGAACCATCCTTGGTATGCTCTCGGGACTAGCTTTGAACATTTATTTGTGGTCCGAAACCCGGGTTGCGTGGACGTGGTATGTAACGCTCGGGGCAACCATGACCTTTTCTGTGGGTTATTTGGCCAGCCTGGCGCTGAGCAAAGCAAGCAAACCCTTGGAGGCCGATGCCAGCCGCTGAAAAAGCTCAAGCTCCTGATTTGCTGCGCGAGCTGAACGCATGGCATGCGACCGCCATAGTGGCCGGCACCATCATCGGCAGCGGCATTTTCCTTGTCCCCAAAGAAATGATGGAGGATGTGGGTTCTGCCGGACTGGTCTATCTGGCATGGATCGTCGGCGCACTGCTTTCGTTCTTTGGCGCCGTAACCTATGCCGAACTAGGCGCTACGCGTCCGTGGTCCGGCGGCGAGTACGTCTACATTCGCGATGCTTATGGTCCCATGGCCGGCTTCCTCGATGGCTGGACGTGGTTCCTGATCGCGAAACCAGCGTCGATCGCCACGATTACCAGCGGACTGGTGCGCGTGTTGAGCAGCTTCTCCGTATTCGGCTTCTTCTCTCACACCGTCCTGTCCGCGTGGAGCTGGTCGATTACCTGGGGACACCTTGTAGCGATTGCGGCCACCATCCTGATTTCCGCGCTGAACTATGTCGGCGTACGCAAGGCCGGCGATTTCCAGCTCGCTTTTACCGCGCTGAAGGTGGTGATGATCGCCGTCATCATCATTGCCGGATTCACGACAGCGTCGGGGAGCTGGGCGAACTTCAGCACAAGATTCCTCGACGCCAAGGGCGGGTTGGCGGGATTCATGCTGGCTCTGGTCGCCGCTCTCTGGGCTTATGACGGCTGGGCCGACCTCAACATGGTCAGCGGCGAAATCCGCAATCCCGAACGCAACATTCCCATAGCGCTGATTACCGGCGTGGCCATGGTGGCCGTTCTCTATATCGGTGTGAACGCGGCGGTACAGTATGTGATGCCGGCCAGCGCAGTAGCCGGTTCACCGGTTCCCGCTTCTGCGGCCACCGAGATCGCCATCGGACGCTGGGGAGCGGCGTTGGTCTCGGTGGGCATGGCCATCTCCATGCTAGTGACCCTCAATGGCTCGATCATGAGCGGCGGGCGCATTCCGTTCGCTGTAGCACGCGATGGCTACTTCTTTAAGGCTCTGGCGGAGGTCCATCCCCGATTCCATACGCCGTCGGTCGCGATCGTGGTGCAAGGCGCGATGGCCGTGATTCTCCTGCTAGGTGGCGGAGCCTTCAAAGATTTCTTCTCGCTGGCGATCTTTGCCGAATGGCTGTTCTATATGCTAGCCGCGAGCACGATCTTCGTGTTCCGGGTTCGCGAGCCCAATGCTCCGCGGCCGTATCGGGCCTGGGGGTATCCGGTGGTGCCGGCGCTGTTCGTGGTGGTCGCGGCGGTGCTGATCGGCTACACCTTCCTGGAGAACCGGCCTAACTCCTACTTCGGAACGCTGGTGATTCTGGCCGGCGTTCCCGTGTATTGGTATTTCGCCCGGCGGCGGAAGATGAGCGGCGCCCATTGATAGGAGAGGGCGGCGTTTCGAGAACCGCAACGCGCCTGGTTGGCGCAACGGAACAAATGCGTTATCGAGAAGTGGTGGGTCGAGCATCTAATTGAGCTCGACGGCAAAAGAATTGTCGAGCTCGAGGAGCAGTCTAAATATAAAAGAGATCATGCACGGGTCAACTCCACTGTCTTCTCTGGCGGTGACACCGGCCTGGTTGGCCCAAGGCGCTCATAGATCTTCACGTACTCCTTAGCCGAAGCCGTCCAGGAAAAATCTTTCTTCATGCCGTTGAGCATGAGCTGCTTCCAAGCAGCTTTATCCTTGAAAGCCTTCAGCGCTTCCTGAATGGAGGCTAGCAACGCCGCGCCGCTGTACCCGGAGAATTTAAAACCGGTCCCTTTGCCCGCCTTTGCATCCCAAGGCTCGATGCTGTCATCGAGCCCGCCGGTGGCACGGACGATGGGGACAGTGCCGTATTTCAAGCTGTACATCTGGTTCAGACCGCTGGGCTCGTAGCGCGACGGCATCAAGAACATGTCCGCTCCGGCCTCAACCTTGTGCGCCAGCGCGTTGTCGTAGGCAATCTTGACCGCGAACCTCTCCGGGAATTGGCGGTTCAGCTTCAAGAGGAGTTCCTGGTACTCCTTGTCGCCGGTACCCAGTGCAGTAATGATCAGGGGGAGGCGGGCCAGATCGTCGGCGATTTCGGCGATCAGGTCAAACCCCTTCTGAGCGGCAAAGCGAGAGACGATTCCGATCACTGGTAATTCCACGTGCGCCTTCGAGCCGGCTCCATCCAGCCCGAACTGGCGCAACAGGTCGTATTTGCACTCGAGCTTACCTTCAAGATGTTCCGGGGAGTAAGGCCGCACGATCAGCTTGTCGTGCTCCGGGCTCCATTCTTCGTAATCGACGCCGTTCAGGATCCCACTCACCGAGCCGGACCGGCCCCGCAGCACGCCGTCGAGTCCAAACCCGAATTCCGGCGTCTGAATTTCCTGGCTGTACTTGCGGCTGACGGTCGTGATGTGATCGGAAAAAACCAGCCCACCCTTGAGGAAGTTCACTTTGCCCCAGAACTCCATCTTGTCCATGGTGAGCAGGTCCCAAGGCAGCATGAGCAAGGGCAGTGTGTCGGGAGCAAACAGCCCCTGATAGCCGATGTTGTGGATGGTAAAGACCGTGTGCGAACCACGCAAGACTGGATCTTCGGCATAGCTGGCTCGCAACAGCACAGGGATCAGCGCGGACTGCCAGTCGTGACAATGGAAGATGCGAGGCACACCCAGAATCTTCGAGGCCTCCACCACGGCCCGAGAGTAGAGCGCGAAACGTTCGGCGTTATCGGGGTAATCGCCCGCCGGCGTTCCGTAGAGGTTATCGCGCCAGAAAAACGGAGGGTAATCGATGAAGTAGAATTGCACTCCGGCGCGCCGGCCGCCATCGAGCACGGAACAAAAGCGGTATCGATCGTCGAAGGGGACGGTGACGCTGGGCAAGAGAACTTTAGCGCTGGCGTTGTCCAGCGAAGTCTGCTTGTACTTGGGCAGGTAGACCGAAACCTGGTGGCCGAGTTTAGCCAGGGCCTGGGGCAGGGCGCCTACTACGTCTGCAAGTCCGCCGGTCTTGGAAAAGGGAACGCATTCGGAAGCGGCGAAGACGATGTTCATGGGATCTCCCCCACTGGGCCTACTAAGCCGGAGCGTGCTGCAGCCATCTCGGGAAAGTTTAAATGTCGAAAAGAGACGGGGTCAATTTGCGGGCAGCGAAAAAGCCGAAACTGGGGCAGAATTTTCTTGCCGACCGGGGAGCCGCCGGGAAGATCGTGGCGGCCCTCGGCGACATCACGCATGCCCTGGTAGTGGAGATCGGCCCGGGCAAGGGCGCGCTCACCGAACTGCTGGCCGCCAGCGCCGGACGGCTGATCGCCATCGAGCTCGACCGCATGCTCGCCACCGAACTGCGCTACAAGTACTCGCGCGACCCACAGATCGAAATCCTCGAAGGCGACGTTCTGCGCATTGACTTCCGCACTGTTTTGAACCGTACCATCGGACCTCTGAACGACCTGCGTCCGCTCAAGCCCGAGCGCGCTCACGTTGTCGGCAATCTCCCTTACTACATTACTTCTGACATTCTTCTCCGGCTCTTCGAGTTTTACGACCAGTTTGACGTGATCGTACTCATGGTCCAACGCGAGGTGGCCGAGCGCATCGCCGCTGCGCCCGGTTCGAGCGACTATGGTTTGCTCTCGGCCACTACCCAGCTTTACGCGCGCGTCGAAAAACTCTTCACCCTGCCGCCGGGGGCCTTTTCTCCGCCGCCCAAGGTACACTCGAGCGTGTTGCGGCTCACTGTGTCCCCGCGTTTCGAGCAATTGCAGGTGCCCGCGAACGAATTTATCTCTTTCCTGCGGATGGCTTTCGCCATGAAGCGCAAGACGCTCGTCAACAATCTGAAGAAGACTTACGGCGAAACGGAAATACGCACAGCATTGCGGGTGCAGGGCATTCGCGCGGATATCAGAGCCGAAGCGCTCTCGCTGGAAGCAGCGGCAACGATGTTTCGTAGCCTGGGACAATAAGGGCCTACGCTCATCCTTCCAATCGCTTCAGGGGCTGAGAGAGAGCAGACGCGTCTGCTTTCCTTGGTCCCACCCGGCCGAGATTATCGGCTCCTTCCCGAAGAATGCGACGCAGGCGCCGGGGCATGAGAGAAACCTCCTCCGGCAAATCCGTGCGATCCCGAGAGAGAAGAGTGTGATGGGGACGGCGGCCGGTTAGCCGGCGGTGAAGAGTGTTGCTGGTGCGAGGGCTGCGGTCCCGGCGCTAGGTGCGTTGGCGGGGCAACAGTAGAACTACCGGCGGAGCGCTGGCCCGGGCCGATGCCCCCAGCGTGAGTCGCTTCGCTGATCTTGCCCTCACTGGTCGCTGCGCTGGTTTCCGGAGATGGGGCGGTCTCAGTAGCGCCGCGCGGAAAGGTCTCGTCGCTGAACAGTCTCTGACCTTGGCCTTGAGTCCGGAAACTGCGGAACTCCGGCTTGGCGACGACACTACCCGAGCCCGCTCTGGCTACGGTGGGCACCGTAGGCGGACGGATGGGCACGGGACGACGGGGAAGCCCAGGTGCAGGCAGTATCCCAGGTACGATGACCACCACTGAGGGGCCAAAGAACCAAGGCTGGAAGCCAAACCCGGAGTTCCAGCAGGAACCGCCAGAACCGAACCAAAACGGCTGTCCGAACCCAAAACCAGAGAAACAGCCGTAATTACCGTAGCCGTAATAAGAAATTGGAATGAATCCGGCGCCGCCGTATGGTCCCACGGATTGGTACTGGTCGTAGATGGAGTTGTAGCTATTGTAGCTGTTGTTGCTGGCGACGTAGTTGGTTCGCAGATCCTGGTCGCGCTGCTCGCTCCACCGGTCCAGATCATCCGCCAGTACCGACTTATCCAGATTGTATTGTCCGAGATCGTCCGGGTTCAGCTCGAATGTCTCGCGGTCCTTGACGCTGACTTCCTGGCCGCTTTCAAGGTCGCGAACCCCCGCTTCTCCCTTCCACACGGCAATCTCCAGCGGACTAGAATTAGTGCTCAGGAGGCGAAACCGCCCCGGCTGCTTGAAAAGAATGTTCTTGCCCCGCACATTGACGGCGAAGTGTCCAGCGCTGCTGGCCGGAATCAAGAATTCGGCCTCTCCTTGGTCAAGATCGACTCGGGTAATGGCTTCGCCGGAACTCAAACGAGCCAGTTGCGCGAAGCCGAGTTCGGTCTCGGAGGCAAGACGGATGGCGCTGCCATCCTCAAACTGCACTTCGGCCAAGCCGTCGGTTCCGGTGACCAGACGGCTCTGCTCGGTTACGGGCGAGTTCATGACGGCGGTTGCCCCGTTGAATTGGACAGTACCCTGCACATAGCTCAGGCGAACTATGCGGACATGCGAACCATTTTCCTGGGCGCTGCCATTATCCTGGGCGATCCCAGCGGGCGCGGTCGCACCCAGAATTGCGGCTATAATCGGAATCAGGAAGAGCGTTCGAGAATCTCGCATCGTGCACTCCCCTTCGCTACCTACTCCTACTATTAGTCTAATCCTATAAGGCGAAGGTTTGTTATTGTAAAGACTTATTTTCGGGGGTTAACCTCCCCCGTTTTCCTTCCGGCTCATCTCCAAGAGCCGCCCCGCCCGGGCCCGGGCGATATTGAGCACCGAAGGGTCACCGGCGATACTCTCCAAGGTCGGAGCAATGACCTGCAGTTCCGCAAGATACCCGCCTTTGGCTTCGTTTTCCATGCCCTTGAGCTCGTCTTCCAGGCCAAGCTTGTCATACCGATGCAGGAACGCGAGCTTGCGGCCGTGTTCGATCGTGGACGAGATGTCGCTGAACAGCCGGGTGAGCTGATCGATGGCCACATTCTCCGACCAGTTATAGGTGGTCTGAAAGTTCCGCGACAAGTCTGCGTAGGTCAGCGTCTTTCTGCCGGTATTAGCCAGTGTGTGCTTCTTGTAGTCGAATTCTCCGTTGAAGTATCCGGCCTGTTCGGCGAGCGCGAAGACTTTCGTCCGGGTGGGCGCGGACATAACAAATTCAATCGCGTACTCCGGATCTGCGTCCTTGTCCTCCGCAGGCCGCGCGGGGTTGTTGGAGACATAGCGCGCGGTTCCTGTGGAATGCACCGTAACCGTATAGTTCTGCGGTGTGGCCGCCTCCCACAAACGATTGAAAGTTATTACGGGAATGGCGGGGTTTTCCACCGGATTCAGATTCTGGGCCAATAGGGAAAACGCCAGCGTCACAGCACCGAGACAAAACGTTCGGCTGATCTTCACGAAGTCACCGCCTGATGTCGCTTCAGGGTGGCTGATGTGTGGATGTGGCAGATGGCGATGGCCAGGGCGTCAGCGGCGTCGCTCGGTTGTGGCGGCGCATCCAGATGCAATAGCCGCATGACCATCTGTTGAACCTGATGTTTTTCGGCTTTGCCATAACCAACTACCGCCGATTTAATGGAGAGCGGCGAGTACTCGGCTACTTCCAGCCCAGCTGACGCGGCCGCCATCATCGCGACTCCGCGTACCTGCCCCAGCTTGAGAGCCGACTTTACGTTGAGCGCGTAGAATACGTCCTCGATCGCCACAATCTTCGGCTGATGCTCGGTGATGATGGCGGAAAGCGAAGAAAAAATCTGTTGCAGCTTGAGCGCCATGGGATCCCGCGTCTTCAAATGAATGGCTCCGCTGGCGCAACAAACCAGCTGGCTGTGTGCACGAGCGATCTTGACCTCTTCGACAACGCCGTACCCAGTGTATTCGCTGCCACAGTCGATCCCCAGGACACGCATGGCTTGAGTTTAACTCAGATCGAGATTTCCTGAGATCGGGCGATCTGCTGATCGGATCATCGGGAGATCTTCACCTCTTGGATGCCCGCCCAGGTCGGCATGGTTTACAGATTGCCGACGAAGGGGTGAAATCCTGATGTCGGAGGATAGAGGCCGCGCCATTGAAAACCGGGCGCGCCCTCCATCCGTCCCCTCGGTCGGCGTCTACACCGGCTGGGGGCTTCCCAAGAAGCGCAGCGAGCCGGGCGTAGTGAGCATCTTCCCGGTTTCGAGGAACGTCTTGAGGCCGGAGAGGAGCTGCGGCCAGCCGCCGTACAACTCCTCGTTGGCACCTTCGCGCAGTTGGTCGTGGGTCACTGTCAGCCGGCATGAATCCGCAATCTGTTGGATCTCCCAGGTGACCCGCGAAGTACCCTCGCTCTTGGCCGCATCACTCCACAGGGCATTGAGGCTCTGCACCAGCCGGTGCGGGGGATCCACCTCAAGGTTCTCGCCCGAGAGGATGGTCGTGGCCGGGGCAACAGTATAAGAGCTGGTCATGGCCTTGTAGGTGGAGCCGCGCTTCCAGTCGGAATGAACTTTCCACCCAAAGTTGTACTTGCTTCTCATTTCCGGATCGGTGATCGCCTCCCACAGGCGCTCCGGCGTGGTCTTGATGTAGATTTCGAACACTTTCTGCATGGTCTTGTCCTCCAATTTGTGCTTGATGTCACTTAAAGCCGCAGCCCAGGGCGCGGCGTATTTGCTCACCCACCGGTCGTGGATGAGCCGAATCGGGACGGGGTTCAGCAAGTGCAGCTTTTCGCGCCCGCGCCGGCGGGTGACGACAAGGCCGGCTTCCTCTAGCACCCGTAAGTGCTTCATCACGCCGAAGCGCGTCATCCTACCCAGGATTCGTTGCTCGAGCGCGCTCAGAGTCTGCCCGTCCTGTTTGAACAACTCGTCCAGCAGGCGTCGACGGGTGGGATCAGCAAGAGCTTTGAACACATCGTCCATGGGTTCACAATACGTGACTATTTGGTCACATGTCAAGACCAAAGAGTTTTTCGCGCCGGCTGAGGCGATAACCATCTCGCTCGGGCGCTGACACGGATGCTAAGATCAAGGCCTTGGCGCTGACACGGATACTAAGATCAAGGCCTTGGCCCGGCGCCCGACCGTTGGCCCGATCTATAAGGAAAATCATGAGAGCTGCCGTCATTGAGGAATTCAATCAGCCCCTCGTCGTCAAGGACACAGACGTTCCCGTGCCCGATGCAGACGACGTCCTGATCCAAGTCGAGGCGTGCGGAGTATGCCACTCCGATCTCAGCATTGCCGACGGCGATTGGCCGCAGCTCAAGCGCATGATCAAAAAGCCCCTGATTCCCGGTCACGAAGTGGTGGGCCGGGTGGTCAAGCGAGGCGAAAAGGTCAACCATCTCTCGGTCGGCGACCGCGTTGGCGTTGCCTGGCTGCATTGGAGTTGCGGCGCGTGCGAGCTATGCAAGGAAGGCCTGGAGAACCTTTGTCCCAATCAAGCCGTCACCGGCGCCAGTGTCGATGGCGGCTATGCGGAATTCATCAAGGCTAAAGCCAGCCACGCAGCCAAGGTGCCCGATTTGCTTCGACCCGCGGAAGCAGCGCCACTGTTCTGCGCCGGAGTCACCGTCTATCGAGCCGTGAAGAACGCCGCTGTCCAGCCCGGGCAACGGGTGGCGATTTTCGGCGTAGGCGGGCTTGGTCATCTGGCGGTTCAGGTCGCGAAGACATTCGGGGCCCAGGTGATCGCGGTGGACATCGCCGCCGACAAACTAGAGTTGGCCAAGTCATTTGGCGCCGACCAGACCATCAACGCGGCCACCGAAGACGTCCTCAAGATTCTGCGCAGCCTGGGCGGGGTTCATGCCGCTATCGTGACTTCCTCGGCGAAAGCCGCTTATAACCAAGCTTTCTATGCGGTGCGCGCCGCTGGATCGCTGATGGTAGTCGGGCTGCCGTCAGAAGAGATTTCTTTCCCTGCCATACTGATGCGCGAGATCAAGATCCGTTCGGTGGCTACAGGCACTCGCAATGATCTTCGCGAAACCCTGAACCTTGCCGCCGCCGGGAAGATCCGCTGCCTGATCGACACCTGCGGCCTAGACCAGATCAATAACGTCCTCGGACAGATGCGTCAGGGCCAGATTCGCGGACGCGTAGTGATCGACAGGTTTTAGAAACGCACAATATCTCCCGCTTTAAACCGCGGCTGTCATCTGCTGTCTTTATTGGTGTTGTTCTTCGCTGCGTCTTGCCGGTCAGTTTCCGGCTGCATCGCGGGGATGGTGGCGAACCGAATGCCTCAGCAACACCTGGGCTTGCGCGCGAGGGCCGCTTCCCGATCCCGCAAGAAATCACGATAGCTTGCTGCTGAGCGCGAAGCGCTGGTTCCAGCAAGGAAGCGCTCGTACGCGCTCTCGTCGAAGATCTCGCGCAGAGCAGCGAGAACCGTCTGCAAGGTGCGAACGCTCCATCGCGCCCCATGAGCGCAGAGAGTCCGATCGGCCGATTCTCGTTCGCGCCTCCGCGTCTCCCGAGTGAGGTTCTTCACAGGACATCCTCCGCTAGAAAATTGGTCGCGACAAATGGCGCTTCCTGGGTCATCGCCTGTCTACGGCCGGAGATCACGCTGACCCATTGCCGGGCGGACTCGACCACGATCACGCTCACCAGCACCAGTAACAGTCCGCAGACTGCCGTGTCCAAGCGGTCGTTGAAGATGCGTCGGCCGAGGTCAGCGGTCGCGGGCCCGGAGCCGAGTTGGCGCGCGTGAGCCAGGAACCCGATCAGGGGATTGGGATCGAACATTTTGTGCCATGCTGCAGAGAAAGTCACTGAGATCAACCAGGCCAGTGGCGCGAGTGTCACCCACATAAAGCGGGCGCGGCCCATCTTGATGATGATGGTGGTGGCCACACACAGGGCGACGGTCGCCAAGAGTTGATTGCAGATGCCGAACAGAGGCCAGAGCGTATTGATGCCGCCCAGCGGATCGCGAACGCCTTGCCACAGGAACCAGGCCCAGGCCGCTACCACCAGGAGGCTGGTGGTGAGGATGCTCGGATACCAACTGGTGCGACCCAGGGGCTTCCAGACGTGTCCCAGGGCGTCTTGCAGCATGAAGCGTGCCACGCGCGTGCCGGCATCGAGCACGGTAAGGATAAAGAGCGCCTCGAACATAATGGCGAAGTGATACCAGAGGGCCATCAAGCGTGTGCCGCCCAGGGAGTCGGAAAAAATCTTGGCCATGCCCAGGGCGAACGCGGGCGCCCCGCCGGTGCGAAAGAACAGTGTCTTTTCGCCGACCTGATGGGCTAGTTGCGTCATTTGGTCCGCGGTCACGGGAAAACCCCACCGGCTGATGGTTGCAACCGCAGCGGCAGGCGATCCGCCTACCATACCCGGACCGCTGTTGACGGAGAGATACGTTCCCGGCTGCAGCGTGCAGGCGGCGATCATGGCCATGATCCCCACGAACGATTCGGCCATCATGGCGCCATAGCCAACCATGCGTGCTTGCGGCTCGCGCGCGATCAACTTGGGCGTGGTGCCGCTGGAGATCAAGGAATGAAAGCCGCTGATGGCCCCGCAAGCGATGGTGATGAACGCAAAGGGAAACAGATTGCCGGCAAAAACCGGTCCGGAGCCGTCGATGAAGCGGGTGAGGGCTGGCATCTCGAGCGTGGGATGAACCACGATGATGCCGAGAGCGAGAAACGCGATCGTCCCTAGTTTGACGAAGGTGCTCAGGTAGTCACGGGGCGCGAGCAGCAGCCAGACCGGCAAAGCCGAGGCCGCGAACGCGTAGATCACGATGAGGACCGCCAGCGTCGTGGCGCTGAGCGTAAAGATCGGCGCCGCGCCAGGTGAATGCGAGATCCACTGTCCACCGAAGATCGCCAGCACTACCAGCAGAAACCCAAGAACGGATGCTTCCAACACTCTTCCCGGCCGCAGATTGCGCAGATAGACGCCCATCAACAGCGCAATGGGAACGGTCGCGGCTATCGTGAAGACGCCCCAGGGGCTGTCCTTGAGCGCGTTGACGATGATTAGGGCTACCACCGCCAGCAGAATAATAAGGATGCTCAGCACGGCTACGAAGGCTACC
>DATDGP010000251.1:0-3990 GCA_036522035.1 Terriglobales bacterium
CTAGCTACTTTCCCACTTAAAATTGCGCACCGAAGTTCCCTGTTGTCATAAGGCGTAGCGGGCTTGGCCGCTGGATCGGACGGCCCGGCTCGCCGCGGGACGAGCGGTCAGGCGGCCACAAAATTAAAACATATTGTTCGAGAAATGTATTGACTCTTGGCGTTCCTTTTGTGTATCATCATTACTGATGACACGAAAACAGGCCATTCGAAAGCGTGAGAAGATCAAGGCCCGACTCTCCCCCGCCATCAGCGTTTTGCGTGGGTCCCTGCTTGAACGCACCATCCATCACACCTCGGGATGTCTGAAGTGTGCTCGTGGCGAGGGCCATCCGCTCTGGGTGCTCACGGTAGGTTATCCCGGCGGAAAGACCCGTCAATTAAGCCTGCGCCCGGAGCAGGTCCCGCAGGTTCGTGAGGCGATCGAACATTATCACGATTGCAAACAAGCTCTGGAGGACATCAGCGAGCTGAATCAGTTTCTGCTACGCCTGGACCGCGAGGAGTCCAAGAACCAGGAGCGCGAGTCGTGATCACTGCCCGCCGGCTACAGCGAAACTTCGCCGATGGCTTCCTCGACGAGACCGTGGAGGATCTTTGGGAACCTTGGATGCGCTACGCCGATCAGGCGTTGGAAGATGACGCCCTGCTGCTCATCATCCAACAAGAGTTGGCCAAGCGCTGCAAGAAGAGCAAGACGCGCGGCCGCAAGGCAACACCGGCCGAAGTGGTGCTTCGCATGCTGCTGTTAAAGCACGTGCGCGACTGGAGTTACGAAACGCTCTCGCGGGAAGTGCGCGCCAATCTGGTGTATCGCCAGTTCACGCGGATCGGCGGGGAGAAGGTTCCGGATGACAGAACGATGGGAAACCTGGCGCGTCAACTGGGGCCGGAGGTGATCGAAAAACTACATCGGCGGGTGATCGAGATTGCACAAGAAAACAAGGTCGCCGCCGGTCGAAAGATGCGGGTCGATACCACCGTGGTAGAGACCGATATCCATTATCCGACTGACAGCAGTTTACTGGGTGACGGCGTGCGCGTCCTGACGCGCATTATGAAGAAAGTCACCGCCGTGGCAGGTAGGGCCGGCACGCAGATGCGCGACCGCAGCCGGTCGGCCAAATTGAAGGTTCTGGCGATTGCCCGCGCCAGCCGTAACAAGACGGAGCAAGGCCGGCAGAAGATGAAGAAGGCCTATCTCCAACTGTTGGAAATCACCAGTCGGGTTACCGGGCAAGCCAAGAAGTTTGCGGCGGAGATCGCCGGCCGCGTCAAGCGAGGCAATCTATCGGTCCTGCACAAAGCCAAAAAGCAACTGGATGAGATGATTCCCCGAGTCCAGCAGGTGCTACGCCAGACACGGGAGCGCGTGCTCCGCGGCAACACCAAGGCCGAGGGGAAGCTGCTCAGCATCTTTGAGACGCATACGGAAGTGATCCGCAAGGGCAAGGCGAACAAGCCTAACGAGTTTGGCAAACTGGTCCTGATTCAAGAGGCGGAGAACCAACTCGTCACGCATTATGAAGTCTGCGACCAGAGGCCGGCCGACTCCACCTTGCTGGAAGGCTGTCTGGAGCAACATGTCCAACAGTTCGGACAGGCTCCCCAGCAGATAGCCGCCGATCCGGGGTTCTTTTCCGCGGCTAATGAAGCCAAGGCCCACGAAGCAGGTGTCAGCCGAGTATCGATTCCAAGCCATGACACCAAGAGCCCCGCCCGCAAGCAGCGCCAGAAGCAGCGTTGGTTCAAGCAGCTTCAGAAATGGCGCACCGGCTGTGAAGGCCGCATCAGCGTTCTCAAACGCCGTCACGGACTGCGGCGATCTCTGTACAAAGGATCTGCCGGCATCCGACGCTGGGTCGGACTCGGTGTGATCGCCGACAACGTTATCCATATCGGTACCCACCTGGCCGAACAAACTCGCTCGCGGTGAGATTCTCTCGACGAAACAGCTCTACCTGAACTCCCTCCCACACAAATCGCGCCCTCGCGACTCACCCGCTTGGACAATATTTTTTCCGGATCGCCGGCCCAGCTTCGATCACGGTTTCGAATTTTAAGTGGGAAAGTAGCTAGCCGCTCACCCACCATCTGTAGCGTGGATCCCGAGGGGCGCGATGCCGATTCCCGGCCGCCAAACAGCATCAGCCGGGCGCGGTCCAATCCCGGAATGCCGCTCCAGCCAGCGCAGCCGCCGTCTCGAACGAATCGCAGAAACCCGATGCCAGACCATCCAGCGCCACCAGTTCGAACGGCGCCTTTTGTGCCAGCGTCATCATTACCTACTTTCGGCCCCAGGCTCACCAGCCAGACCTTGCTGCCCGGCGTCTTCCGGGCCAGATCCGCGGCCTCAAACAGCGCGTGGCCCGCCCACGGGTCCAGCACCGCCGGCAGCATCATCTCATTCTTCAGCGAAGGCGCCGCGGAGCCGGTTACAGGCTCCAGCGTCTGCAGCGGGTCGGGGGCAATACTGCCGCAGACCACGATTTGATAAGGAGTGCTCATGCCAAGTTTCAGTATAATAGGAATCTTTTATCCGTTGCTACTTTTCCCTACACACTGTGAAAAACTCCCCGAAAAGGTGCGAAAATTCGAGAGAGGAGTTTCGCATGCGTCCTCATCTCGCGTTCCCCGCCCTTTGCCTCTCAGCCGCCTTGGCCCTCGGCATCGCGCAAACTGAAACACCCAAACCGGCACCCTCCGATGTGCCGAAACCAACAGCCGCCCGCGAAACGCCACCCGATCAAACGGCGTTCTCCGAAGCCGGCAAGGTGACCGATCCCGCGAAGAAGATCGAGGCTCTCGAAAAATTCAAGGCCGATTTTCCCGATAGCAACATGCGCTCATCTGCCGATTCGGCCATTCTGAGCACCCTGGTCAAGAAATTTCCCGACCAGCAGCGCCGCATCATGAAGCAGGCCAAGGTCATGTACGCGCATGCGGAAGCCCGTAGCCAGGGCTCCGTAGCCAATCAGATCGCCCTCGAGTTTCTGGAAGCGGGGCGCTTCCTGGGGGATGCCGAAAGCTATGCCAAAAAAGGCGTGGCTGACATGCAGGAAGGCCGCTACGTCGCCGAACAGAGGGCCAGCGCGGAGAAGCGCAAACAGAAGCCGCCCTCCAATGAAGATATTGAAAAGCGCTATCACGAGGCCCGCGCGTCCCGCATCGCTACGCTGGGCCGCATCGAAATCGCGCGTGGACAGACGGCCCGCGGACAGAAATTGTTGGAGGAGGCCTGGGCCGCCAATCCCAGTCTTGTTGTCGTAGGCGCCACTCTGGGCGAGTTGGCTTACAAAGCCGGGAATGACGCCAAAGCCATGGAGTATCTGGTGCCGGCCAGACTCAGCGGCCGCGCCACTGCCGGTGCCAATCTCGCCCTGGAAGAGTTGTATAAGAAGCAGCATTCCGGGTCGGTCGATGGCCTCGATGCCATGCTCGATGCACAGTACCGCAAGCTGTACCCCAACCCCATCGCCGTACAGGAATACCATCGTACCGAAAAGCGCAGCGATCGCCTTGTCCTGGCGGAAGTCTTCACCGGCTCCGGATGCCCGCCCTGCGTAGGCGCCGATCTCGCATTTGACGCCGCCATGGAACGCTTCTCACCAAAGGACGTCGCCATCGTCATGTACCACGTCCACGTCCCGCGCCCCGACCCCATGACCAATCTCGATACCACCGCCCTGTACAAGTCCAACGACGTCCACGGCGTGCCGTCCTATGCCATTGACGGCAAATTGTTGGGCGGCGGAGGCGGCCCACGCGATTACGCCAAGACCGTCTTCGATCGCGTCGTCCCACCCATCGAAAAAGATCTGGAGCTGCCGGCGGAGGCTAAACTCACGGCCCACGCCGCCATTTCCGGCAACCACGTGAACGTCACCGGCACCGTCGATGGAATCGCCGGCCAGTCCGAAGACCTGAAGGTGCAGGTCCTGCTGGTGGAAAAGGAGATTCGCTACACCGGAGAGAATGGAATCCGCTTCCA
>DATDGP010000252.1:0-5870 GCA_036522035.1 Terriglobales bacterium
TTCCGCGTAATCCACCACCACCTGGAGCGCGACCTGCGACCAGTCGCGGGTCAGGTTGCTTACGATCTGGATGGCTCCGTTGGGGACTACGTGAAAGGTACCGTCGGCATCACGCAGGCTGGTGCGCCGCATGGCGATCGCTACCACCCGGCCGCTTACGCCGGCGACCCTGATGGTATCGCCCACCTCGAATTGGTTTTCCACCAGAATGAAGAACCCGTTGATCACGTCCTTGACCAGGGCTTGTGCGCCAAAACCGATCGCTAGCCCGGCAATGCCTGCGCTCGCCAGCAACGGTTCGATGTTGATGTTGAAGACGTCTTTCAAGATTGACATTCCGGCAAAAAAGACGATCAGAAACACGCCCAGGCTGTGGATCATCCCCACCACAGTGCGCACTTGCTGTGCGCGTACCGCGCCTTGCACGCGATCCTTTTCGCCCAGCGCTACCAGGTTGCGTGTGATGATCCCCAGCATGCGTACAAAAATAAAAGCCAGCACCAGGATGATCGCGAGCTTGGGCGCGCGGTCACGGGTCCACTCCACCAGGTAGTTATGCCATTCGTGAAGAATGTTCCCGAACTGAGTCTCCATGTGCGTCGGCCCCGCCGAGGGATTATAGCTGAGGTTCCAAGTGTTTATAATCAGGGCGGAACTCCCAATTACGAGGTCGGCGTGCAAAGAAAATTCATCTTGTCCACAGGCTTAACTGCACTCATCGGCGGAACGTTGTTTTGCCTCGTAGGGGCCCAGCAGTTTCCTCCGACATCCAATCAGCCGCAACCAGATCGGGAGATGCAGGACCGTCAGGTAAAGGAAGCCAATAAGAAACGGCAACAGGATATCCGCGACGATACTCTCAAGCTCTATCAACTGGCCACGGATTTAAAGGCGGCGGTGGACAAGAGCGACGAAAACATGCTGTCGCTCGACGTGATCCGCAAAGCCGACGAAGTCGAGAGGCTGGCCAAGAAAGTCAAGGAGAAGATGAAGGAGGCCATCGGACCTGGCCCGCGCCAGGATCAGACGCCCCCACCGATTTTCCCCCACCCGCCATAAAGAGGATAGCCCGCCTTTTTACGGCGGGCTATCTGGCTTAGGGATCGATTCTGGTTAGGCCGCTTTGGCTTCAGCTTCATCGCTCTTTTGGGCGCCGATCCGCATCCCGTAGAACGACCGCCACACGAAGAAGACGGAAATCAGGAAGAAGACAACGGACAGAATACCGGTGATCCGTCCGCCGCCCTCGCGACCGCCCAGATTGACCGCCAATTCCACGGCCAGCAGCCCAAACAGCGTGGTGAACTTGATGATCGGATTCATGGCCACCGAAGAGGTGTCCTTGAAGGGATCGCCCACCGTATCGCCGACCACGGTGGCGTCGTGCAGAGGCGTGCCTTTTTGTTTCAGCTCAACCTCCACGACTTTCTTGGCGTTGTCCCAAGCCCCGCCGGCGTTGGCCATGAAGATGGCTTGGTAGAGACCGAAGACGGCAATCGAGATCAAGTAGCCAATGAAGAAGTACGGCTCGGCAAAGGCGAAGGCCAGCGTGGCGAAAAACACCGTTAGGAAGATGTTGAACATGCCTTTCTGGGCGTATTGCGTGCAAATCTGGACCACTCGCTTGCTGTCGGTGACCGAGGCCTTCTCCACGCCTTCGAGCTTGATGTTCCGCTTGATGAACTGCACCGCGCGATAAGCGCCGGTCGTGACCGCCTGCATCGAAGCCCCTGTAAACCAGTAAATGATCGCGCCACCGGTGATCAGCCCCAGAACAAACGGCGCATAGAGCAGAGACAGCTTCTCTGTGTGCCGGGTGAGTCCGTCGGTCAGGTACATCATGATGGAGAAGATCATGGTGGTGGCACCGACCACGGCGGTCCCGATGAGAACCGGTTTGGCGGTCGCCTTGAAGGTGTTGCCGGCGCCGTCGTTCTCTTCGAGCAGGTGCTTGGCGCGATCAAACTTCACGTCGAAGCCGAAGTCTTTCTTGATCTCCTGGGCCACGTTGGGCACTTGTTCGATCAGGGAGAGTTCATACACCGATTGAGCATTGTCCGTCACCGGACCGTAGGAATCGACGGCGATGGTAACCGGCCCCATACCCAGGAAGCCGAAGGCGACGAGTCCGAAGGAGAAGACCGCCGGCGCGAGCATGGTCGCGCCCAGCCCCATGGTGCTGATGTAGGCGCCGATGCTCATCAGGGCGACAATGCTGATTCCCAGCCAGTAGGCCGAAAAGTTTCCAGCTACGAGACCAGAGAGGATGTTCAGCGAAGGCCCACCTTCTTGCGAAGAGGTCACGATCTCGCTCACGTGCGACGAACTCATCAGGGTAAAGACCTTCACCAGTTACGGAATGATCGCTCCCGCCAAAGTACCGCAGGAAATGATCATGGCCAGCTTCCACCACAGACTGCTGTCGCCCCCCAATTCTGGAATGATCTGCCAGGAAACCAAGAAGGTGAAAACAATCGAGACGATCGAGGTGATCCAAACCAGCGAGGTCAGGGGCGTCTCAAAGTTCATGTCGTTGGAGTTGGCGTAACGCGCTTTGGCGATGGCTTCGTTGATGAAGTACGAGACCGCGCTGGCCACCAGCATGATCACGCGCATCACGAAGATCCACACCAGCAACTGTACCTGGATCTTTGGATCGCGAACTCCCAGGATGATGAAGGTGATCAGGGCTACACCGGTCACGCCGTAGGTCTCAAAGCCGTCGGCGCTGGGGCCTACTGAGTCGCCGGCGTTGTCGCCGGTGCAATCGGCGATCACGCCGGGGTTGCGCGCGTCGTCTTCCTTGATCTTGAAGACGATCTTCATGAGGTCCGAGCCGATATCGGCGATCTTGGTGAAGATGCCGCCGGCGATGCGCAGCGCGGCTGCGCCGAGCGATTCGCCGATGGCGAACCCGATGAAGCACTGACCCGCATATGCGCTGGGGATGAAGAGCAGGATACACAGCATAATCAGCAGCTCCACGCTGATCAGAAGCATGCCGATGCTCATTCCCGCTCGGAGCGGGATGGAGTAGATCGCGTAAGGCTTACCGCGCAGGCTGGCAAACGCGGTGCGCGAGTTGGCAAAGGTGTTGACGCGAATGCCGAACCAGGCGACGCCGTAGCTGCCGGCGATGCCTACCAGGCTGAAGGCCAGGATAATGGCTACCCGTCCAACGCCGAGCCCCTGCAGCAGCCCGAAATACAGCACGATCACCAGGCCGATGAAAATTTCCAGAATCAGGATGAACTTTCCCTGGGTAATCAGATAGGTCTTGCAAGTCTCATAGATCAGCTCGGAGATTTCTCGCATGGAGCGATGGACCGGCAGACCCTTGAGCTGCACATAGATGATCAACCCGAACAGCCATCCCAGGGCACAGAAGATCAGGCCGATCGAGAGCAAGTGGGAGCCGCTGATGCCACCCAGAAAATTAACACTCCCCATGTCCGGCAACACGAGGTTGGCCTCGCCTCCGGACGATTCCTTAGCTTGGGGTGTCGCGGTGGTCGCCGACTGGTCGTGAGTTGCAGCTGCGGCAGCGGTGAGCGGAGCTGGAGCCGTCGCTGTTTGCGCGTGGATAGCGGGCAGCATCAGTGCCGCAAAGGCGAACACCGCCAGGAAAGTCAGAATCCAACGCGCGCGAGTTACGCCATCCATCGGGCCCTTGGCGAGCCTGGTGTGCATAAGAATTCCTCCCAAAAAACGTCAAATCGTGGTTTTTTGTGAACGCCCTAACTGGCACTTCCGGGAAACGCGCTTCCACATCAAGAACCGTGGTTTGAGGTTTGGCCGCGTCGGAATGGCTGGCCCAGTCCCGCAAAAATGCGGACACTTTGGGCTCAGCTCACTGGATTTTTATAACATTTTGCGGAAACTCTGGTCAAACCGAACAGGGTTCCTGAACCTTAGTTCCATGTCCCGAGATAATGGGCGCCACGGCTGGGTTTCTGCCCCACAGTCGGGGCTATGGAGATAGGGTCCCGCTCCAAATCGCTGGCGTTAACCTGGTTTCCGCCAGCCAGTTCACGACCGGATCAAGCGGAACCGACACCTGCGGCAAGCCCACACTAAACCGAAATCGTTTGCCATCGCGGCTGGCTATCGTTCTCCCATCAAAACCTTGAGATCGGCCAGCGCCTGCACGTAGTCGAGGTCGGCTTGGTACATCTCGATCTCGACCCGGGCCCGCGACGCCGCGACCTCAGAACCGTCGTTCTCCAGGCTTACATTCTGTTCGAGGGACGAAGCCATGCGGCGCGTCAACTGGCTCAGCTGGCGCGCGCGTTCGAGCTCGAAATAGCTGTGTTTGACGCTTCCCGCTACTTTGGCCTTGGTCAGCTCGAGAGCCGTCTCCGCCATCGAGACCTGCGCGCTGCGCTCCTTGATGGCGTGTTCGCGCTTGCCAAAATCGAAGATGGTGTACGACACGCTAAAGCCGATGAACGAAAAGTCCCGCGGCAGGGCAGGTATGACGTTGCCGTTATAGGCATAGCCCCCCAGGATCACCACATCGGGAACATACTCCAGCTTGGCTAATGTCGAGGCCGCCCGCGCCTTGACGACGGTCTGCTGGGCCTCAACGATTTGGGGATTCGCCGATGTGGCTTGATTAATGGCCTGCTCCAGGGAAATGTCTTCGACGGTCAGCTTGGGGGGAACGAGTTCCAGTTCCGTGTCCTGTGCCCAGCCAAGTTTTTCGTTGAGCGAGACCGTCAGCTCCTTGACGCGCGCGTCGGCCGTTGCCAATGCCTCAGCGATTTCCAGCAGCCGAGGATCGTGCCCGCCCGGCGCCGGCGATCCTGAACTGTCCGCCAGCCACTTCTTTTCCGTGTTGCGCGCGTTAGCCTGAGCGATGACCATCTGCCGTTCGGCCACCAGCAGCTCGTAATAGTTTTTTTCGACCAGCGACGAAGTTGATGTCACGGGCATCCCGGCCTTGGCGCGGGCTATGTTTTCATCGGCGCGGGCGAGATTGTAGGCTTGCCGCAATTTGAACAGCGGCGTGACCGGCTGTCCGGCGATGGCGGCGATAAAGGTCTGATCCTTGCCCACGAGCGGCAATAACACATTCGCTGTCCCGCCTACGATGGGACGCTCGACGGTGAACTCCTGGCCCATGAACTTGTTGAAGTGGAAGTTGAACATGTCCGCGCCGACCTTGGGGAAGAACTCGGATTCGGTCGCCAAACGATGTTGTCTGGCGGCTTCAACCTGGAGCTCGCCCAGCCGCACCATGGGGTTGGCTCGTTCTTCCGCCTGCTGTCGGGCTTCTTCGAGCGTGATGCGCCGTGGGCCGGCTGTTACGCGTTTTTCCGCTTTCGCTAGGGTGGAATCAACCGTTGGCTCGCTCACGGTCAGCGAACGTTGAGTTTGGCCATAAAGAAAAGTGCAGAGGACATTCAGACATATCCCTGCCAGAACGGTGCGCACTTTCATTGCTTGTTCTCCTTGCATCACCGATGGCAGGGTGCCGGTGTTCGATGAATGTCAGGCGGCTCAAGCGCCGGTTTCGCGGGCGGCGTCACGCCACTTTTGTCTCCCTCCGCCAGGTTGCGCCTCAGAAAAATGCCCATCTGCGGTGCAGAATCTCCGCACGCCGGCGATAGAGGCGGATCAAATAGTTCCAGCCTGGGGCGATCGGCAGGCAGCAGTTTCTGATCTTCCCGTCGTCGCCGCCCAATTGCACGGTTATGGGCTTCGCTGGTTGGTCTCCTTGATCAATACATTTCAGGCTGCCTTCTCCGCTTCTCCAGCTGTCGTTTCGTCGATGTCGGACAGCTTCCAGATCTTCTCGAACAAAGCCTTCGTCGGGCCATAGAAACGGAAGAGCACTTCAAACTTGCCTTCGGCGTTGGTCGGCACCC
>DATDGP010000253.1:0-3858 GCA_036522035.1 Terriglobales bacterium
AGAGTGGGCGAAGGTTGGGCCAGCGATTCGAACGTGAGCGGTCTTGGAACACCACCACGATTCCGAGCGTAGTTGGAATCGAGAATCCGTATTATGAGCGGCCTTTGCGATGCCGAGTCCGCATGGTCCGGTAACCTGTCTCCCGAATACTGTGGTCTCGAGGTCCATAAACGGCATTATGGCAAACCAGGGTTCAGGGTGGGCCCTTAACAGTGCCGAGAGCCGGTGGCGCTCCGTCAAGTCCAGTGAACTGACAGACCACAGGTGCGAAATCACAGGTGTGAAATTTTGGGTGGGTTTTCTAAGTGACTGATAATGATGGTGGCCAGGGACGGAGTTGAACCGTCTCTCCTGCTCCCCGACCCCACCGGTAAGGAGCGCCGTCTTTCCGAGTTGGTATGCGTCGGGTCACTGGTGCTGCTTTTCTACCGGGGACATTGGTGACCGTTCTGTCTCCGCCAGTTGGCGGAATACCGCGATGCCTACGAATCGCTGCGCGCCGCGGGCGCGAACCTGGCGGCGGTTTCTGCGGATGCGCCGGAGAAATCCGAGGCGGTGCGGCGCGAATGGCAGCTTCCGTTCCCCATCCTGTCGGACCACCAGCCCCGTGCAGGAGTGGGATATGTACAATGCCCGCGAAAAGGGAGGCATTGCCAAACCGGCGGTGTTCATTCTCAGTCCCGACCTGACGGTGCGCTTCGTTTCCGTGGATCAGGTCGCGTCTTGCGTCCCCGCAGCGGAGATCCCGCATCTGCTGCGCGAGGGCGGTCAGGGCGCTGCCGACAACCGCAAGAGCATCGTGCCAGGGACCGCAATGTTCTTCGTCGCGATACGGAGTGCCTTGCGGCTGGGCGCCACGCAAGACCCGAGTGAGTAGAAGTACTAAATACCAAGAAGGTGATTCTCTTTCTCTCTTGATATAGCTCTCCATCCCTCACTATTCTGGTGAGCATCCTTATCGCCTGTCTCGGAGACCAAGCATGCCCAGCGACCCAGCAAGAATCATGGCCGGCGAAGACCCGGCAGCGGAAACGCAGACCCTGCATTCGAATCAGGAGCCGGTCGCGCAGGTCAAAAGCGCGGCCACTCTTCCCACCAACATTGGCCCATATCGAATTCTTCGCCTGCTCGGCGAGGGCGGGATGGGCGTGGTCTATGAGGCGGAACAGAGCCAGCCGCGGCGCATGGTTGCGCTGAAAATGATCAAAGCCGCGTGGGCGAGCCCGGAAACGCTTCGCCGCTTCGAGGCGGAGTCGCAAGCCCTGGCTCGTCTGCAGCACCCCGGCATCGCACAAATCTACGAGGCCGGCAGCGCCGACAGCGGCTTTGGCGTGCAGCCGTACTTCGCCATGGAGCTTATCCATGGCAAGCCGCTGGTGGAGTACGCCAACCAGAAAAAGCTATCTACACGTCAGCGGCTCGAGCTGATGATTCAGGTGTGCGACGCGGTGCATCACGCGCACCAGCGCGGGATCATTCACCGCGATCTCAAGCCCGGCAACATCCTGGTGGACGAGGCTGGCCAGCCGAAGATTCTCGACTTCGGCCTGGCGCGCGCGACGGACTCCGACGCGAAGGCCACGCGCCAAACCGACGTCGGCCAAATGCTTGGGACGCTGGCCTATATGAGCCCGGAGCAAGTGCTGGCAGACCCGCTGGCGGTCGATACGCGCAGCGATGTCTACGCGCTGGGCGTGATGCTTTACGAGCTGCTTGCCGGCAAACTTCCCTACCTGTTACCCAAGCTGCTTCACGAGGCCGTGCGGACGATTCGGCAGACCGACGCGGCGCCGCTGAGCTCCATCAACCGCACCTATCGCGGCGATATAGAAACCATTGTCGCCAAGGCGCTTGAGAAAGACAAAGCGCGCCGCTATGTCTCGGCCGCCGAGCTTGCCAGCGACATCCGGCGCCATCTCAACGACGAGCCCATCGTAGCGCGGCCGGCGAGTGCGGTTTATCAGCTCCAGAAGTTCGCGCACCGTCACAAGGCCCTGGTTGCGGGTGTCGCGGCGGTTTTTGCGGTACTGGTGGCAGGCACCGTGGTCAGCACGTGGCAGGCGGTCAGGGCGCGCCGTGCGCAGAAGGAAGCCGAGAAGCAGTCCGCTATCGCCCAGGCTGTGAGCGACTTTTTGCAGAAGGACCTGCTCGCCCAGGCCAGTTCCTTCAACCAATCCAGGCCAGACCCGGACATGAAGGTCCGCAGCGCGCTTGACCGCGCTGCGCAGAACATCGAAGGCAAGTTCAAGGATCAGCCTGAAGTCGAAGCGGCAATCCGCAGCACCATCGGAGAAACCTACAGCGACCTGGGCCTCTATGCCGACTCGCGAAAGCAATTGGAGAAGGCTCTCGAATTAAGGCGCGGCTCTCTCGGCCCGGATAATTTGAAGACCCTTCAGATCATGGTGAGTCTGGGATGGCTCGCTCAGGAACAAGGCCACATCGAAGAGGCCGAGAAGCTTGACAAGCAGGCGCTTGATGCCGGCAGGCGGGCTCTGGGCGCCACGAATCCGACGACCCTCATGGCTTTGAGACGCCTCGGTGGGGTCTATCTTCAAGAAAGCAAGTATCCGCAGGCGGAGGCCACACTCAGCGAGGCTCTCCAGGGTCTCAAGCGCGTCAACGGGTCCGACAATCTGGACATCTTGGCCGCAACCAACAATCTGGGGGCTGTCTATAAGCAGGAGGGAAAATTTGCGCAGGCCGAGGCGATGTACCGGCAAAGTTGGAATATCTCCAAAAAGCTTTTCGGGGCCGGTTCCCCGCAAACGCTTCCGAGCATGGGAAACCTGGGCATTCTCCTGAATCATGTTGGCAAGAAATCGGAAGCCGAGGATATCGACCGGCAAACCCTCGATATCGCCCGGCGCGTTCTCGGACCGGAGCATCCGTACTCCCTCATGGCCATGGATATCCTGGCCATTACGTGTGCGGAACAGGGCAAATATGCCGAAGCTGAGTCTCTGAACAATCAGGAGTTCGAAATCAAGCGCCGTGTTCTTGGGCCGGACCACCCGGAGACGCTCCGCGCTCTTGGCAACCTGGGCGAAGACTATGCTTTGGCGGGGAATTATCCGCGGGCCGAAGAGTTTCTCAGCCAGGCGGTCGAGGCAGAAAAACGAACCGTCGGCTTTCGAAGCGACCTGACGTTAGATCACATGAATACTCTGGCCGATACCTACGCCAAAGATCGCCAGCCTGCGAAGGCCGAACAACTCGACTTCCAGGTTTTCGCGAAGCGCCGCGAACTCCTGGGTGCCGGCAATCCTGACACGCTTCAATCACTCAACGCGCTGGTCCGCGATTACAAGGCCGAAGGGAAGCTCGCGCAGGCCGATGAGCTGCTCAAGCAGGCGCACGCCCCGCAACCGGAAAAGCCCCCTCAGGCAGCGCAATAGTGGCTAACGATTAGGAATAATGAGGAGAACTGCTCCAGGTTGGCTTGACGCACAATTGAGCGTCCGACGTGGCATCGTCGAGCAAGTCGTAGGTGATGTGAAGACGGAAGGTCGCCGAGAGGCCCGGCCCGGGGAGATGGAGAGACCACACTTCCGCGAAGCCAAAAAAAAATTGAGACACCTCATTCGCGAGGGAGGGCGTCCCCGTCACTTGGCAGTGAGGATACTCGCCGCGATCAACAGCACGCGCTTGCGGCCCTCATCCACGTGGGCCAGTTTATTAGTTTCGCCTTTTGTTCGTCAGTCTGCTTATTGAGCGACCACAGGGTCGAAAATCGCCACCTCCTTATGTCGGGGTTCCTGTAGGTTCGATCCGATAACCGAGCATTTGGAGTGTCCGGATCATTCGTGCAGTACGGACTCGCCTGGACTTTTCGGATACTGCTGGACCTCGTTCCTC
>DATDGP010000254.1:0-1578 GCA_036522035.1 Terriglobales bacterium
AAAACAATTCCACTTTCATAGGCCTAGTGAAGAGAAGATCAACGGCAAGGACTATGAAATGTCGGTGCATCTGGTACATGCCGACGAGCAAGGCAATCTGGCAGTGGTAGCGGTTTTGCTGACGCGTGGCCATGACAACTCTCTGATCCGCGAATTATGGAGCGATTTGCCCTCAGTGGTCACCTTAAAACCGGCCAACGGTGGTCAGGGCAAAACCGGCCAACGGAAGTGGCCGGGGACTAAGTTGTTTTACCCTGCTGCCTCCTGTGCAGGCAAGTCGGTTTTCGTGCGCCAACTCCGAGGACCGCATTTGAGGACATGTCCGTGGTGGAGGAGGCGGTCGAGCATGGCGGTGACGGCGGCGCTGTCACCCAACAGTTTGCCCCAGTCCTCCACCGGTCGGTTGGAAGTGAGCAGGGTGCTGGCGCGCTCGTAGCGGCGCATCACGATCTCCAGCAGTTCCTCGGCTACGGTGACGGGCAACTTGCGCATGCCCAGATCGTCGATGATCAGCAGCGGCACCGAAGCCAGCAGTTCCATGTGCTCTTTGCGGGTTCCATCGATGGTGGCTTCCGCCAGGTCATCCAGCAGTTTGTGGGTCTCGCGATACAACACGCGATAGCCTTGCTGGATGGCCGCTTGTCCGATGGCCTGGGCCAGATGACTCTTTCCGGTGCCTGGCGGGCCTAGGAACAAACCGTCTTCGTGGCGGGCGATGAAGGCGCCGGTGGCCAGGTCGAAGACCAGGCTGCGATTCATCTTCTTGTTGAACTGGAAGTCGAAGTTGTCGAGGGTCTTCTGCGGGTCGCGAAACGCAGCCTGCTTTTTTCTTCGCTCCAGCAGTCGCTCGCCGCGACGAGTGAGTTCGTCGGAGACCAGGCAGGAGAGGAAGTCGATTGGGGTCATGGCTTCCGCCTGGGCTTGGTGGAGGCGGGTTTCGAGCACGGCGGCGATACCGCCCAGCCGCAGTTGTGTGAGAGCACGATTCAACTCAATGAGATTCATTGGTCTTGCTCCTGAGTTCTGTGGTTGATGAGATCGCGGTAGTGCACCAATTCGCGAATGAGGGGATCGACTTGCCGCAGGGTCAGTTGGGGGCCGCGTTCGAGATAGCGGCGGACAAAGCGGTACTCGTGCACTCCCAGTTCGAGGGCCGCCGCGCAAGCGTCCTCGACCGCAGCCGTGCCGAACTTCTTGGCTAACGAGAGGACGCCCAGGACGCGGCGGATGCCGGGTTCTCCGAGCTGGCTATAGATAAGATTGCAGAGGGTGCCGATGTGAGTGCCAGCGCGACCGGCTCGCCACAGTAGCTGGGAGACGCGCAGTGGTCTGTGTTTTGGATGGTCCTCTTCTTGGATGCGATACCAGCCGCGCTTCTGGCGTACGTGCTCACGCAGGAGCTGGCCGGTCTTGGGATCGAGGAGGCGAACGAACAGCCCATCCCACTGCACGTTCACCTGTCGTCCGATCCAGCCCGGCGGCAAGCTGTAGTAGGCGGCTTCGACTTCGACGCACCCATCCAGATGCACCACCCGCTGGCCATGCTGGTAGTAGCGAAAAGGTTCCAGGGGCAGGGGA
>DATDGP010000255.1:0-9402 GCA_036522035.1 Terriglobales bacterium
TTGACCAGCGTATCCTCCGCGGCAAAAGACGCGAAAAACCGAATTAGCCGGCGATCTCACAGGTCCAGGTGATTGTGCGCGCCGCCGGGGAACTGGGGAAACCGGACGGCCGCACATCTGGGTCCTTCTTGAGAACACCCACGCGCGGCCAGAGTTCTTACCACTGGCGCCAGGAAGAGCAACGCCGGAGATACGAACGCTCTATGACGTGCCCGGCTCTTCATTTTGTCCTTGTAGGAGAGGAGCAACTTATGAACACAGCTCTAAAATTGGCAATCATGCCGTTGTTGGTAATCGCAGAGATCGCCGGTGCAAGCTTGCCGAAGTGTGAGCTCCTGGCCGGCTCTGATGCCCCTAAACTCGTACAATTCCTGAGGGATGGACAGGCGGGTAACCCTGATCCGCACTGCGTCGAATACGCCCTTAGACGGTTAGGGGATGAAAGAGTATCTGAGGCGACACCGGTGCTTGCTTCCTATTTGAGTTTTCGCCGCCCGGAGACTGAGAGGGAAGCAATGGGCATGGGCGGAGCACTTGGAACAATTGGCAACGAGTTTCCCGCCGTGTTGGCGCTTGTACAAATTGGCCAACCAGCACTCCCGACTTTGCTTCAGGTTATCGAAACGGAGGGAGGTGACAGCGCGGCTCATCGCGACGGGATCTACGCGGTCATTCAGATCTTCCACAGCGGTCCAGCGGCAATACACTTCATCAAGCACAGTGCAACAACTGCGAAATCGCCCAGCGCTCGTGATCGGCTGGCTGTCGCAGCCAAGGAAGCAGTCGATTTGTGTGGCGTTTCCGAACGGTCTAGTTGTCAATCTGCAGTCACGGATAGGCTCAGGTGAGGGCCACACAGCCATCCGAGCCTGCCGCGTGTCATTGACATCCACCAACACTCCCCAATACGATTTCTACACCCCCGCATGATCGAGCAAACAGTAGCGCACTACAAGATTCTCTCCCGGCTGGGCAGCGGTGGCATGGGAGTGGTCTACGAAGCCGAGGACCTCAAACTCGGTCGTCACGTGGCCCTCAAGTTCCTGCCGGCGGAGATGGAGAACGACGCGCTGGCTCTTGACCGCTTGCAGAGGGAAGCCCGCGCCGCGTCCGCGCTCAACCATCCCAACATTTGCACAATTTACGAAGTCAATGAGCACGTGGGCCGACACTTCATCGTGATGGAGCTGCTTGAGGGCAAGCCTTTGGATCAGTCGATTGCCGGTCGGGCATTGCCTGTGGGGCAGGTGTTGGAGCTGGGAATCCAGCTTGCTGACGCCCTCGACGTGGCGCACTCCAAGCGGATCCTGCATCGCGACATCAAGCCCGCCAATATCTTTCTCACCGATCGTGGACAAGCCAAGATTCTTGACTTCGGGTTGGCCAAGGTCGCGGCGAACCGACGCATCGCTGAGCCGGTAGGGGCTGGAGCCACCATGGACAGCGCGCACCTTACCAGCCCGGGATCGACCGTGGGTACCATCGCCTACATGTCGCCGGAGCAGGCACTGGGCGAGGAACTCGATTCCCGGAGCGATCTGTTCTCGTTCGGCACCGTGGTCTATCAGATGGCTGCAGGCACGCTGCCCTTTACCGGCGCGACAACTGCGGCAGTTTTTGACGCCATCCTCCACAAAACGCCGGCGTCGCTGCTGCAGTTGAATGCCGCTTTGCCCGGGGAGCTCGAACGGGTTGTTTTCAAGCTGCTGGAAAAGGACCGTGATTTGCGCTACCAGACAGCGGCCGAGGTGCGCGCCGACTTGAAGCGGCTCAAACGCGACATGGATTCCGGCAGCCCTCAGCATGCTCCGGCGACCTCTTCTCACCTTGTTCGGGTGGCAGCGTCTGCTCCGCGCAGCAAAATCGGTCTAGGCGCCATCGCTTTAGTTGCGGTCGCAGTGCTGGCGGCTGCCAGCTATGGCGTCTTCGCCCTCCTGCATCGCTCACGTCCGGCGCCGTTCTCGACCATGAACATCAAGAAGCTCACGGACAATGGCAATGCGTTCATGGGGGCAATCTCGCCGGACGGCAAGTACGTGATCCATGTGGTGGAAGAGGCCGGACAACAGAGCCTATGGATGCGACACATTCCCACCAACAGCGTGACTCAGATCGAACCTCCGTCGGAGACGCGTTATGTCGGGCTGAGTTTTTCTCCCGACGGCAACTACATCTACTGTACGCGCCGGGAAAAGGATCGTCCTGGCGTGGGGCTGCTGTATCAGATTCCCGTTCTCGGTGGCACGCCGCGGCTGATTGTCAGCGACGTGGACAGTTCGATCAGCTTTTCGCCGGATGGCCGCCGGTTTGCTTTCCGACGTGATTCAGATTCCCTAAATACCAGCTCCATCTTGACCGCAGAGGCCGACGGCAGCCATGAACAGAAGGTCGTGATGCTGTCTTTGCCGATGACTTTCCAAAGCAGTCCTTCCTGGTCTCCTGACGGGAAAACAATCGCGATCATGGAGTTTTTTGGCCAGAGGACTGGGGAGATAGGTCACTTCGTGGCCATCGACGTGGCTACGGGGCGTATTACGGAGATCGGCCCGCTGGGCCGGCTCGGCGAGGTTCACGGATCGGCTTGGCTGCCCGATGGCTCCGGCATTCTGCTGGCGTCCAGTGGACCGAACACAAGTTGGAACATGCAGATCGGTTTTGTCAGCTACCCCGGCGGGGAGTTTCGCCGCGTGACCAACGACTTGAACACCTACGCCGACACGCTCACCACCACCCGCGATGGCCGATCGCTGGTCACGGTCGCCAATGAGATCACCAGCAACATCTGGGTCATGCCTGCCACCGGCTCCGCAGCCCAGGCCGTTCAAATCAGCTCGGCCAAGTCGGACGCCGGAAGCATCGACTGGACTTTGGATAGCCGCATCCTGAGCTTTACCGCCGGGACTCAGGGTTTCGAGTTCGATCTAAGAAACGGTGATGGCTCGGGCAAGACCGTGGTGGCGTCGGATTCCCTCCCCATCTTCTACCCTGCGGCATGTGGTGATGGTCGCTACATCGTGTTCGCTGGATACCGCTCTCAGGAGGGTGTGAACATCTGGCGGATGGACGCCAGTGGCGGCAATATGCGACAAATCACAACGGGTCCCTACAACCAGGCCCCTCTCTGTTCGCCGGACGGGCAATGGGTGGTCTACACGACGATGGGTAGCTCCGGCCTTGCGGTGATGAAGGTCTCAATCGATGGTGGAACGCCGGTGAACGTATCGAACCAGTTTGGCGACTCGATTGCCATCTCGCCAAACGGCAAGATGATCGCCTTTGCAAGTGTAGTAAGCTCGACGAATTTCCAGCCGCAGTGGGTTGTGGTTCCCAGCAGTGGAGGCGCGCCGCTCTACACTTTGAATGCCGTTCCCAGACACGGCGACCGACTGCGCTTTACCCCAGACGGCAAATCGTTGGCTTATACGGTGGACGACCACGGCGTCTCGAACCTTTGGACAATGCCGCTCGAGGGCGGCCAGCCCAAACAACTCACCGACTTCAAGTCCAACCGGATCTTCGACTTTGCCTGGTCGCGCGACGGCAAGTCGCTGGCTCTCTCCCGGGGCCAGGTCAGTCGCGACGTAGTCTTGCTGACTGATACCTCTCGCTAGAGTCTCTGGCTCAGCGAACTTTGATCACCAGATACGTAACCGGCGCCTGCAATTCCTTGAACCAGTGGGTTACATTGGCGGGAATGATGACGATGTTGCCTTTGGACAAATGATAGGTCGTGCCGCCGGTCATCGATGCCCCGCGCTTCTCGTCGGGAGCGGTATCTCTGCCGCCATTCATAACGCCGCCGGTCACGAAAGTCGCCGAGCCGTCCAGGATGTAGAAGATGTCAGTGTCCTTGGTATGGACTTCGACTTCCCCGGGAGCATCGCGACGTAAGGTATGAACGCGATAGTTCCGGCCTTCTGTATTGCCGTTGTAGAGGGTTGCGCCTTTGGCGAAGCCTTGGTCTACGGCGTCCTTGTCGAACACGATGACGCCGTTGGCGTCAGCCTTAGCCGCGGACTGCGCGGTCTGGGCGCCGGTGGCAGCGCCTGCTTGCCCGGCAGGAATCTTGACTGCACGGACATTCACGGCCGGCCCAACGATCAGAGCGACCGTAAGCGCGCCCACTGCCAGGGAGAAACATTTTTTCGCGGTTTCCATGACGTGTTGATCCCTCTCTTCCTTTTGGAGTCGAAGAACTGTACCACGAGCGTCGAGAGAACGCGCATGTGCAGCGAAAAGCCATGTCGACATGAACTCAGTGAATGGGTTCGGGCTCGGCTACCCCATCAGCGCGCGGATCGGAAGCGGCGAAGTTCATGCCGGTTTTTGAATTGTGAATTACTGCCTGGCCGCGTCCCATCAGGGCCGTGTATTCCTTGCGAACCTGGAGATTGTGTCCCTTATCACGCAACTTATCGAGGACCTCCGGCTTCACCCGCGACTCGATCACGATGTCACAGTTCACCGAGTTACCAGCCACGGTGAAGCGCGGCGCTTCGAGCGCCGCCTGGATGTTCATGCCGTAATCCACAAGGTTGGTGACGAACTGAGCATGGGCCAACGGCTGGTTGGCGCCGCCCATGATGCCGAAGCCGATGTGCACGTCGCCGCGTTCCATGAACCCCGGGATGATGGTGTGGAAGGGCCGCTTGCGCGGTGTAAGCACGTTGGGATGGTTGGCATCGAGCGCGAATAGAGCCCCGCGGTTTTGCAGCGCGAACCCCATGCCGTTGACCACGATCCCGGAGCCGAATCCCGAGTAGTTGCTCTGAATCAGAGAGGCGATGTTGCCATCCTTGTCGACGACCGCCAGATACGTGGTATCGCTCATGTCCGGCTTGCCGGCTCCGGGATTGCAATTGGCCCGGTTGGGATCGATCAAAGCGGCACGCTTAGCCGCATAGGCCGGCGAGATCAGCGACTCCACCGGCACTTTGGCGAATCTGGGATCGGCGTTGTATCGATAGAGATCGGCGTAGGCCAGCTTCATCGCTTCGATCTTCTTGTGGAGTTCCACCGTGCCCTGCGGGCCGGAACGATCGGGCTGGAACGTGGCCATGATGTTCAGCATCTCTAGCGCCGCCATGCCCTGCACGTTCGGAGGCAGTTCATAGACCGTCCATCCGCGGTAGTTCGTCGAGATGGGTTGTACCCATTCCGCGGAGAACTCCGCCAGATCTTCCATCTCGATGGCGCCGCCGAAGGAAGACGAAGTCCCGACGATGGCCTTGGCAATCTCGCCTTGGTAGAACGCGTCGCGACCCTGCTCCGCAATCATGCGTAGAGATTTGGCTAGGTCGAGATTGGAGAACTTTGCCCCCAGTTCCGGAACTGTGCCCCCGGGCAGAAAGACACGGCGCGCCTCAGCCGTCTTTTGCATCTTGGCTTCTTCCTGCACCCAGTATCCATGGATGATCTCCGTGACGGCATAGCCGTGCTCGGCGTAGTAGATCGCTGGAGTAAACAAGTCCTTCCAGGGGAGACGTCCGAAACGTTTGTGGGCCTGGCTCCATCCTTCCACGGCACCAGGAACGGTCACCGTGTGAATACCATCGTGAGGCATGGCGGTGATGCCTTGCTTGGTTAGGAAATCTACCGACAGCCGTCGTGGCGCCCAGCCGCTCGAGTTCAATCCGTAGAGCTTGCCGCTCTTCGCGTCCCAATAGATGAGGAAAAGATCGCCTCCGATCCCGTTCATCATAGGTTCGGTGACGCCGAGCACAGCGTTGGCGGCGATGGCGGCATCCATCGCCGAACCACCCTGGACCAGGATCTGCGCCCCGGCCTGTGAGGCCAGGTAGTGGCTCGTGGCAACAATGCCCCGCTCCGTCATTACCACAGAGCGGCCGTAGGAACGGTCTTGTCCGGAGACTTCCATGGTTACCGCCAGCAACAGAAATATCAGCCAGGAAACCCAACGCCGCATGCTCACCTCGAACCGATCAAGAAATGGATCCGAGCGCGAGCATTATAAGACGAGCGCCGCCGGGCTAGGAGCTTTTCCTCTTTCGCCAGTCGAACCTTCGCCCAACGATGGCTTTGATGATGAGGTGGTCGGTGGATCGAGTTAAACCCCAACCGACGCCGAAGTTCAGCTCCCACTCGGGCGCCACATTCAAATCCACCGCAGGAAAGATCTGTTGCTGCTGATTGGCCAGAGGATCGGGGTTTCCAACCGGCCCCACCGACCCGTAGTATTCCAGTCCCCCACTGATGACCTTGTTGAAGTCATAGGATAGCTTTGCGTTCGGCGAGAACACCCACCCTTCAGGTACGCTGGCGCCATGGATGGACTTATCCAGCGTAGGGTTGAAAGAGAGATACCAGCGGTTGATTTTCTTGTCGATGATAGGCCGGACTTCCCAGGTCCAGGTGTCGGCGGAAAATTGCCGGCGTTGGTAGCCGATCTCGTTGGATATGCTCAGCCCGACTGGCCAGCCCCACTTTTCCGGAATGCGAAGACGCGGACGGACGTGATCGCCCACCCATTGCCATCCATCGCCAGCCCGGGCACTCGTGAAGATATAAAAGCCGGTCTCGAACCAGCTGTTGATACCCTGCGTGATCTCGATGGTTTCGTGCAACGCGTGTTCCGTTGGTAACACGCCATCGACCATTGTCTTGCTGCCTTCGGCGGTGAAGTTTGTGTGGAACTCCACCATGGTAGCGGCGGGGTCAACCGTATCCGCACCATAAACCTGGATCTCATAGTTGTCTTGCGCGTGCACGGACAGCGCCGTCATCATGAACAAAAACAGGAACCCAAGTTTACGGAGCATCTGGACTATTCAATCACACTCCCTGAGAATCTCAAATCAACTGGTGGCTGCCAGTTCAAATGGCTGGGTAATGAAGATGTTCCTCGAAATCGCAGACACGCAAAAAAGGCCGCTGGCGCGGCCCTTTTTATAACCTTCGACCTCGGATTGCCTTACGCTGCTTTCATGGCTCGCTTCCGTTCGGCCCAACGCTTTTTCATCATTTCTGAAATGCGCCGTTTGGCAGCGGCACTCAGGCGTCTCCGCCCCCGGCGGCCACGACCCTTGCCACCGCGGCGAGCTTGCATCGAGCCCCGTAGAGCAGAAATAGCCTGCTCCAAACGGTCCCTTTCTGCCTCCAGCTCTGCGATGATCTGTTGCGTATCCATATAGCTCCTTCCGCAAGAGATGCTACCAGTGAAGAGCTTGACCCGCAACACGAATAACTTCCCTTGTTCCAAGATAGAAGAATCACGAATAGCTCGAACATCCGACTCCCTACCTTCAAGCTTCGCGAGCTGTCGAAGAAGCACATGAAGTGAGATGTGCGCTCCTCTTAACATCCTTTTGTGGTTGTAGCCTTTTATAGCCTTATGTATGTTTGAAGATTTTCACTAGCGCCTTGCCACCTTCCTTAGAGTGTGTTGAGTCAGCAGGAAGAAAGCTCGAGACGTGCCAGGTTGCTTATCTGCGCCGTTGTAAATTCCTTGCAAAATTTGTGCTGAAAGGCTCTCAGTCTCTCCGGGCGGCCGGTCGGCGATGGACGAAGACAGCTCTATACATCCGGCATCGAGTATTCGATCGATCTAGCGTTGAGAGAGTCTTCCTCCTACGACGGTGGGTCTCGGCACAACTTTCGGGATAAGTCGTTTCTGGAGATAGATGGTTACCGGATGGCTATCCTTGACCAGGCTCAACCTACGTCGCTAGTTCGATGGTCTTTACAACACTGAAATCCTCGCCTAGCTAGGAAAGTGAAAGCGCGCGTCATACTTGAAGGGAATAGCCACTCCATTTCGCGTCGCCGGACGAAAGTGCCAATCGCGCACCGCGGCCATGACCCTTCCATCGATGTTCGGACCGAGCCCCTGGAGCAACTTCTCCTCGACCACGTTGCCTTCCGCGTCGATGGTCAGCTCCACGATTACATCGCCTTCGGTGCCGTGGGGCAGTTCCCAACGAGACACATGAGGGGGAGCGAACATGATGGCGAAGCCCTGCTTAACCTCGTCGCCCTCGCTCGGTCCATCAAACGACGTGCCCTGGCGCGAGCCCGCTTCCCGTTCGTCAGCTGGTTGGTCACGCTCTAAGACATTGGAGCGCTTTTCGAGTTTGGCCTTCGTATTTCGCGCCTGCCGCGCCGGCACGGGGAGGGACAACAGCGCGGGCTCATGCGGCGCGACCGCGGCCAGATCCTGGGGGATGTACAAGGGCATGGACGCCGGGGTCAGAGTGCCGCCCTGTCCTTTGGCCAGCAAGCGGGGCTTTACGAAAAGGGGGCCCGGCTGCCAGCACAAGATCACCAGAAGCACGCCGTGCAGAATCCCGGAGAGCACGAGTGGCAAGCTTCGCCCTTGAGAAGCCGCAGCCCGCGACCTCGGATTCAGGTCCGCTTCCATGAAGTCACGCATACCGCACCCTAAATCCTTTAGACGCGCACAACCATTGTAGTGTCATCTGCGGATGAAAGGGATCTCTCGAAAGTCTGGACGATCAAGCGCGGAGCTGGAGAGAGCTGGGTGCTAACCGATGCCAAAGCCGCGTTCAACGAACATAGAACCGATGCCCACCCGGGCCAAGACTTTGTCCGGATCGTAGGTACTTCGCGGATCTCAGGCTGATTTATGAGAGCGTTGATCATTCCAAATGACATCAGCGAAACGCTTGAGAGGTTGGAGGCGCGGGTCGGAATCGAACCGACGCATAAAGGTTTTGCAGACCTCTCCCTTACCACTTGGGTACCGCGCCTTGATCGGCTAATGCTATCCGGTCCCCTGACAGCATGAACCCTCGCAGGGCGAGGGGCTCAAGGAAACCGGACTTTTCTGGAGCGGGAGACGGGAGTTGAACCCGCGACTTCGACCTTGGCAAGGTCGCACTCTACCACTGAGTTACTCCCGCCCTCTAAGACCAGAAGTGATTATATCGTCTTGAAAATGAAGGGTCAAACCGCTTTGGCGGAGCGCTTTTGGCAACGAGTTTCAACCCGTTTATACAGTGCGGTCCAGATGCAGTTCGCCAAAAACTCCGCGGATTCAACTCTCAACAAAGCGCATTGCCATCTCCGGATAGCGCGGTCCAGCCGCGACGCCGCGCGGCAGAAGCTTTTCAATCTGTTCGAGTTCGTCGGCAGAGAGCTTCATTTCGATCGACGCCGCATTCTCTTCCAGATATCTCCTCCGCTTGGTGCCCATCAACGCGACCATGCTTCCGTCCTGTGCCAGGACCCAAGCCAGAGCCAGTTGCGACGCCTCACAGCCCTTCTTCGCCGCGAGCGCTTGAATCTTGCCGACCAGCTCGAGGTTCTTAGGAAGGTTCTCGGCCTGAAAGCGCGGGGCCATTCGTCGATAGTCGGTTGGATCCAGATCGGTCACGCTCTTGATGCGGCCGGAGAGGACTCCACGGCCGAGGGGACTGTAAGCCA
>DATDGP010000256.1:0-4968 GCA_036522035.1 Terriglobales bacterium
GGGCCTCAGAGATGCTTCGCTGCGGTATCAGCCTGCCCGCTCTAAAGGAATTGATGGGTCACAAAGATATCCGTATGACCCTTCGCTATCTGAAAGTCACCCAGCCTGATCTCCAGCGCGAGTTCTACCGGGCCCGCCACAACACAGCTCAGCCTTACTGCATTCCCTCGCTCTCCGTTTCCACCACTACATCCGATCTCCCCGGAATCCGCCGCGCCATCGCGGCTGCACGCCATCTTCTGGAAATGTACCGCCGCCAGCTCTCGGATGATAAGACCCGTCGCCGTCTTCAACGACTCGGTCGACGCCTGCTGGACATCGATCAACAGCTCCAGAACATTGCCGCCGCTGAAAAGTGAGGAAAGATTGGCCGGTCAATCGGCAAGCCTGCGTGACCGCCACTAACCCAGGCTGTTAGATTCATTCAGTCGCCGAGGTGCGGCTGATCATGAAGCGTGAAAGCAAACCCATTCCAGAACCAGTCGTGCAACTGCAACGTCAGCTGGATCAGTTTCGCAGCACTCACCCGCGACGAGCCAAGCTGCCGGAGTCGCTGTGGCAAGCGGCGGTCGAACTGGCGCGGCAGCACGGTATCCACCCGGTGGCGCATCCACTACGGCTCGATTATGTGCAGCTGAAGCAGCGGCTCGGCGGAGTTCCCATCTCCCGGCGAAAGACAACCAAGCCGGCATTCGTGGAACTGATTGCGCCGCCCCGCGCACAGCTCGAAGAATGTGTGATCGAGTTCGAGTCCTCGGGCGGCAGCAAGATGCGAATCCAGTGGAAGGCCACCGCTCCGCCAGATTGGACCACCCTGTTGCAGGCCTGGCGGGAAACGATCGAATGATTCAGATCACGGCGCAGATGCGCGTGCTGGTGGCCATCGAGGCGGTCGACGGAAGAAAGGGCATCGATTCTTTAGCGCAGCTGTGCCAGGAGAAACTCGCTGAAGATCCGTTTTCCGGGTGTGTGTTCGTGTTTCGCAGCCGCAGCGGGACCTCGATCCGGCTGCTCAGCTATGACGGCCAGGGGTACTGGCTGGCACAAAAACGACTCTCGAAAGGGCGTTTCGTGTGGTGGCCGGAAGCAACCGGACCGACCAAGCCGCTGGAAGCCTATGAGGCACAGTTGTTGATGGCGGCAGGCGACCTTTCCAAGGTGCGTGCTGCGCCGATGTGGCGGCGAGTGGGGGTGCTGAAGTAGATTGCGCAAGAATACGAGTTTTACCCCTTGCGTTCCAAGAAAAAGTAGTTCATACTGCTGGTCGATGGTTGAGTTCAGGTATCGGGGCCGGCAGATCAGCCAGGAAGACATCCTTTATATACGCGCGTTAGTCGAGCGCCACCCGAACGAAAGCCGACGCACGCTATCGACCAAGTTATGTGAAGCCTGGCAGTGGCGCCAGGCCAATGGTGCGCTACGGGATATGGTGTGCCGCGGCATGCTGCTGATGTTGGAACGGGCCGGGCAGATCACTTTGCCGCCGGTGAGTTACGTCCGGCATAACCCGCTGGCAAAGCGAATACGACCACTTCCGACGGAGATGGATACTACGCTCATGGAAGACCGATTGCGCAACCTCCAGCCGCTGGAGTTGGAACAGGTGCGGCGCACCGGCAAAGAGCCATTGTTTAACAGCCTGATGGAGGAGCACCATTATCTGGGCTACGAGCAGCCGGTGGGCGAACACCTGAAGTATCTGGTGTGGGCGCAAGGCCGTCCGCTGGCTTGTGTGGCATGGTCGAGCGCACCGCGGCACCTTGGTGCGCGCGACCGCTACATCGGCTGGAGCGCCGAAGCGCGTCGCCAGAATATCCGCTTCCTCGCGTACAACACGCGATTCCTGATCCTGCCGTGGGTACGGGTGGAGCACCTGGCTTCGCATATCCTGGGCCGAATGGCGGCGCGGATCTGTGAGGACTGGCAGCGGATGTACGGGCATCCGATTTACTTTCTGGAGACATTCGTGGATCCGGAGCGATTCCGCGGAACCTGTTACCGCGCGGCCAACTGGGTATTGTTGGGCAAGACGACGGGACGGGGCAAGCAATCCAACAGCTATGTGCCGAACCGGTCGATCAAAGAGGTTTTGGGGTATCCGCTGACGAAGCGGTTTCGCGAACTACTCTCGGAGGTAGGATGAAGTCCATCAAACGACGCCGTGTCGATGTGAACCTGGAGGAACTGGACCGGGTGCTGGACGGAGCCCGGCAAACGCCGTTGAGCGAGGCCGATTGCGACAAACTCAAGGACGCCTTGCATGCCCTGGCGGCGATGCTGGTGGGTCCGCGCCATACGGAGAAGACCAGCGCCGTGCTGGAAGAACCGGAAAGCCCGGAAACCGGCAACGGGACTCAACCGGATACCAACGCTTCCCCGCAACCCGGACACGGGCGCAACGGTGCGGAGGCGTTTGGCGGCGCGCGGACGGTCGACATTGGGCACCAGAACTTGACGCACGGGGACCGCTGCCCGGAGTGCGGAAAAGGTAACGTATACGGGCAGAAGGAGCCGAAGGTGCTGGTGCGGATCGTGGGGCAGGCGCCGTTGGCGGCTACGGTCTACTCGCTGGAGCGGTTGCGATGCGGAGCGTGCGGGCAGGTGTTTACGGCGCAAGAGCCGGAAGGCGTAGGTCCGGAAAAATACGACGAGACGGCCGCAGCGATGATCGCGCAACTCAAGTACGGCAGCGGGACCCCATTCTACCGGTTGGAAAAGCTGGAAGGTCAGCTGGGGATTCCATTACCGGCAGCGACGCAGTGGGAAGTTGTCGAAGAGGCCGCTGAGTTAGTCAAACCGGCGCGGAATGAGCTGATCCGGCAGGCGGCGCAGGGCGAGGTGGTACACAACGACGACACCAGCATGAAGGTGCTCAATCTGGAGCGCGATCCCGGTGACGAACGCACCGGTGTGTTCACCAGCGGCATCGTTTCAACCGGGCAGGGCCGGAAGATCGCCTTGTACTTCACCGGCCGCCAGCATGCGGGCGAGAACATCGCCGATGTGCTGAAGCAGCGGGCGAAGGACTTGAGCCCGGTGATCCAGATGTGTGACGCGCTATCGCGGAACGTGCCGAAGCTGCCCAGCGGAGTGGAGATTCTGGTAGCGCACTGTCTGGCTCATGGAAGGCGCCAGTTTGTGGAAGTCGTTCAGAACTTTCCCGAGGAGTGCCGGCATGTGCTGGAGATGCTGGGCGAGGTGTACCGATACGATGCCGAAGCGCGCGATGGCGGCCTGACAGCGGCGGAGCGGTTGCGTTTTCACCAGGAGCACAGCGGTCCGGTGATGGAGAAGCTGCACGGCTGGCTGGAGGCGCAGTTCGCCGAGCGGAAGACGGAGCCCAACTCCGGTCTGGGCAAGGCAATCACCTATCTGTTGCGGCACTGGAAAGCCTTGACGACGTTTCTACGAGAGGCCGGAGCCCCATTAGATAATAATCTTTGCGAGCGCGCTCTCAAACGGGCGGTGCTGCACCGGAAGAACGCTTTGTTCTACAGGACGATGAACGGGGCCGAGGTCGGCGACCTGTTTATGACGCTGATCCACACCTGCCAGTTATGCGGCGCCAACTCGTTCGATTATCTGACGGAGTTGCAGCGCCATGCCCGGGAACTGACGGCCAACCCCGCGGAGTGGATGCCTTGGAACTACCGCCATACGCTGGAGCCGCCTGGCGTATGATGAATCCTGCATGGCCGAAAAGGATCATGTTCGGCCTGGCAGGAGAAATCTCACGAAGTGGCTGCTAGACGGGCTTCCCAGAAGACGAAATCGGATAACGTTTTTGGCCAGCGACGCAAAGCACCGAAAATGTTGCGGGTTGGTCTCTACGCCCGCGTGTCTACGATCGACCAGCAGACGCTCCCTATGCAGAACCGTGCGATGCGGGAGTATGCTGCCCGACGCGGCTGGACGATCGTCCTGCAGATTCGCGAGGTCAACTCCGGGGCCGTGAAGCGAGAGGCGCGGGAGAAACTGCTGGAAGCAGCCCGCCGTCGTGAGATCGACGTTGTGCTGGTTTGGCGTCTTGACCGTTGGGGACGGTCGGTAACAGACCTACTGGCGACGCTCCAGGAACTCGAACATCTCGGTGTCGGTTTCGTCTCGCTTACCGAGGCGCTGGATCTGACAACGCCGGCGGGTCGAGCGATGGCTGGATTGCTGGCCGTTTTCGCGGCATTCGAACGCGAAATTCTGCAGGAGAGGACCAAGGCCGGCTTGGCGCATGCCCGGCAGAATGGGAAACAATTGGGTCGGCCGGCAACCGCTGCCATACACGCTGCCGAAATCCGGAAACTCCATCGGGCTGGCATCACCAAATCCGAAATCGCTCGCAGCGTGCAGATCGGCCGTACCTCGGTTCGCCGCATCCTGGGAGCGAAGCCATGAAAACACTCAAGCGAGACCCTGAGCGGGAAGACCGCATCCAAAACGAAGCGATCGTCGATGCGGGTCCGGATGAACAAGCAATGAGCTGGTATTACTATCTGGAAGGCAAGATCAGTTTCCCGTTCCAGGCGAAGTGTCTCGCCAGGAACGCTGCCTCGCCGCTACGGAAGGGTAAAACCGTCGAAGTCTTACGCATGGCCGTTGAAGATGCCTGCGAGCACGATATGCTTGTGCAAATCCGCTGGCAAGGACGGAAAATGGCTGTCCCTCTCTCCCAACTGGACACGATTGGTGGGGACGAATCAACCAAGGAAGCCATTGGTAACTGGCATTATTGGGTCGCGCAGGGTTACTGCCTCTGATTTACGCACCGCCACCGGAAACTCACAGCAGGTTGAGCTGCCACTCGACCGATTCGATCTCCACCACCGTCTTCTTCTGGCTGCCCCGATCGACTTTATCCAGGAAGTGTTTGTCGATGCCGAGATTGGGGTCCAGGCCGGCCTTCACCATCGGAATAACTAAGATGGCGATTCGCCCACCGAATCGCATCACGGGAAATGCGGCGTGAGGGTGGGA
>DATDGP010000257.1:0-2160 GCA_036522035.1 Terriglobales bacterium
GGATGATGCTCGTGCCGGCTTCGTTCAGCTTCCGGAAAAGCTCCATGATTTCTTCACCCTGTGCGGAGTGAAGATTGCCCGTGGGTTCGTCGGCCAGAATCAGCTTGGGGCTTTGAATCACGGCGCGCGCCACCCCTACGAGCTGCTGCTGTCCACCGGAGAGCTGGTTCGGGAAAAGATCCTTTTTGCCGACAATATTGAAGCGGTCCAGGATGTCGCAAACGAGGCTGACGCGCTCCTTGTGTGGCACGTTCTTGTAGGATAGCGGGATCTCCAGATTTTCAAACACGGTTAGGTTGTCGATGAGGTGGTAGCTTTGAAAAACGAAGCCGATGTTGGCCTTGTGAAGCTCATTACGCTTCTTCACGTTTAAGCGGTGGACCGGCTCCCCGTTGAAGTAGTATTCGCCCGTCCAAGAGCCATCGAGCATCCCGATAATGCTGAGAAGTGTCGACTTGCCCGCTCCTGAAGGCCCCATGAAGGTAACAAATTCGCCCGGCTGAATATTCAGGGACACGCGGCGCAAAACGTAAAACTTGCTGCCGCCCGCTTCGTAAACCTTCTCCATATTTCGTAACTGAATCAGAGGTTCCACGCTCCGCTCCTTAGGCGCCTAATAAGATAACGCCGGAATTCCTATTCCGTTTCGAGACTATCACACTTAATCCAAGGGACTTGTGCCGTTAGGGGGTCAACCGGGACTCGCCTATGTGCGGTCGCGCCGATCCCCCCGTAGACGCGGCTTTCCAAGCCGTCCGCTCGTCACTCGTAGCGCAGTGCGGCGAGTGGATCCAGGTGCACGGCGCGCCGCGCGGGGAGGTAGCAGGCGATCGTCGCGACTCCAGCCAGAAGCAAGGGCAGCCCCATAAAGGCAACCGGGTCGGCAACTTCTACACCGAAGAGGAGGTTCGAGAGGGCATAGGCTAGCCCCAAAGCCAGTGGCAGACCGATGGCCATGCCGACTATGGTCAGGAACAAACCGTTTCCAAGGATGAGTTGTTGAACGTCCTTTGACGACGCGCCCATCGCCAGACGAACCCCGATCTCATGGGTGCGCTCACCGACCGAATAAGACATCACGCCGTAGATGCCGACCGATGCGAGAACCAGCGCGATGAGACCTAGGATGGCCATCATGGCGGCGACGTAAGCGATGCCAACAATCGAATTCGCGATGACCTTGTTAAAGGGCAACACGTCGAATAGCGGAAGGTCCGGATCGACGGCGGCAACAGCGCTTCGCACGGCTGGAATGAAACTCACGGGATCGCCGTCGGTCCGTAAGACCAAGGAATTGTGGAATTGAGGCGCCTGACGATAGCTGCGGTAAATGGTCGGCATTTCTTGTTTATTGATCCACGTGTAGTGGACATCGTCCACGATTCCCACAATCGTCATCCAGGGACTGTCCTCATTGACTTTGCCAATCTTAATTTTCTTTGCCAGGGGGTTTTCTCCGGGGAAGTAGCGCCTCGCCACGTTCCGGCTGATGACGGCCACCGGCTGGGTGGAATCGGCATCGGAATCCTGCAATTCACGGCCTTCTCGCAGGCCGATCTTCATCAAGCGAAAATAATTCGGGCTGATCGTTTCAACGATGGTACTGGTGGTCTCGCCGCGCTCTTCCGGCGCGCGTCCTTCGATAGTGAACGATCTTAAGCCGGTGCCCCCTCCGCTGGCGTAGGGAATGTAGGTGGCGAGCGCCGCGGCCTGGACATGGGGAATGGCGGCAAGCCGCTGCAGCACTTGTTCGTCGAACATCGCACGGCCGGGCTTTTGCTGGTACTGCTCTTCGGGCAGGTCCAAACTGAGCGTAAGCACCGATTCTGGACGGTAATTCTCATGAACTACGATAAGCGCGCGAAAGCCTTTGACCAGCAGTCCGGCACCGACCAGGAGGATGAGGGCGAGCGCGATCTCCGCGACCACCAGAGCACTCCTCAAGCGATGCCGCGACGGACCGGTGCTGGCTCCCCGGCCACTCTCTTTAAGCGTTTCACTGATCGGGGTATGCGAATGCAGCCAGGACGGTGCAATCCCGGAGAGGATGCCGCTGGCGACAGCGATGCCGAGGGTGAACAAAAACGCATTGGCATCGAGGCTTATGGTGTTCCAGCCCGCAATAAATCTAGCAACCTCGGGAGGCATATGATTCACAAT
>DATDGP010000258.1:0-7721 GCA_036522035.1 Terriglobales bacterium
CCAAGAGTGCGGGGTCTGGATGCTGGTCGGGTACGCCTGTCAGTGCAGCAGCTACTATTCGGCGAACGGCAGCGGGCCATGCAGCGTTATAAGCTTGAGCCAATCCCCCAGCTCCTTTAACATGTCGACGGGGGACACGAACCAGCAGATTACTGTAACGGTGAATCCATCGAATGTGCCAGTCACTCTTTCGTTCAGCGGCACCAGCAGTCCGACGAGTAACCCGAACAGCTCGGGTGCCGTCACTTTGTCAACCTCAGGCAGCGGGTCCGGCACTATCAACAGTAAAGTTACAGCGTCTCCGGCGGGGAATTCGGGCGTCTACAAGGTCACGGCAAGCGCGAACGGCTCCACCAGCAGTAACAGCACCACAATTCAGATTCCGCCCCAGGTGCTCATCCGCATGATGCAGGCCGAGGCCGGAGGCACGGGAAACGACACGGCGATGGAGAGCTTAGGTGACGTCGCTCGCAACAGGATTGGCTCGAGCCTGTTCGACCCCCCATATAGCAACTACCAGAACACAATCGTGAGCGGGCAGTTCGCGCTGAGTAGCACAACAACCGGTATAGAGCCAGAACTGGATCTTTCGGTGGACGTTTTCCTGACGCGGGCGGGAGATTTCTGTGGTGCGCTCGCATTTTGGACGCCCACGTCCGCGCAATGGACAGCCGTTCAGAGCGCCATTTCCTCGAAGACGACGAGCTTCCCTGCGGGCACCGGCGCCCCCGTCTTCGGAAGCTGGTCGACGGCCAACCAGCAGATACTTTACGACAGTGCCGTCGGCACTCAGGGCAACGGCGCACCGAATTTCGTTTTTCTCGCATGGCGCAGCAACACGCAGCCGGCCGCGGTGACTGCCACGTGCACTCCGTGAAGGAGCTCGGTCTAATGTTCTGTGAGGTGATACATGCCGAAACGAATCGGGCTACTCAGCGTTATCTGGATCGCATGCTGGGTTGGCCCTGCCCTGGCTCAGGCGGCGTTAGGGCGTGCTAAAGAGATGCTTCAAGATTTGGCACAAGAACGCTCGGAGGCAACCCAAACGGGGCAAGAGGCCAAGTTCACACCGGCATACATCAACGCGCGCTTGTCTGAGATTGAGGTTTCGGTTAACTCCGGTATCCTGTCCCTCCTCAATCGCACACCCACGGTACGTGCGCTGGAGGTGCAGCAGGAGTTGCGTGACCTCCAAGAAAGGGATGACACAGTCGGCGTGTTTTCATGTGGTACCGGGAGCCAGACCTTCTACATCGTTGGCTATGCCCTGATTGGCGCCATAACCTCCAGTCGAAGCTGGATAGGAGCATTCGGCTCTGGACCGGAAGACGGGTCGTTCAAACTTCTGGCTTCTGTTGACAACAGTCTGCCAGATAAAACTCTCGCGTTACAACGCCTGAGCTGTGACGCAGATACGGGGAACACCTTCCTCGCCTATGGCGTGAACTGGGGAGACGCGCATAGCCGTCTTACTGTCATCGCCTACTCGTTTGGCGGGAATGTGCTGCGGTCCGTATGGTCCCGCCGGGATCTCCCCGAGGGGCGGCTGACGATTGAACACGGAACGATTGTTCTCAACTTCATGAGTAGCTTAACGCCTCCTTGGGTTGAGCTCCAAGAGAGCTATCAACTAACACCCAAAGGGATAGAGCCCTTGCGCAAAACAGACGATCCGCCGGTCGCCAGGACTAGGTGGCTGACCCCCGGCATCTCGCCTGAGCTCGCTAATGCCGTCTCCGTTTGGCTCGGACGAACCACCAATTTTCATAACTCCCTCCGGGAAGAACTCTAGTGAGTGCTTTTGGTCACCGAGCTCATCCCAGTGGAGCACCATCAACAGCGCACTCAGCAGTAAAACAACCAGTGAAACTGGGATACCGAATCAGACGGGCTGTTATACCGGCGCACCCAACAACCAGCAGATTCGCTACGCGTCTTCGGTGGGCTCGAGTGGAGGTGTGCCTAATTTTGTCTTTCAGGGGGCACGATCATCGGCCTCTGACCCCGTGGTCGTTGAAGTTAATTAGATATAACGGCAAATGTCTCAAGAACAAAGCAGACGTCTTTGGCGAGCAGCCGTGGCGCTTCTCCTCGTGCCGACGCCTCCGCACTCCACGCGCGCTGGGACGGGAGTCGGCGTGACATTCACTGTCGCTCGAAGCGCGGAGGATGCATCGGACTTTTCTGAGCAGCTCGCCGCCTTGTGGCGGGGTTTCGGTGAAATTGCGAAGGGGCCTAACTGGACGCCGCAGCAGGACGAGGGCTACATCCGGAGAATTGAGGACAGTATAACCGGCTACGTGATTGAGCGTCTCAACAGCCGTTTAACACCGTCTGCCGAAACGCTGGAGCTGGAACTGAATAAGGCAACTACCCAGGCGTTCGACGGGCTCTCATTTGAAGCCGTGAGAGAGCAGAACCCGGGTTGGCAAGGTTTCGCTCATGTCTTACAAACATCTTACATGCGTCCGAGCTTGTATATAGTTGCGGTTACTGTTGGCCCGGGGAATACCCCGTCGAATCTCATCAGGGCCTTCAGCAGCCGGAATGGCAGATACGAGAGCGTCGCCAGCGCAGGAGAGGATTTTAAGAACCGGCGGCTGCAGTTGTTTATGATGAAGCCGTTCGAGCCAGACGAGATACGTTTCCTGATATCTGGGCTTTGCATCGGCAGCCCGGAGGGACTGACGAACCTCGTCCTATACTCGTTTGACGGGCAGCGCTTGAGAGTCGTTTGGCAGCGCGATTCAGTGCCGAACGCAGAAATTTCGTTGGTCGGCAGAAACATCACGATAAGCTCCTACGAACCCATTCCCAACAAGCGCCCGTGGGTCTCTACCCTTGAAACGTACGCGCAGGTTCCCACCGGGCTCAAACTTTTAAAGGTCGAGCATGGGACCGTGCAATAGAGCGGCCCGCCGGATTGGCGATGGTCGAGCTTCAACGAGTATTCGGGCGTGAGTCCGGATGAGCAAAAACGACGCTGCTGGCCCGACACGTACTTCGTATGTTCCACCGCTTGCCCAAAGAGTTCGGGGGCGGCCGACGGAAGCCAAACGTGGACGTACAGCGGGCTAGCCCTCCCTCACTTCAATGCGATCATTTACTGGAAAAGCATGGTGTCGCCGGCGCCGAAGCCGCTGAATCGGGTGTTCCGGAAGAGTGGGCGCGGTGGTGCATCCGGTGGCACGACGTACACCACGGCCTCAGCGAGCCGACGCCGTCAGGCGCCTGGCAGCCGTTCCGGCGCCGGATGGCCATACTCGCGACCAACTCGTGCAGCTCAGCAGTTCGGCATCACCCGGGTAGTTGGAATGTGTTGGGACGCTTGGCCATGTCCCCACGTGACGACAGTGATTTCAGGAACGCGATCAGCGCCCTCTTGTCTTTGGCGTTAAGGTCAAGCCCCAAGGGATGACCCTTCACTGCGTAGGTCTTTGCGACGTAAGGCTTGAGCCAGTGGGAACGTAATCGTCGCGCAGGCGTACCAATCGGCTAATCGTGGTTAGGTCCAATCCGAAACCCTAATCTCTCAATCGTTCAGCCGCCGAACCTCACTCGTATCTCAGGGCAACCATCGGGTCGAGGCGCGAGGCGCGGCGCGCCGGCACGAAAATTGCGACAAGGCCAAGGGCCGCGAGCAGAATGACTGCCAGGGCGAGGGTCAAAGGGTCGTTTGCCTTGAGGCCGTAAAGCAGCGAGCTGGCAGCTCTGCCACCGCCGAGCGCCAGGCCCGCGCCAATCGCTATCCCGATCCCGATCAGCACTGCGACTTCGCCAAGGATCAGCCCGACAATTCTGGAGCGCCGCGCGCCTAGCGCCATGCGGATTCCGATTTCGTTTGTGCGCTGCGCAACGGTGTAGGAAATTACGCCGTAGAGCCCAATCGCGGCTAGCAGCACGGCGAGCCCGCCGAAGAATCCGCAAAGCGTCGCCATCAATTCATCCTGAGCCAGGGAGTCGCGAAGCTGCGCTCGCAGCACCTTAAACTGGACGTCGACTTCCGGGTTCACACCGGCAATCGCGTTCTTGACGCCATTGGCCAGGCTCCCCGTGCTCACCCCCGAGCGAATCAGAAATGTGACAAAGATGTTCGGGTGTTCGTCCTGGGCGCTCGGAAAATACATCACCGGCACAAACGCCTCGTGCATGTCGTTGTATACCGAGCTCTCGACGACTCCGACGACGCTATAGTATGGTTTCGGCATCCCCGGGCGCGCATCGAGGTGAAACTGCTGGCCAATAGCATTTTTCGACCCGGAGAGGAACTTCTTCACGAACACCTGATTGACGATGGCCACCTTGGGTGAATTGGCCGAGTCGTTCCGGTTGAAATCCCGGCCGGCGAGAAGGCGAATTTCCATGGTTTGGAAATACCCGGGGCTGATGCGCTCCTCCCAAGACATGCCCCCAGTGATATCGTTTTCGGCGAGGATAGTGTTGTTAGACGAGTTTCCATTCACCGGAGAACGGTTCGAAGCTGCGGCTGCGGCGACGCCCGGCACGGCGCGGATGCCATCGAGCAACTCTTCAATGAATGGGTTCCGGCGGGCCTCAGGCAAATCCAGGCGCGGAAAAGCGACATTCGCCACCAGCACCCCGCCCTGCTGTAACCCCAGAGGACGCGTCATCAAATTATACAGGCTGTGGGCGAAGAGCAAGGATCCGGCGAGCAGCACCAGCGAAAGCGCCACTTGCGCCGCCACCAGAACGCGCTGCAGCCGGAAACGCTCGCGCCCCGAGGTCATTCCGCGCCCCGCAGTTTTCAGCACCGAGCCGGGTGAGGCACTTCCCGAGCGCAGGGCAGGCGCCAGGCCAAAGAAAATAGTCGTCAGGATAGCCAGCCCCGCCACAAATCCGAGGACGCGCCAGTCTGTGCGCAAATCGAGAAAAACCGGGCTACCAGGCGTACTGATGAACGCGACGAGAGACCGGCTGAGAATGTCGGCCAGTACGCCTCCGCACACCGCGCCGGAAACGGCGAGCAGTGCGCTCTCAGAAAGCAATTGCCGGATAAGCCGCCCGCGCGAGGCGCCCAGGGCCAGCCGCACGGCGATTTCGGGCCCGCGCGTGCTCGCCCGCGCCAGCATCAAGTTAGCGAGGTTGGCGCAGGCAATCAAGAGAACCAGCCCGGAAAGGCCCAGGAGCAGCCAGAGCGAGGTCGAACTTCTCTGCCGCAAGTTTGAAAAGCCATTGGCGGCGGGCAGCGCTTCGAGCTTGTACGTAAGGTAGTGCTTAACATGGTCGGCGTCATATTGCGGCGGAATGGTTTCATGGAGCGCAGCAGGAGAGATGGCCGCAAGCTGCGCCGTGGCGCGCTCGAGCGACCAGCCTGGATTCAGCCGTCCAATCATCGCCAGCCACCAGTCGTGACGGGCATCCGGGCTCGTGATCCGGCTGTACTCGCCATAGACGATGGCATCCGCGCAGACGGGAACTGCCAGGTCAAACTGGTCGCCGACCGAGACGCCGTAAAACCCGGGCGGCGTGACGCCCAAGATGGGAAACAGGTGCCCATTGAGAGTGATCGTCTTCCCGATCGCCGAAGCGGCCCCGCCGTATCGCCGCTGCCAGAAGGCATAGCTCAGGTCCACCCCGCCCGCGCAGACTGGCTCGTCGTCACTCGGCGATATCAGCCGGCCGAGAAATGGGTTCACGCCCAGAACGGTGAAGAAGTCACCGCTCACCCAGATATCGTGCGCAATATCCATTTCGCCGCCGCTAGCCAGATTTGTTTGGTCACTACTCCAGACGGCGATGGACGAAAACGCCTGCTGCTGCTGCCGAACCTGCTGCCAGAGGGGATAAGTGAATTCGGCATACGGGCCGTTGAAGTTCCCGCTCACCCACATATCTCTCTTCAGGTGGACGATGGCGAGGCTTTTGGGATCTTTCACGGGCAAAGTTCGCAGCCGGACCGCGTCTACGAGCTGGAAAATGGCGGCGTTCGCGCCAATGCCCAGGGCCAGTGTAAGCAGCGCGACGGCGGCGAAGCCGGGCGACTTCGCAAGCGTGCGCAACCCGTATCGAACGTCCTGCAGAAGTGTCTCGAGCCAGTTCCAACCCCACATGTCGCGACTCTCCTCTCTCAGCACAAGCTTGTTACCGAAACGCCGCTCGGCGGCGTAGTGCGCCTCTTCGGGCGAAACGCCACGCTCGACCTGTTCCCGCTCGCGCAATTCCTGATGGAGCCGCATCTCTTCTTCGAGATCGGCATCGAATCTTGCACGCCGCAACACCATCAACATCCGCCTGCCGAATCGGGTCATCCAACTAATTGCTTCCATCATTTCAATTGCCCGGTCCCTCTCCGTCTATCACTTGCCCGCTCACCCCATGTCGCTGCTCTTAGGCAGTCTGAATTGCCCGCGTGATAGCCGCGACGACGCGATGGAATTCGGAAACTTCTACTTCCAACTGTTTGCGACCTAGCGGTGTCAGCCGGTAGTAGCGCGCCCGGCGATTCCCCGCCGTCACGCCCCACTTTGCTTTGACCCAGCCTTTGATCAGCATGCGTTGAAGCGCGGGATAGAGCGACCCTTCCTCGACTTGCAGAACCTCGTCGGGTACCTGCTCAATCCGGCGGGCGATCTCAAAGCAGTGCAGTTCGCCGCTCCGGGCCAGAGCTTTGAGGATCAACAGGTAAAGCGTGCCGGGCGGGATCCCGTCTCGATGCATTCAATGGCCTTCTTAGCATAGTTAGACTATGCCAATCGCCAAAGGTTAGCACGGGCCCGGATTCTTTTCCATGTCTTTTGGGACATGTCTTTCTGACATGCCCATGTGCGTTGTGGGCCCCTGCTTCTGTCCGTCGAAAAGTCACGTGCACAAATGCGGCGGCGGCGGCTCATTTAGGATACCCGACTCCCCCTATCCAGTGTTTTGGCGAATGACGTTCACGGCCTTGAAGGCCATAGACCAAAGAACTGACTGGCCCAGTGCGGACGGCGCTTCTGATTCGTCTTCGGTCTGTCTGTTGGCTATAATTTACAAGTGCGGGTCTATAACCATCGACGGGCATTAGCATGAGACCGATAGTCGAGGGTGGCGTAGCCATAGGGGTGGTGCTCACGGTGTGCTTCTCCGTGGGCTTGGGGAAGGGTCCGCTCGCTCAACATGAGGAGGCGGCGGCGAGGCTCGTGCCTTCCTTCGACGTGAATGGAGGTGGGTTGGTCGAGGCGCTCCTGAGGCTTGGAGAGCAAGAGCGCGTGCCTATGGGGATTGAGTATGTGGATGCCGACGCGCTTGAGAAGCCTGTCAAGATTTCGCTGAGGCAGGTCACCGTCGCTCAAGCGCTCGACGCGCTCCTTCCGCAGGAGTCAGGGTACTCATGGCGGTTGCAGGACGGTCGTAAGCGTTAGCCATAAGGGTGTACCAGAGGGCCGGAGAAACCTCTTGGACTGTGTTTTGCCAAAGTACTCCGTACCGCGGTGCACGCTTCAAGAAGCCAGTCAGGCGCTGTGGCTCACGCTCTACATGAAGCTGCGACCGAACACCCAGGGCATCGCTGGCGAATACGCTCCCGGCAACCCGTCTGGTATGGTCGGACCCTTCGCCTTGCGCGACGTGACCGTTCATCAGGTGTTGGACCGGCTGGTTCGGGAGTCGCTGCAGGCAGCCTGGGTCGTTCAGGTGCCGGCGAACTACTTGGGCCAACTACCCGCGACGGGACTGTGGGAGGTAGTCGATTACAGTGTATCGTCACCAAGCGACGTGACTAA
>DATDGP010000259.1:0-8507 GCA_036522035.1 Terriglobales bacterium
AGCCCCGAAAGCCAAAGAGCTGCTTTTCCTGGCCGATGCCATCGATGCCGCTGAGGCCCATCGCCTGGGGCTGGTGAACCGGGTGGTTCCCGACGACCAGTTGGAGAAAGCTTCGCTCGCGATCGCCAGCCAGATCGCGCACGGCCCGCTGACCAGTTATCGTTACATGAAGGCCAACATCAATCTGGCAACCAATACCGACTTTCGCACGCTTCTCGACCGCGAGGCCGAAACCCATCTCCGCTGCGGCCAGACGCAAGATCACAAGGAAGGAGTGCGTGCTTTCCTGGAAAAACGCGCGCCCAAGTTTACCGGACGATGAAGGAATTCGCGCAGATCGTGTACGTCAAAGAAGTCCACGTGGCGACGGTGACGCTCAACCGTCCGAAAAAGCTGAATGCTTACTCCGAGATCATGGTGCATGAGATCCTGGCCGCGCTGGCTGACGCACGCGACGATGATGAAATCCGCGCCGTCATCATCACCGGAGCTGGCCGCGGATTCTGTTCCGGCGGCGACATTGGCCGCGACTTTCAATATCCGACGCGTTATCGCGGCCATCGTATGGAATCGATGCTGGAGATGCGCGAGAACATGCACGAGCTGGTGAAGTTCCTGCAGCGCTTCGACAAGCCGACTATCGCCGCGATCAACGGCCCGGCGGTGGCGGGCGGTTTGACTCTGGCCTTGTCGTGCGACTTTCGCATCGCTGCCGAGAGCGCCCGGCTCGGTGATACCAGTCTCAAGTTCGCGCTGATTCCCGATGAAGGCGGCGCCTACTTGTTCCCGCGCTTTCTGGGTCTGGAGAAAGCGCTCAAGATGTCCCTGTTCTCAGAAGTCTATCCGGCGCCGGAAGCGAGGGAATTAGGATTGGTAACCGAAGTTGTGCCCGATTCCCAGCTCATGACACGGGCGCGGTACTGGGCCGACCAGCTTGCGGCCGGACCTCCTATCGCGATTCGTATCACTAAGCGCATGATGTACAAGCAGCTGACGATGGGGCTCGAGAACGCGTTGGAAGATGGGGCTCTGGGCACGATGGTTGCCAACTATACCGAGGATGTAAAGGAAGGCATCGCCGCCTTCCATGAAAAGCGACCGCCGAAATTCAAAGGCAAGTAAAGCGTTGCCGCCGTACGCTCGGAGAAAACCGACATGGGTCGCGTTTGAGGGGCGGTCAGACTTCTAGAACTTGAATACGACTCCCACTCCCGCGAACACATTGTGTTGTTGTCCCGGCGATACCCGTGCGATGCCTCCGCCCTCGTTGAAGCCGCCGGCCCAAAAATCCCTTATTTCACCCCTTACCGCAAGTCGCGGCACGGGCGTTTTGAAATCAACCCCACCTCCGAATTGAAGAGAACCCCGGTTGACTGCCTCGGCCGAGTTAAAACGGGCCAGACCTGCACCGAAGCTGACGAATGGCGACATCGGCCCGGAGGACAGAAACTTAAATCGCAACGAAGGCGTAAAAAACAACGAAGACAGGGAAGACGTGCCGGCAGGTACGCCAAGAAGAGTAGTGTTTGCGTCGCGGCTGGGGATGCCTAGGACCGGAAACTCGACACCCAGCGAGGCCGGGCCAAAAGTGTAGAGACGCCTCGTATAAGAGCCATGCAAGGCAACGGCGGTCGCGGCTTGAGTGTTGAAGGGGCCGGCGCAATTGGGGTCGCCCAGGGGACATGCGACACCTAGAAGATTTGTCTGTTGGCTCTCTGTGAAAACTGCGCCGACACTCAGAGCCACCTCATTCTTTTGAGCGATCGCGCATGTGGATAGAAGAAGGGACCAACCAACAAGCCAGGCAAGCTTCCCGTGCATGACTTTTCCTTTCTGCAGGATTGAAGTAAGATCGAGCCCGCCAATCCAAGAAAGGAACGCCTGCAGGCATAGTCTCTTGCGCCAATCCGCAATCGGTTTATGCCGGCAACCTGCGCCGCCGAGAACGCTTGTGCTACACTCTCATCAAACTTCGGCCTCATAATTGTACCCCAGACACGCGACGAGGGAGCAGTCCATGAAAAAGTTTGTGAGCTGGCTGGGAGGAATTGCAGCTACCGTCATTGCCGGGTGGCTGGTCTACCGGGTTACACTACCACCGGCGCCACCGCCGCCACCACCGCCGGAGATAGCTTTCGAAGGCATGGTGATCGATGGGGACCGCAACATCCCCGTCAAGAGCGCGCTGGTATCGTTCGAGGTCGATGGGGTGAGCGCGGCCGATGCTTATCACGATCTTACCGACGAGAACGGTTCCTACGGCGTCAAACTGTCGGGATTGAGCAAGACATCGAACGTTGTATTGCTTGTCCAGGCACACGGCTACACCGACCAGTCCAAGCAGTTTACCTCTTTGATCGACGACAATCGCTACGACCCCATCATGACGGCGTTGCCAACACCTGCACCTCCCACGCCTCCGCGCGGGGTTGCCCTGGCGCCGGCTCGATCGCCGACGATCGAGGTGCGAATGCGTCCCCAGTACATACAAAAAAAATCCATACAGACCTTCAAAATAGAGCCTGTGCAGAAAAAATAAGCCGGTTTCACGTTGGAAGCGCCGGGGGTGATCCGGCCTGCCCATCATTGCTGCACTCCAGCTGCTCTGGCCGGCAGTGACCCTCGAATTGAGGGCAACAGTGGGCTGCTGGAACGTATCTCATAGTCCAGCGAAATCAAAAACTAGATCGACCAAGGAGGGTTGTTATGACCCGCATCCTGGTTTGCGCCCTACTTCTGAGTGCGCCGATGGCTTTTTCCCAGCAGCCGCAGGGACAGGGCCAGAATCCGCCCCCGTCTAGTCCGCCGGTGACGAATCCGAGCGCACAGCCACCCGCATCGGCGACGCCAACTCCTGACAATCCGCAGGATAAGTCGGGAAATAACTCGCAGATGGAGAGCGACCTCAAGGGCGTTCTTAGCGGTGATCCGGCGCTCAGTGGCACGGATGTTTCAGCCAGCGTGGACGACATAAGCATCACGCTGACCGGCTCAGTAGAGAGCCAGGCGCAAATCGACAGGGTGCTGGCGCTGGTTTCACCGTACGCACGCTACCGAAACATCGTGAACAAAATTACGGTGAAGTAGAGGCTTGGAGGAGTATGACGACCTGTATCCAGGTGTGCGCGGTGCTGTTTTTTATGATGCCCGTCGTGCAGCAGGCGAAGAATAAGAATGATGACTGCCATTCTCCGCCGCCTCCACCTGCCCCTCCCGGCAAGGAGTCGATCCTGACCCGGATCAAAGCTTATGGCTGGTATCCGTCTTTCTGCCACTGCGCAAACAGCGCAAGTTGGTCCGCAGTCCAGTAAGGTCCGCCCGGGGGCATGGAAGGCGGCTCATCGTTCTCGGGCGTGAGTGTCGCGAGCACGCTGTTGGCGTTATCCGGGCTCGACATGTAAGGGTAATCATCTAGCTTCACTCCGAACGACTTCATGTGCGAGATGTCGATGGCGCGAAACAAAGGCTTGATATCGGCAGCAAAAGAAACTTGAGCCATACGCTCTCCTTGCAATTTCTCTGAATATCTTAGATGTAATTTCCATCCTCCGGACAACAGATTCCTAATTCCACCCCGACCTCAGTTCACGGCCGTCTGTTGAGAATGCCGCGGTATGTCGTTCTTTACCGCTTGAGCCTCCACAGCATGCCCGGCTAAGTTGACCAGGAGTGGCGACCCAGCACACTGCAGACGATCGAAGCCGGCTTGCCACTCGCCAACGCTACCTTAAGACACGAGGCTCTGATGCCGAATTCGATCAAGGAAGAAACTTTCTCTGAAGATCCCCAAGCAGCCAGCGAGAAACCTCGGCTGACGGAGTTGGGCGCGTTCAGCCGGCCCATGACCACACAGAAGTACCGGCCGGCGGCGCCCGCAAAATCTGCCCGCCGTCTGGGATTGCTGCGCCAGGCGTTGGCTCTGCCAAAAACTTTGTTCGCCATCGCCGCCATGATCCGCGAGGAGTTCGCGGCCGCGGCGTTGGATGAAAACCTGTGGGCCTTTTGGGGTTTTCATCAGGAGGTTTCAGGCCACGAGCCGGCGGACGCGCACTATCGGGCACGGAGGTGGCAAAAGGTACAGCTGGGGGCGATCGGACCCCAGCACGTAGTAGGCGGGCTGGCGGTATGGAAGATGGCATTCATGATGAACGTCGCCATGGAGAACGAAGACCCCATCATGGAATACACCCAGCAAAATGGAGAAGGTTTCCGTTATCTTCTGCCGAACCTCGGCCGCTTCATGGGAAAGAACGTGGAGCAGGCCCGATACGCTGCCGAACACGGTCTACCGTGGTGTGAATCGGCATGGTGTGCCGAGGAGAGAAGGCATAGCAACGCTTTCGCGCGGATGATCGAGCGACTGGTCAACATCTCACCCAGCCGGGAAAATCCCAATCAGCCCATGGTGGTGACCCCGGACGAAGCGGCGGCAGTACGCCATCTCATCAGCCGTCAAGTAGTGGAGTGGAACGCAAGCTCCAGCTACATCGTGATGGCGGCGCATTCGGCCGGCGATCTCCGCGCGCTGGTCCGCAACATCGTGCGCGACGAGATCAAGCACTTGACCATCCTCAGCAGCGCCGACTCGTATCTGTTTGGCCCCCGGCCGTGGCAGCGCTTCGTCGATTGGGTCAAGCTGGCGATCGAGAACTATCGCGGGCAGAGAAGGAATCGGTCCGGCGGTGACCTCCTGGGAGGCAATCCCGTTCTTGCGGTCGAAGGCATCGTCGCCCATCTGTTAACCGCTTTATCGGTGACCAAGTGGTTGAAGACCATACCCCTGCGCACGTTGGCCATCGTCTTTGAAACTCCCTCCGAGCTCGAGGATCTGGCTGCATTTGTCCCATCGGCGGAACGGCGGGTGCGGATCGGTCAGACGTTAGGAGAAGGGAAAGAAAAGCGCATGGCGCTGGTACGCTGGACTGAGGGCAGGGGAAAGAACGGGAAGCGGACCAGCCGAGAGAGAAGCAAAGCCTTTGCACGACGCCAATTCGAACAAGCCCATCGGTCGATGATCGAGAAGATTGTGTCCGCGGAACTGGACGGCTTTCAAGGCGCGGAAGCTCCCGGCAGCATCCGCGACAGGACGTTAGGCCGATGGATTGATTCGCTTGCCCTGGAAGGCCACGGTCTGGAGATGCATGGCAAGAACATGCTGCGGCGCTGCCTCCGCGATTATCTGCGCCACTACCAGATCCAGAACAACCGGTACGTGCTGGGCCGCGATTTGATCGCCCTGAAGACCTTTCAAGTGGAAAAGTCGCGTGTTGAGCAAAACTGCCCGGCAGTCTCCTGAACTAGCGTTTCGCTCGGTGAGTCTCCTGAAGGTCATGTTCTAGGCAAATGGTCGCTGGAGAGACTAGAAGCCAGCCTCATAAGTGCTCAGTAGGATCCATGGTGAGGCCTAGGATGTTATCGGGCTCGCGTTGCCGCACAAGCCGCTGCGTTCTGACGGGCGATCGAGAGGTTAGGCCCGAGACAGACCAACCCCCCCGGCAGCGAATTCCTGAGATAGGTTCTAGCCAGCCGGGCAAGGACAACTGCTCCAGCCGTTCCCAAATCGGGAAATTTAACAAATAAAATTCCAGAGTTTCTCCTGATCGAGTACCATTAACGCCGTTGGTTAGGGCGTCGCGAAGGGGCTCAGAGTACAGGAAATCCACCATTTGTACTGCTGCAACTGAAAAAACAAAGGAATCAGGCTCGAAAGCGGTGATCAGGATCCGCAGTGGGATCACTGTTGTCATTTGGAATCATTCGTAACTAAACGACTGATGGGTACGAACCTCTGAACGCGAAACCAGGTGAATTGAAAGGATGAAACATGAAGAATGAGCTTCTCCGCCCCAGACTGGCTGCCTTCATCTGCGCAGCGATATTTCTATTATTCGCGGTCGCGGGACAGACGCAACAACCACCATCAAACTTACAGGTATTGCACAATCATGTGCGCTCTGTGATCAACAACGGACAGGCCGTGCCCGTGGGGCAGATGCCGGTGACGGAAAGCATGAATGTGGCGATCATGCTGCCGCTCCGCAACCAGGCGGAACTGACTAGCTTGTTGAACCGGATCTACGATCCCTCGAGTCCTGATTATCATCACTTTCTCAGCGTGAGCGAATTCACCGACGAGTTCGGCCCGAGCGAGCGGGACTACCAGGCGGTGATCGATTTTGCGCACGCCAATGGTTTTACCGTTACTGACACGCCTGGCAATCGCCTGCTGGTCGACATCAACGGTACCGTCGCTCAAATCCAGCAGGCTTTTCACGTGACGATGAGGGTGTATCAGCACCCGACGGAGAACCGGACGTTTCATTCGCCGGACCGTGAGCCCTCGCTGGCCTTGAGCGTGCCCATCTCGCATATCGCCGGGTTGAACGACTTTTCTATACCACGTCCTCACATCAAAAAGGCGGCAGTGGGACAGGTTTTCCACCCCGATGCCGGAGGATCGGGCCCTTCTGGCGCCTTCCGTCCATCCGACATGCGCGCGGCCTACTACGGCGGAACCTCTCTCACCGGCAGCGGACAGTCTGTGGCGGTGATCGAGTTTGACGGCTACAACATGGCCGACGTGACCGGCGATATGGGCGGCACCTCGTTCACAGTCCCCATCACCAACGTGCTGATTGACGGCGCCAGCGCCGGTTCTGACGGCGACGACGGCGAACAGGCACTGGACATCGCACAGGCCATCGGCATGGCTCCTGGACTCTCATCGGTTCGTGTTTACATTGCGCCGGGCACGACGTCGATCGGCGTGGGCGATACCGACATGTTCAACAAAATCGCCACGGACAATATCTCTAAGTCCATCAGCTGCTCCTGGGGCTGGAATCCGGATGACACGGCCCAGGACGATCCCATCTTCCAGGAATATCAGGCGCAGGGTCAGACTCTGTTCGTGGCTTCCGGAGATGCGGGAGCGTATACCGGTTCGAACGCTACGGATGACAGTTATCCGGCGGAAGACGTTTTCGTCACCGCCGTCGGCGGAACCGATCTGACCACTAACGGAGCCGGCGGCCCATGGTCGTCGGAAACTGCGTGGCCCGACAGCAGCGGCGGCCCTGCCGACAATGGCTTTGCGCTCCCCAGCTGGCAGTCGGGGATCGCCAATTCCTCCAACGGCGCTTCTTCCACGGTACGCAACCTGCCCGACGTGGCGGCGGAAGCCAATTTCGACAACATCCTGTGCGACGACGGAACCTGCACCGACAATGAAACTGGTGGCACCAGCTACGCAGCGCCGCGCTGGGCCGGCTTCATCGCGCTTGTGAATCAGCAGTCTGTGGCGAATGGTAACTCGACTGTGGGCTTCATCAACCCAACCATCTACGCCATCGGTCTGGGTACGAGCTTCACCAGCGACTTCCATGACATCACCAGCGGGAACAACAACAACGGCCGTGGAAAATCGTTCAATGCCGTGACTGGCTATGATCTGGTGACCGGGTGGGGAAGTCCGAATGGCCAGAACCTGATCAACGCACTGGCTGGAGCTGCGGCGCCTCCAACCACGGTGACGCTGACTCCGGCGAGCCTGGCCTTTGGCAACCAGACCGTCAACACCACGAGCGCGGCCGAGACCATCACGTTGACTAACGGCACGTCGAGTGCGGTCACGATCACCAGCATCGCTGCCAGTGGGAGCTTTGCCGAAACCAACACCTGCGGAACTTCGGTTGCAGCCGGCGGAACTTGTACGATTAGCGTGACGTTCACACCGACGGCGACCGGCGCCGCCAGCGGCACCGTCACGGTAACCGATAGCGCGTCGAACAGTCCGCAGACCGCCAGTTTGAGCGGCACCGGTGTTGCCGCGGGCGGAGCGGTCACGCTCACCCCGACAAGCGTGGCCTTTGGCAGTGAGGCGCGGGGCAGCACCAGTGCCTCCCATACCCTAACTCTGGCCAATGGCAGTTCATCTACTTTGACCATCAGCAGTATCACTCTCAGTAATTCAAGCTTCGAAGGGACCACGACGTGTGGAAGTTCGCTTGCGGCGGGCGCCACATGCACCATTACCCTCGAGTTCAGGCCAAGGACAACTGGGACCATCACCGGCACCCTCACGGTGACCGATAACGCGTCGAACAGTCCGCAGACCGCCAGCTTGAGCGGTACTGGGACGCGACGTTGACCCCAATCGGATCGCTATAGCTTATCCGGGCCGGTTCTGAAGAGAGCCGGCCCGCTTCATTTCGGCGTCGCAACCTTGTCGCGTTGGCCCCTGCGATCTTCTTTTGCGTTCGCCTCTTGACTGGTAAACAAAACTTCACGAAAGGGTTCGTGATGCGGAGCTTACATCTAGACAACCATCGCGACAAGACCGCGCGTTTCCCAAAATGCTGATTCTCATTCGAGTTTAGCGCGCCGAAGCAGTTGAGCATTCAAAGCAACAATGACGGTACTTAATGACATGAGCGCTGCACCAACCGCAGGGGAGAGAATGATTCCTTCATGGGCAAGGACTCCAGCGGCCAGTGGAATCGCCAAGA
>DATDGP010000260.1:0-74791 GCA_036522035.1 Terriglobales bacterium
TACCGCAGCGACTCGGCTGGGGAGTTGTTCCAAAAGATTCAAGGGATCCCTTATTCAGCCCGGCGTACCCGCTCCCTGCACATGGATCCGGTGGACCATAACGTCGTTTATGCCGGCACCACTGAGGGCCTTTGGAAAACCGCCGATGCCGGCGCGACCTGGAAGCGGATGACCGGTGCCAGCGTGGTGGTAAACGATGTAGTGATTGATCCGCGCCAGCCAACGCGGGTGCTGCTGGCCACCGACCGTAGCGGAGTGCTGGCCAGCAACGATGGCGGAGCCACGTTCGCTGCCTCGAATCGCGGATTTGCGCATCGCCAGGTGGCGGCATTGCTGGTGGACCGTTCTGACAGCTCGGTGGTTTTTGCCGGCGTGCTAAACGACAAAGAGTTCGGCGGTGCTTTTGTTTCCCATGATTCCGGCCGCACCTGGAGCCAGGTCAACGAGGGCCTTGACGGCCGCGATGTCCTGGCGTTGCGCGAGGCCGCGGACCACTCCATTGTGGCCGGCACCGATCGCGGCATCTTTCTTCTGCTGCCCAACAGCCAGCGCTGGCAGCCGATCAACAACCTGGTTCCCGTGGTTGATGCCGACCCTCAGGTTAGTCCAAAGAAAGAAGAAAAACTGCCGGCGCTCCCAGTGAAGATGAGCCAGCGCCCCCGTCGCGGGGGCGTTGGCGAGCTAAGCGCGCGCGTCACAGGTCTTGCGATCGCGCCGGAGCGATGGTTTGCTACTACCGCGGCAGGCTTGATGGTCAGTGCGGATTCCGGGGCGAGCTGGCGCCAACTAGATCTTCCCGGGATGACCGCAGTGATCGCTGTGGCCCAATCGGGAAAGATGCTGGTGGCGGCCGGACGTACCGCAGTCGCAGTATCGGTCAACGGCGGCGAGAGCTGGCTGCCGACGAAGCCCCTCTATGCAGACTTCACGGTTAACGCGGTGGCTGTTGAGAGCAGCGGCGATATTTGGCTGGCCACGCGAGAAGGAGTTTTTCGCAGCACCGATCTCGGCGATTCCTGGAGGCGGATTTCATCGTTGCGGATCGCCGACGTCGCCAGCATCCAGTTTGACGAACTCAATCAGCAGATTTTGGCCACCAGTTCGGCTTCGAACAGCAGCAGTGTCTTCGAGAGCCTTGATAATGGGCGCACCTGGACCCAGATCAACTCCGGTTGGCCTTTGCGCGGAGTTTCCCCCGCGCAAGGACGGCTGTTGGGCGTGACTCCTTTTGACGGCGTGGTCTTACAGCCTGAAACCACCGCGGCCGGAAGCGCCTACTTGCCCGCACGGTAAAAAGTACACCATCTCCAACGTGTTATGCCTCTTAAGTCGATGAAAAATAAAGCTATTGACGTGGCAAGAGCGTTGCACTTCGGGCATGTGCATGGAGTAATTATGCAAGGGCGAATCTGGGAGCTGTTGGGAGCTGTGGGATTGGTGACGCTTGCGGCCTTGAGCAATGGGTGCGGCGGGGGCACCCAGCCTGCGGTGGTGGCAGCCGGCTCCTCGAGTTCTCAGCAAATACCCTTTACCGAGAGCAAGCCATTGGTGGCGCCGGCGGACACCATGCTCTATGTCCACCTCCTACAGCCACTAACCAGTGCGGCGAAAGCGGGGCAGACCTTTACTGCCGTCTTGGATGAACCATTGCTCATCGACGACCAGCCGGTCGTGCAACCAGGGACAGAGCTTACTGGGACGGTGGTCGCCTCGCGAGAATCCGGCCGCGTGAACACGGCCGGGTACGTGCGCGTGGTCATTTCTTCCATTACAGTGAATGGCAAAACAGTGCCGGTGCAGACCGCCAGCGTCATTGCCGGTGGGGCCAACATCCGCAGTCATAATCTCTCGTTTGTCAGTGGCTCCGCCAGCTCATTTCAGGACACGAGCCACAAGGCCCAGGCCGGCTTTGCAGCCGGGCAGCGTCTCGGCTTCCGTTTGACTCAGCCGTTGAGTTTCTAAGAGACAGGAACGCGGCAGGAGCGACGATCCTGCCGCCGGTTTATGCTTCCGAGCTACTGGTGGTTGATATTGGAAACCTCAGCAGCTTTCTTCAGCTCCTGGTTCGCCTGGTCCAGAAGTTCCTTAGCGTGCGCTGCATGGCCGGCCAGGTCAAATTCGTTGGCCTGCTGGGCGGCGGTGATCTTCTCGAAGGCCTGAGCGGTCAGCCGTTGCGCAGCTGCGATATTCGGATGCTTTCTCGGGCTAACATTCTCGGCGGGTTTCTTTTGCGCGAACATCAGGCCGGTGATCGCCATGGTCACTACCAGAACAGCTCCGAACAACACGTTACGTAGTTCATTCTCTTGATTCTCCTTGTCTTAAACTGAAGTTTGATTTTGGTACTTGTACTTACGGACGTGTTCTCTACCGTAAAAAGCCCTTGCGTAAAAAGCCCTAACACGAGAGCTAGGCGTATGTTTCTCTACGAGCAAACAAAAGCGCCCCCCCAGACTTGACCCTCTGGGGTCAATGACATAGGTTGGCCACACGCTCCCGAAATCTGGAACCAAGTATCAGCCCGCAGCTCTCAAAAAGCGTACAACCTCGGGGTACAAGTGCACGTCGTAACTTCGGACGCTGCAAGATGACCTGGTCAAGAACCGATGCGTCCGTCCTCCGCACGTGAGTAAAAATCCATCAAAGCTGATACACAAAAGGAGAATGCGTAATGAATTTGACGCCAGAGCAACGCGAAACGATTGTGACTGAACTTAAGAAATTCGGCGGCGAGCTGAACCTCTCTGAGGAGCAAAAAGGCAAACTGCATACGTTCCTGACCGAATCCTATGGAAAGATCCAGGAGTACAAGAGCCAGAATCCCAACGCGACTAAAGAAGACCTCATCAAAAAGGTCGCCGCGAACCGTACCCAGCTTCGCGAACGGCTGGTTAGTTTCCTCACTCCAGAACAATTGCAGAAATGGGACGCCGGCGTGGCCAGGGCTAAGGAATTCCTAGGCCAGAAACTGGCGGCTTAGCTCGTCCACCCTCGCGGCACGGTGGCCGGCGGCGCTTTTGTCCGGCCACTGCTCGCGTGGTTTTATAACCCAACGCTGCTAGCTGCTTCGGCCTCGGCTGCTGCGAAGGAGGCCCGCAAGCCTGACAGGGGTGCGCTCCCACTCTACTTAGCCTCCGCTGGTGTGGCTGTGGCCGGTCCTTCGCCTACAATTTCAAGCACTGTCTCCTCGTCCTTGGCACCGTCGAAATGAATCTGCTTGCCAAAATGGGTGACGAAGCTTCCTGCAGGCATAGGCACAGTGCTGTCCGGATCGAACTTGCTGCCGCTTCCTACCCACCAAGTTCCAGAGATGACGGTGATAAACCGATCATTGGGGTGCCAATGCGGATGGCTCATGTGATGCGGAGCCCACTTGACCAGGATGATGTAAAGGCCGGGTTTATCCGGGTCGCCACGCACCACTGCCATCTGCGCGCCGATCGAGCTGTCTTTCCACGGAATCTGACTGGGCAATTTGTAAGCCACCGCGGCCGGGTTGAGATCAGCTTTCGCTGGAACCAGTAGAACCAGCAACGCGAACATCAGGGCGCCTGTCCAGAAGCGCCGCATCAGGTTAGAGCCGTGCATGCTTTCCTCCGTGGAGAGACAGGATAACAAAGCTCTCAAGTTGCGTCAGGGCAAACTGACCAGAGAGACGTTATCTTCCCTCGCAATCCTAAACGCCACACTCTTTAATCCGATGTGAAGTAATCCACGGTGACTGGGGTCTCGAACAGGGAGTAATCGCGTGTGACCACGGTGATACCGGTCTCCGTCACGAGGTAATTCTTGCTGTCTTCGACCGGGTCAAAGCCGATCACTGCGCCTTCCGGGATATGGACGTCGCGATCGATGATGGCGCGGCGGACACGGCAGTGCCGGCCGACGTTCACGTGAGGAAAGATGATGCTCGCATCCACCTCCGCGTAGGAGTTGATGCGCACGTCTGGAGAGAGCACACTGTTGCGGACGACGCCTCCGGAGATGATGCAGCCCGGGCAGACGATGGAATCGATGGCCATCCCGGTACGCCCGGGGTCGCCGAACACGAACTTGGCAGGCGGGTACTGGCGTTGCGTGGTGCGGATGGGCCAGTGCTTGTCATACAGATTGAAGACCGGCGATACTGCGGTCAGGTCCATATTGGCTTCGTAGTAGGCTTCGAGCGTACCCACGTCACGCCAGTAAAGTGCTTCCTTCTTGTTCTCGTCGATGAAGTTGTAAGAATAGACTTTGTACTGATCGAGAATCCGCGGCAGGATGTCTTTGCCGAAGTCGTGCGAGGAGCTGGGGTCCTCGGCGTCCTTGAGCAGCACCGGTAGAAGCACGTCGGTGTTAAAGATGTACACCCCCATGGAGCCGGAGACCAAGGCAGGATTGTAAGGCGAGCGCATCCGGGTAATCAGGGGCTTTTCTTCGAAGCCGGTAATTCTTCCGTTTTTTTCGATCTCCAAAACGCCAAAGCGCGGGGACTCGCTGGGATCGATCAGGATGGTGGCCAGCGTAACGTCGGCGCCTGCAGCCTGATGCTGGTCCAGCATGAGCTGGTAATTCATCTTGTAGATATGATCACCGGAAAGGATCAACACCCTCTGTGGCTGCTCTGCGCCAATGGAGTAGATGTTCTGGTATACGGCATCAGCGGTGCCCAGATACCAGTTGTCGCTCACACGTTTCATGGGCGGCAGGATCTCGATGAACTCGCCCAGATCGGTGGCGACGACCGAGCCCCAACCCTCACGGATATGGCGATTCAAGGAAAGCGCCTTGTATTGGGTGAGGATATAAACCTTGCGCAGGTCGGAGTTAACGCAGTTGGAGAGAGTGACGTCGATGATGCGGTAGTTGCCGCCGAAAATCACTGCCGGCTTGGCCCGGTCCCGAGTCAGGGGATAGAGGCGCTCACCGGCACCGCCCGCCAGCAGAACTCCAAGAGTGTCCTTCATACCTTTTTCGCGAAACGGGGCCGGACCTCAAGCAGACTTTCCATGCTAACAGAAAAAGAAAACGCCTGGTGCTGCCGGGCGGTCAGGTGGTTGCGCTAGGCAGCATCGTCAACGCTGATGCGCAGCGACTTCAAGAAGCGCACATCATGGGCGGTCATCGAGAAGTCAGGGTCGGCGCTCTTACGGCGCAGGCTTACCGGCTCTGGCGAAGGCGGACGGACTTCGTCCTCATGCCGGTTGAAACCGATGGTGGCTTCGAGGACCAGGAAGATGTCATAGCCCTCTTCCTTGATCTTGCCGATCACACGCGCCATCTGGTCCGACTCGGAGAGCGAGCTGTTGATGGCCTCACCCAGTTCTCTGATTAGACGTTTCAGCCGAGTATCCACTCGGAACTCCCTCTACTATGTATTGAGATGCCGGAGGTTGTCGCCTTGTTTCATTGTTGGCGTCAGTGTCTCTCGAATTCCGGCTACAATAGGCGCGATGCCTGAATTGACTGCCACGAAACGGCCCATCCAGACCCGTAGCCGCACCCTCCAAGCTCTGCTGGTGGCCGGTAAGGGCTTGGCGATCTCCTTTGCCAAGACCCTCTATGCTTTGTGGCTGGAAGTGACCGGTCTGCTTTTCGGTGTACTCGCGGTGGGCGGAGCATCAGCTCTGGTCCGGCAGTACCGAACGGACCATTTTACCGACCATCGCCGCCTGGTCGGGGTGAGTGCATTTACCCTGGTGTGCACATATTTTACGGTGGTCTCGTTTGTCCGGGCGAAACGCACCAGGAAAAGGTAGCTGCGTCTCATGGGTAACAGCGCCAAACTCAAGCCCGAAGGTCAGCCCATCAAAAACTTGACTCCGCGTCCTCTCTATACTCCCGCCGATCTCGAGGGCTGGGATTATGATCGCGACACCGCTTACCCCGGTCAGTTCCCCTTCACCCGGGGTGTTCAGGCGACAATGTACCGTGGACGACTCTGGACCATGCGCCAGTACGCCGGCATGGGCGACGCCGAGGAGTCCAACAAACGCTACAAATACCTGCTGGCGCACGGCACCACCGGATTGTCAGTGGCCTTCGACCTGCCCACGCAGATCGGCCTGGACTCAGACCACCCCATGGCCATGGGCGAAGTCGGGAAGGTCGGCGTGGCCATCGACTCCGTCGAGGACATGCAGCGGCTCTTCGACGGGTTAGAGCTCGAGACAATTTCGACGTCGATGACCATCAACGCGACCGCATCCATCCTGCTGGCTTTGTATGTGGCAGTGGCCAAGCGATCGGGCGCCAAGGTGAGCCGGATCAGCGGTACGGTTCAGAACGACATCCTGAAGGAGTACATCGCTCGCGGCACTTACATTTTTCCGCCCCGCCAGGCCATGCGAATCATTACCGACATGTTTGCCTATGCTCAGCAGCACGTTCCTGAGTGGAACATCATCTCCATCTCCGGCTACCACATGCGTGAGGCCGGCTGCACCGCGGTGCAGGAAGTTGCGTTCACACTGGCCAACGCCATCGCTTACGTCCAAACCGCCGTCGCCGCCGGGCTGGATGCGGATTGCTTTGCCCCTCGTCTCTCCTTCTTCTTCAACGCTCATAACAACTTCTTAGAAGAAATCGCGAAATACCGCGCCGCCCGCCGGATGTGGGCGCGCATCATGAAGGACCGCTTTGCTGCCAAGAACCCGCGTTCGCTGATGCTGCGCTTCCATACCCAGACCGCCGGCTCTACGTTAACAGCGCAGCAGCCGGAGAACAACATCGTCCGCACCGCATTGCAGGCTCTGGCGGCAGTGCTGGGCGGGACCCAGTCTCTGCATACCAATTCCTACGATGAAGCCTTGGGCCTGCCGACAGAAGACTCGGCTCGCATCGCCCTGCGTACCCAGCAGATTATCGGATATGAGACGGGTGCCCCCAACAGCGTCGATCCTTTGGCCGGATCGTATTACATCGAATCGCTAACCAATGAGATCGAGACCCAGGCCAACGCCTACCTCGAGCGGATTGACGCCATGGGCGGCACCTTGCGCGCCATCGAGCTCGGCTACATCCAGCAGGAAATCCAGAACGCTGCTTACGACTTCCAACAGGCGGTCGACCGGCTAGAGCAAGTGGTGGTGGGCGTGAACCGCTTCCAGGGCGAGGGCGACCGCTCCGTCCCGATCCAGCGCATCGAGGCAGACCTGGAGCGCCGCCAGATGGAGCGCCTACGCGCCCTGCGAGCCCGCCGCGACAAATCAGCCTGGAAAAGCGGAATCGACGGCGTCGAGGAGGCCGCGCGAAGCGGCGAAAACCTGATGCCGCGCATCGTTACCGCCGTCGAAAGCGATTGCACCGTGGGCGAGATCGCCGATGCCATGCGCCGAGTGTTTGGGGAATATCAGGAAACGGTATTCGTGTAGTGGGCATGCCGGCATCGCCACAAAACACGATTGGTTTACGTTCAGTTGGCCCGTGACAATCCTGTCCAGCCTTGGCAAAAATACCCGGTCTCGCATTCGTCATGCGTGCAAGGCACCAGACTTCACTAGAATTTGAAGGCCATAGTGCGCTACAAGCCTTCGGCGGACCCGGCTTTTGCCGGAGAAATCGCCGAATACTATGTACGCGACGGCCTTCCCACCTCCGCTGCCACCTAAGGATGCAAAAGTTGGACCGGAAGCCACACCGAAACCCTGAGATCGCATCCGTTTTCCAAGCAGATGGCCGTTACTCGGTCACCCTTGGCTCTGCTTAAATACGAAGGCCCCCTCCCCGCAAGTGCATGAACCTTAGGGGAGAAACGCCGATTGACAATTTCTGTCACCGAGCACACAATCGCGGTGCTCACGTTTTTCCTGCGATCCGGCTGCCCCCCCAGCCTATTCGGAAAGCGCAATTGAGTTAATTTCTTTACCCGAGCGGGGTTATGTCGCAAAGGCTAGGCGATCTTCTGGTCAAAGAGAAGATCATCACTACGGAGCAGCTCGACGCGGCGCTAAGGGCGCAGAAACAGAGCGGTCCCAGCTCTCGTTTGGGATCCACCCTGGTGCAACTCGGGTACGTGAGCGATGAGGAGATCACCAACTTCCTCTCCCGTCAATACGGCGTGCCCGCCATCAACCTGCAATACTTCGAAATCGATCCGGGCGTCGTGAAGCTGATTCCCGAAGAGACGGCCAAGCGCTATCAGATCATTCCCTTGAGCCGCGTGGGAGCTTCACTGACGATCGCCATGGTGGATCCGACCAATGTGTTCGCCATGGACGACATCAAGTTCATGACGGGTTTCAACATCGAGCCGGTCGTGGCTTCCGAGCCCGCGATCGCCGAAGCTATCGTCAAGGCCTACGGGCTCACCGAGCCGCAGCAAGAGAACGTGGACGAGCTGCTGGCCTCCATGGACGAGGCCGACGTCGAGCTCCAGGCCGAACAAGCGGAAATGGACCTGGCGGAACTGGAGAAGTCCGCCGATGAAGCTCCCATCGTCAAGCTGGTGAACATCATCATGTCCGACGCGGTGAAACGCGGCGCTAGCGACATCCATATCGAGCCTTACGAACGCGAATACCGCGTGCGTTTCCGCATTGATGGCGTTCTGCAAGCGATCATGTCGCCGCCGCTGCGCCTCAAAGACGCGATTACCTCCCGCATCAAGATCATGGCCAAGATGGACATCAGCGAAAAACGCCTGCCCCAGGACGGGCGCATCATGCTGAAGATGCAGGCAGGAGGCAAGAAAAAACAGCTGGACTTCCGCGTCAATTGTCTGCCCACACTGTGGGGCGAAAAAGTGGTCATGCGGCTCCTCGACAAAGAGAACCTCCGCCTCGACATGACCAAACTCGGCTTTGAGGCCGAGTCGCTTGAAAGGTACCAGCGCGCGGTGCTCAAGCCGTATGGCATGGTGCTGGTTACCGGCCCGACGGGATCGGGCAAAACCAACACGCTGTATTCCTCCGTCTCGCTGCTCAACAAGCCCGACACCAATATCATCACCGCCGAAGATCCGGTCGAGTTCCAGCTGCACGGCGTCAATCAGGTGCAGATGAAGGAATCAATCGGTTTGAACTTTGCCGCTGCCCTGCGCGCTTTCTTGCGTCAGGATCCCAACGTGATTCTGGTGGGCGAGATTCGCGACTTTGAGACCGCCGAAATCGCCATCAAGGCCGCGCTCACTGGCCACCTGGTGCTGTCGACCCTGCACACTAACGGCGCGCCCGAGACCATCAGTCGCCTGATGAACATGGGCATTGAACCTTTTCTGGTGGCCACCGCCGTTCACCTCATCTGCGCGCAGCGCCTGGTGCGGCGCATTTGCGGGGAATGCCGTGAAGAAGTGCCGTTGCCCCCCCAAGCCAAAGTCGAGGCCGGGTATACCCCGGAAGAAGCCAAGACGGTGAAGATCTTCAAGGGCCGGGGCTGTCCCGTGTGCAACGGAACTGGCTATAAGGGTCGCGCCGGCCTTTATGAAGTCATGGAAGTGGACGATGAGATGCGTGAGCTGATCCTGATCGGGGCCTCCGCCGTAGAACTGAAGAAAAAAGCCATAGAACATGGAATGATGACGCTGCGCCGTAGCGGATTGGTGAAGATCGCCGACGGCGTCACCACTCTTGAAGAAGTGGCGAGGGAGACAATCCACTAGTTTCAGGGCGTGAGCTGAAAAGCTGGGCGGGAATACGAGAATTCTAAAAGGGGTAGAGACAGGACCATGAATGTCACTTTGAGCGACTTGCTGAAAAAGATGCTGGACATGTCCGGCAGCGACCTCCACATCACCACCAACTCGCCGCCGCAAGTGCGGGTGCACGGTCACTTGCAGCCCCTGGATATGCCCCCGCTAACGCCCTCGGAGACTAAACAGCTGGCTTATAGCGTGCTCTCCGACGCGCAGAAGCATCGCTTCGAAGAGAGCCTGGAGCTGGACTTCTCTTTCGGATTGAAGGGGCTGGCTCGCTTCCGCGGCAACTGCTTCAACCAGCGCGGTGCGGTCGGCGCGGTCTATCGCGTGATTCCATTCGAGATCAAGACCTTCCAGCAACTCAACCTTCCGCATATAGTTTCCAAACTGTGCGAGAAGCCCCGCGGCCTGATCCTGGTGACCGGACCCACGGGATCCGGCAAGTCGACTACCCTGGCGGCAATGCTCGACAAGATCAACATCGAGCGCCACGACCACATCATCACCATCGAAGACCCAATCGAATTCGTGCACCAGAACAAGAGCTGCCTGGTGAATCAGCGCGAAGTGCACTCGGATACACAATCGTTTAGCGCTGCCTTGCGAGCCGCGTTGCGCGAAGATCCAGACGTGGTGCTGATCGGCGAAATGCGCGACCTGGAAACCGTAGAGTCGGCGTTGCGCATCGCCGAAACTGGCCACTTGACGTTCGGCACGCTGCACACCAACTCCGCGGCCTCGACCATCAACCGCATCATCGACGTTTTCCCTTCGCACCAGCAGTCGCAGATTCGCGCCCAGCTCTCGCTCGTGCTGGAAGGGATTCTTTGCCAATCGTTGTTGCCCAAGGTGGGCGGGAACGGACGCGCCATGGCTATGGAGATCCTGGTACCCAACGCGGCGGTGCGCAATCTGATTCGCGAAGACAAGATCCACCAGGTGTATTCGGCCATGCAGTCGGGCCAGGACAAGTTCGGCATGCAGACGTTCAATCAGTCGCTGGCGATGCTCTATTTCCAGAAGCAGATCACGCTGGAAACGGCTTTGCAGCGTTCGTCGATGGCCGATGAGTTGCAAGACATCATTAACCGCGGAGTCGTCGCCAGCAAGGTCGCGGCGGCGCCCGCGGGCAGGCGATAGCACGAAACACACTCCCCCGGTGTGGCAGGCAATCAGGTACGAGAGGAGCCTTCAGGTATGCCGGTGTTTACATTTACAGGAACCGACGCCCAGGGGAAACGCATCTCCGGGGAGAAGTTAGCTGACAACAAAGCCCAGGTGACCATGCAGTTGCGCCGCGACCGAATCACGCCCGGGGCCATCAAGGAAAAAGGCAAAGAGTTTGCCTTGCCGACGTTCGGCACCGGAAAAGTGCCCACCAAGGAGCTGGCTGTCTTCTTCCGTCAGTTCTCTGTGATGATCGATGCCGGTCTGCCTCTGGTCCAATGCCTGGAAATTCTGGCCGCAAACCAGGAAAACCAGGTCTTTCAGAAATGTCTGACCGCGGTGCGGACCACGGTGGAAGGCGGCGCTACGCTCTCCAACGCCATGCGCCAGCATCCCAAGATTTTTGATGACCTGACCACCAACATGATTGAAGCCGGCGAAACCGGCGGCATCCTCGATACCATCCTTCAGCGTCTGGCTGCATATGTAGAAAAAAACGTGAAGTTGAAGTCAGCGGTGAAGTCGGCACTGATCTACCCCGCGGCCGTGATCAGCATGGCCAGCCTGGTGGTGGGAGCGCTGCTCAAGTTCGTGGTGCCCATCTTCGCCAACATGTTCGCCAGCATGGAAATCGAGCTGCCCTTGCCGACCAAGATGGTGATCGGCCTGAGCAACGCTGTGAAGGAATGGTGGTGGGTTTTCCTGCTGCTGCTGATCGGCTTGGTCGTTGCCATCCGGCAAATCCGCAAAGACCCGCGCGGCCGTTTCCTCATGGACAAACTCCTGCTGAAAATGTGGGTTCTGGGTCCGGTTTTGCGCAAGATCGCTGTAGCGCGATTCACCCGGACGCTGGGCACCTTGATTACCTCCGGCGTGCCAATTCTTGAAGGCCTGGCCATCACCGCCAGAACTTCCGGCAACGCCGTGTTGGAAGACGCGCTGATGAAGGTTCGCAAAGCAGTCGAAGAAGGACGTACCATTGTCGATCCCTTGCGCGAGTCGGGTGTGTTTCCCAACATGGTGACCCAGATGATCGGTGTGGGAGAAGCTACCGGCGCGATGGACGCGATGCTCCAGAAGATCGCCGACTTCTACGAGGACGAAGTGGACGCCGCCACCAAGAACCTTCTAACCCTGATGGAGCCCTTGTTGATCGGCTTTCTCGGCGTGGTCGTCGGTGGAATCGTCATTTCACTGTATCTGCCGCTATTCACGATGATCGCCAAACTTTCGGGCTAGAAGAATGGGATCAAGGCCGCGTCCGGACGGGCTTCGGACGCCGGCCCCCAACCTTCTGACGGTGTCTTAGACAATGGCGGAGAATAAGTTCAACGAGCGGGCATGGCTGGCATGGCTGGTGAAGGTCCGTGTCATCGTCATTTCCTTCCTGCTCGGCGTTGAACTGCTCATCGTCAACCTGACTCCCAATAACGTCCCCACTCGCCTGTTCGTGACGGTGGTGCTGATCTGGTACGTCATTTCCGTCTTTTTCATTGTGGTAATTTCGGTCTGGCAGGAATACAAGCTGCAGGCCATTACGCAGATTTTCACCGACCTAGCCTTTGTGACGGCCTTGGTCTATGTGACCGGCGGAATCGACACCATATTCAACCTTCTCTACTTCCTGGTCATTATCGTGGCCAGCATCCTATTGCCACGATACTGGGCTTACGTCACCGCGGCAGTCTCATTCATCATGTTCGGCGGGCTGTTGGAGCTCTGCTACTTCGGCCGACTGCCTTCCTATCAATACTCCCCGCGGAGCGACCTGACTTCGCTGACGGTAGTGGTGCTGAGCAATTTCTGCGGTTACATCGCCGTGGCCTACCTGGCCAGCGCCTTGGCCGGCAAACTGCGCCAGGCCGGGCGGGAGTTGGAAGACAAGAGCGGGGAACTTCTCAGTTTGCAGGCGTTGCACGCCAGTGTCGTGCATTCCATCCGTAGCGGGCTGATGACCACCGATCTCGAAGGGCGCATCACCCTGGTGAACTCGCCCGGACAAAAGCTTTTGGAGCGCACGGGTTCGGCGGTGTGCGGCCGCCACGTCTCTGAACTGTTCCTGGACCGTCTGCCGGGATTGGAATCGTCGCTCACCCAGGGCGAAGTCCGGGGCTTGACGCCGGGTGGCGCGGAAAAAACATTTGGCGTGACCGTAACCGCACTGGCCGTCCCCGAGCACGGGACTATCGGCTATCTCTACGCTTTTGAGGACCGTACCGAACTGCGCCGACTGGAAAGCGAGCTACGCATGCGCGACCGCCTGGCCGCCGTCGGACGGCTGGCCGCGGGCATCGCCCACGAGATTCGCAATCCTCTGGCTTCGATTGCCGGGTCTATCAAAATGCTGTCGCACATCTCGCCCTTCAACGACGAGCAGAAGACCCTGGTCGACATTACGATTCGCGAATCGGCCCGGCTGAACTCGATCATTTCCGACTTCCTCGTCTATTCGCGGGAGAAGAGTTACAAGTTTGCACGCATGGATATCGTGCCGCTGCTCGAAGACACGCTAATGCTGCTTGAAAACCGTCTGCCTTCCTCGCAGCTGAAGATCGTCCGCCAGTACGACGTGCCGCAGGCTTATGCCCAGGTCGACGGCGACCGCATGAAACAAGTGTTCTGGAACCTGCTGGAAAATGCAGTGCGGGCCATGAGCCAGAGCGGAACCATCACCATTTCTCTGCGCGCCGATGGGGACTTCTGGCGCCTCGGCATCGGCGATACTGGCCCCGGAGTGCCGGCCAAGATGATCGACAAGATCTTTGAGCCCTTCCAATCACAATTCGAAGGCGGTACGGGATTGGGGCTCGCCATCGTGTACCAGATTGTTCAGGCGCATCAGGCCAAGATCTGGGTGCAGACGGCGACCGGAGGTGGCGCGGAATTCGTTCTGGAGGTCGCGAACGCCAGGGCCGCGGTAGCCGAGATGCCGCCCCCGGTCGTGGCCGGGTCGGAGGTGTCGCATGGCTAGCATTCTGGTCTGCGACGATCAGCGCTCCATTTGCGAGATGCTCGATATCTCGCTGCGCAAAGACGGCCATCGCGTGGAAACCGTGAACGCAGGCGAGATGGCCAAGAAGAAGCTCAGTTCGGCGAATTACGAGGTTTTGATCACGGACATCAAGATGCCGCAGACGGACGGCATCGAGGTTCTGCGCTACGCCCGCCAGTCATCGCCCGAGACCTCAGTCATTTTGATCACCGCCGTTGAGGATTACGAAGCCGCGGTGCAGGCGGTCCGCGTGGGCGCGTTCGACTACATTCACAAGGGCCCTGGTCTGATGGACGAGCTCAAGATTTCCGTGGGCCGCGCCCTGGAAACTATTGAGTTGCAGAGGCAGAACTTTGCTTTCAAGCGTGATGCAGCTACCCGCAACTCGCTCGACAACATTATTGGGCAGAGCGAGGCGGTTGAGAAGCTCAAGGCCACCATCCGCACGGTAGCGCCCACGGCAAGCACCGTGCTCATCTACGGCGAAAGTGGAACCGGAAAGGAACTAGTAGCGCGGGCTATTCATGCCTGCTCGCCGCGTGCCGCGGAGCCGTTTGTCTCCATCAATTGTGGCGCATTTCCCGAAACGCTTCTGGAGAGCGAGCTGTTTGGTTACGTCAAAGGCGCGTTTACCGGCGCCAACCAGAACAAGCGCGGGCTTTTCGAGCTCGCCGGAGGCGGCACCATCTTCCTGGACGAGATCAGCGAGATGAGCGTTTCCATGCAGGTGAAACTGCTGCGCGTTCTGCAGGAACGCGCGCTTCGTCCTGTAGGCGGCGCCCAGGAGACATCGGTTGACGTCCGTGTAATCGGCGCGACCAACAAGGATCTCAAGCAACTGGTTGGCGCGGGCGCTTTCCGCGAAGATCTCTACTATCGCGTGAGCGTAATCCCCATTCACGTGCCCCCGTTGCGCGAACGCCGCAACGACATCGAACTGCTGGCCGCGCACTTCCTCAAGAAATATGCCGCGGCCGCGCAAAAGAGTATCTTGAGGGTCAGTGAGGAATCACTTTCGAGTATGCGTCGTTGCGACTGGCCGGGCAATGTGCGGGAACTCGAAAACACCATCGAGCGCGCCGTCGCTATGGAGACTAGCCTGGAGTTGCACGTGGATCTCACCGCAGAGCGCCCGCCCGTGCGCTCCACCTCAGCACCCAACGGCAACCACCCGTACGTCACTTCCGATGGCCTGGACTTTGAGAAGTATGTCGCCGAGATCGAGCGCTCGCTGATCGAATCGGCCCTGAAACAATCGGGCGGAGTCCAGACACGCGCCGCTGAGCTCTTGAAAGTCTCCTACAGGTCGTTCCGGCACCTGCTTAAGAAATACAATATCTGAGCGCATAAAACTCCCGCCCTCGAGAAGCCAAACTTAGGCTTACGTTCCCGGATTCGCTGGCCGAGGTCTGCCGTGTAGCTCACCTTGACGCTTTTGGAGGTCGAAGCTGGGCGTATTTTTCCGCTACAATGGAACGCCCAGAATCGGCATAATTTACGCCGGCGTCTGCATAGGCTAGGCTTAGCAAAGGTGAGCCTCACGGGCCCCAGAAAGCGCGTCTGAACATCCAGGGAGGATTCTGCCCCATGCGGTACTCCTGGCTCGATCGCCAACTTCTCAGCGCCATGCGCCAGATGGCCGGTCCTATCCCAGTCCGACTGGCGCTCGGTCCAAGAAATCAAGCCCCCAAAGCTGAGATCTTGGACTCCGCTTCTTACCATTCGTCCGCTGCGTCTGACGCCCCGCTGGTTCGCATCAATAACCGGCGCGCGCTGCTCGCGACGTTGGCCAATCCGGCGGTCAATTTCGGCGATCTCTACAGCGCCGGCGATATCGAAGTCGAAGGTGATCTCGTCGGGCTGCTCGAGCATCTGTACATGATCCGGAATTCTGCGGCCCGGCGCATGATATCGCGCCTAGCCTCCTGGCTGCCCTCCAACGGCCTGCGGGCTTCGCGCCGGAATGTCCGTCATCACTACGATCTCTCCAACGATTTCTATCGCTGGTGGCTCGATTCGCAGATGGTGTACACCTGCGCCTATTTCCCGCGCCCGGACGCGACGCTGGAGGAAGCGCAAACCGCAAAGCTCGACCTGGTTTGCCGCAAGCTGTGGCTAAAGCCGGGCGAAACCGTGGTCGAAGCCGGATGCGGATGGGGCGCCCTCGCCCTGCATATGGCCAGGCACTATGGTGTCAGGGTGAAAGCGTTCAATATTTCTCACGAACAGATTCTGTTTGCCCGCCAGCGCGCACAGCAGGAGGGCCTGGCCTCCCAGGTGGAGTTTTGCGAAGACGACTACCGCAACATCAGCAGCCCCTCGGATGTTTTCGTTTCCGTGGGCATGCTGGAGCACGTAGGCCGCTCACACCATCAAGAGCTCGGCCGCGTGATTTATCGCGTGATCGGCGACCAGGGGCGCGGTTTGCTACACTTCATCGGCAGAAATTTTCCCCGTCCGCTGAATGTCTGGATCCGCAAACGCATCTTTCCCGGAGGCTATCCACCAGTCCTGCGCGAGGTCATGGAGCTGCTCGAACCTCACGATTTCAGCGTGCTCGATATCGAGAACCTGCGTTCGCATTACGCCAAAACCCTGGAGTGCTGGCTGAGCCGATTCGAGCACTCCTACGATTGCGTGACGGATCACTTCGGCAATACCTTTGCGCGGATGTGGCGGCTCTATCTGGCCGGTTCGACTGCCGCTTTTCGCGTGGGGACGCTGCAGCTCTTTCAGGTGGTCTTCGCCGGTCGGGACTGCGATACTCGGCCCTGGACTAGGGAATATCTGTACAACTCAAACCAAGCCAAGGGACGGGACGAAGAATGGACTCATGCGATGTCCTGATCGTTGGCGGTGGTCCGGCCGGTTCATCCTGCGCCTGGGGTCTGCGTTCCGCGGGCCAGCGCGTCCTCATCCTGGACAAGTCCGCGTTTCCCCGCAACAAAGTCTGCGGAGGCTGGATCACGCCGCAGGTCCTCGAGGGGCTACGCATTTCCGAGGCCGACTACGCCGCGGGCCGGACGTTTCAGCCCATCACCGGCTTCCGCGTTGGTTGCATGGGACAGCGCGGCATTGACCTCACCTACGATCGCCCCGTCAGCTACGGCATTCGCCGCTCCGAGTTTGACGAGTACCTGCTCCGCCGCTCAGGCGCCGAGGTCCGCGACCATGTGGGGATCAGGAGCCTGGAACGGGCGCGCGATTCCTGGATCGTGAACGGTGAAATCCGCGCTCGCCTGTTGATCGGCGCCGGCGGACACTTCTGTCCAGTGGCCCGGCACCTTGGTACTGTCGAATCCAGCGGTAACAGCCGCACGGATGACGACAATATCCCGGTCATCGCCCAGGAAATCGAATTCGAGATGGACGCGCGGCAGGCCTCCCTGTGCGCCGTTGTGCCGGAGATTCCGGAACTCTACTTCTGTCCCGATCTTGTCGGCTACGGCTGGTGCTTCCGCAAAGGCAACTTCCTCAACCTCGGCCTGGGAAGGCTCGACCAGCGCGCTCTTCCCGAGCATGTCACTCGCTTCTTCGATTCTCTACGCGCGATGGGAAGGATCGCTTTCGACCCTCCGAGTCGGCCGCTCGGTCACGCCTATCTTCTCTGGGGACGCTCCGGGCGAAGGAGCGTCGACGACTCGGTGATTCTCATCGGCGATGCCGCCGGCCTGGCTTATGCGCAAAGCGGCGAGGGCATTCGCCCGGCCGTCGAGTCCGGGCTGCTGGCTGCGCAGGTTATTCTGGCAGCGCAGGGCAACTACGCGCGCAATAGGCTCGTGCCATATGCCGCGCTGCTCGAGCGGCGTTTCTCCTCTGGTCACGGCTCCGGCGGCACAGCGCTGGCCGGCCGTCTTCCCGGCGCGCTGCGCAACGCGCTAGCGCGTCTGCTGCTCCGCCAGAAATGGTTTTGCCGACGCGTCGTGGTCGACACCTGGTTTCTTCACGCCACTGTCCCAGCCCTAGCGTAAGAGCTGGTGCCGGAAGCGCCGCCGGGTCTTGATTAATTGAATTCTAAGAAATAATTGCTATCTGCCTGCTTCTGCTACCATTCCCTACCATGAATCGCCGCGCAGCCAAGGCATTGCCTGTCTCGGAAATCTCTACGGATGCATCCCCGGGGCTGTCCGGCCTAGCCCAAACCCCAGCAGCAGCGCCGAAACCCGGCGCGACGGACGACCTTGACTTCGCCACGGCGTTGCGGGCGGCCGAAGCCATTCGCAACAAGGAGGTTTCCTCCGTCGAACTCACGCGCCGGGTGTTCGAGCGCATCGATCGCTACAATCCCCAGCTCAACGCTTTTGTCTATCAACTTCGCGAAGACGCGCTGGCGCAGGCTGCCAAGGCCGACGCAGCGCAGGCGAAAAGCCGGTCGCTCGGGGTCTTTCATGGAGTGCCGATTACCGTGAAGGAAAGTTACGGCGTGACCGGACATCCCTGCACCTGGGGCTATTCGGCGCTACGCGATTCTCGTGCGCCTCAGAACTCTGACGTCGTCGCCCGTCTTCTGGCGGCGGGCGCGGTACTGGTAGGAGCCACCAACGTGCCCGTGGCTCTCTCGGATTGGCAAAGCTACAACCCGATTTACGGCCAGACCAACAATCCCTGGGATGTAAAGCGCACTCCCGGGGGGTCGTCGGGCGGAAGTGCCGCAGCCTTGGCCGCCGGCCTGGGCTATCTCAGCATGGGCAGCGATATCGGTGGCTCCATCCGCGTGCCTGCGCATTTCTGCGGGGTCTTCGGACACAAACCCACGCTCGACCTGGTGAGCAGGCAGGGCCATCTCCCCGGCGGTACTCTCAGCGCGCCCGGCTTTACCACGTTGCTGGCTGTCGGCGGACCCATGGCGCGAAACGCCCTGGACCTGCTGGCGGCGCTCAAGGTAGTCGGTGGTCCCGCCGGGTGGGACGCTCGGGCTTGGAAGTGGCAGATGCCAGAGCCTCGCGCCCGCAGTTTGAAAGATTTCCGCGTCGGTTATGTGATCGACGATCCCATCGCTCCACCCACTCCCGAAGTTAAGGCGTTGCTCGAGAACGCGATCGATCGCCTGGGCCGCGCCGGCGCCAAACTCAAACCGGGCTGGCCCGAGGGATATCGGCCTGCCGAACTGCTCGCCAACTATCTGTTCCACCTGGAGGCGTTTCTCAATAGCACGGCCCTGCCGCCGGACCAGGAGCGCGAGCGCAAACAATTCGCGAACGCCATGGGCCAAGGCTCGGGCGCGCTCAGCTCGTTTGCTGACTGGCAGCAGCAGAACTTCCGGCGCCTCGGGTTCCGCGCACAATGGCAGGCATGGTTCGAGCAAGTTGATGTCTTCCTGTCGCCGGTGGCTTTCACTGCGGCCTTCCCTCACAATCACACCCAACCGCAAGAGCAACGGACGATCACGACCCCGGCCGGCCCACGCCATTACATGGACATGCTCAACTGGATCGCTCCAGCCAGCTTGACCGGATGTCCCGCGACTGCCGCGCCCATAGGCCGCACGCCTGACGGTTTGCCCGTGGGCATCCAGATTATGGGACCGTTCTGGGAAGACGCTACCACCATCACATTCGCCGATCTCTTGACTCGCGAAATCGGCGGATTCAGTCCGCCGCCGGCGTATGGAGGGTAGCCGCTTCTCCGATGACCGACGCTGGTCGGGTCAAGTTCTCCAACAGGCATCCGCTGGCGCGGCGCGTTGTCGAGCACCTTGGCTACGCATTGAATTACCTTTTGAATTGATGAAAGACTGCCAGCGTCTTCATAACGCTGTCTCCGCCACCTTATCCCGAGCATGTCGGTTCCTGCGCTTCGCGCCTCACGACACTCGACTCGACTGCCAACTACTTGCTACTCGCGCTCGCCTGGTTCAGCGATTCGATGGCAGCCGCATCGAGCTTCAGGTTAACGCCGCTGATAAGATCGCGCAGTTGTTCTAGGCTGGTCGCGCTGGCGATCGGCGCCGTGATACTGGGACGAGCCACCAGCCAAGCGATCGCTACCTTGCCCGGAGTCGAGCCGAGCTGGGCGGCCACCTGGTCAAGGGCGGCGAGGATCCGCAGGCCGCGATCGTTGAGGTACTTCTCGACGAAGCGGCCACGCTGGCTCTGGGTCAGATCTTCCTGCCGGCGGTACTTGCCGGTGAGAAAGCCGGCGGCCAGCGAGAAGTAAGGAATCACCCCCAAGCCTGCTTTCACGCACAGCGGTTCGAGGCGGGTTTCGTAGTCGGCGCGATCGTAGAGGTTGTAGTTGGGCTGGAGGGACTGGTATCGCGGATAGTCCTTGGCCTGGCTGGCGGCGAGTGACTCGCCTAAGCGCTCTGCGGAGAAGTTGGAGGCGCCGATGGCGCGAACTTTCCCCTGGCGGACTAATTCAGCGTAGGCCTCCAAGGTTTCTTCGACGGGAGTGGAAGGATCATCGCGATGCGACTGGTAGAGATCGATGTAGTCGGTCTCGAGCCGCCTCAGCGACTCCTCGACTTCTCTCAGAATGTAGGCCTTGGAGAGCCCTTTGAGGCCCATGACTTCTGAGCCGACCTTGGTTGCGATGATTACCTGATCGCGCTTGCCTTGGGCTTTCAGCCAGCGGCCGATCACGGTCTCCGATTCGCCGCCGCGATGTCCGGGCGCCCATGTGGAGTAGCTGTCGGCGGTGTCGATGAAATTGAAGCCGGCGGCGACAAAAGCGTCGAGCAGCTTGAAGGAAGTAGGCTCGTCAGCGGTCCATCCGAAGACGTTGCCGCCAAGGCACAGAGGCGAAACTTCAAGGCCGGAATGCCCAAGACGACGAGGTTTCATCAGCCTAAGCTCCTGGAAGATCGGGCTGAATGCAATTGTACGAGATCGGTGGTCCGGGTGATTTGAAAGTTACGGATCGGCATGATCCGACCGCCCGATCTTGGTTGGAGATTAGCATCGCGGATTGCCGACCGCTGATTGCTGGCTCTAGCCTAGGGATTCTTCGGTTTTGGTCGGGCGTAATTGTCCATCTGCGAGGTCCATTTAAAGAAGCGGGTGAGCTGCTTTCGTTCGCGGAAGAGGAAGCCCCAGAATTCGACGAAACCGATCTTGTCCATTTTGAGGCCGGAGTAGGTTTCCATGCGCCAGCGCAAATAAGGGCTACGCCAAGGAGCAAGGTGGTGGCCACGAGTAGCGTTCCAGAAGAAACGCAGCAGGCGTCGCAATTAGTGGTCTCCGCTCAGCGTGACGTTGACTGGGGTGCCTTTATCGGCCCCGGCCAGGCGCGAGGCCGCCGCTTTGTTGGCGGAGATTTCCAGCAGGCCACTGCTCCCCAGGACTGCAATCAACTCGCCGGCGGCGCCCTGTGAGTAGCTGGTGCAAAGGCGGGTGACTTCACCTTTGCCTACGTTGATCTTGAACGAGCTGGCCGAGCCGTTGAAGAGCTGCGGGATGTCGCCGGGCGTGATGTTGGTGATGAGGTTGCCGAATTTGTCGGCCTTGAGCACCACGGCCTTCCAGGTAGTGGGAGATTCTGACTTAGGACGCGGTGCCAGAAAGCGTACATAGTCGCTAATCTCTTCGCCGAACTTGGCTGCGTCGACGCCTTTGCTTAGGTAGGCGGCCACGGGAGCAAAGACGTCGCGTCCGTGAAACGTATTGCTGATGGGATGGCGGAAATAATGTTCGGAAGTAATGTGGCGAACGCTGACCCGCTCTTCACGCTCGTAGATCAGGGAAAGCACTCCGTTGTCCGGGGCCACGAACTGGTACTTACCGGCTGTGACCAGGAGAGGACGGCGTGGCCCGCCAACGCCAGGATCGACCACGACCAGATGGATGGTGTCCTTCGGAAAATAAGTGTACGACTGGACAATGGCCAAAGCGCCATCGAGGACATCGAACGATTGCACCGCGTTGGTAATGTCCACGACCGGAGCTTCGGGATGAATCCCGCGGATAACCCCTTTCATTACACCGACATAATGCTCGGTGAGACCAAAGTCGGTGGTGAGGGTGATGAGTCGTTGCGCTGGCAAAATAATCTTCCGCCCCGGGCTACTGCAATGGGGCGAAGGTATCGCGGCCGTTCCTGTGAAGTCAAGTTACCTTGGCCGCGAGGAGGTGACAGTCTTGGCGACCTTAGACTGCAATAGCCAGCAGGATGATTGTTCTAAATCTGGAAATTTTCATTTCCTGCTGCCGAATCCACAAGGCATTCCAGTATTGTGACTCGGAAGAACGGAGCAACCTCCCGCCTGCGGAGGAAGCTTCCGTGTCGGAAGTTTTTGGGGAGCGGGACATGTTGATCCGCCAGCGGTGCTCGCCAAATTTAATTCTCGGAGATCGAGGATGTGCCCGCAAAGTGATTCGGATCCAGCCTTCATCGAGGTGGCACACACAACCGATCCGCAATGCACCGCATGGCCCGATGATCGCCACTGTCGGCCCGGAACTTGGAGCGCTGGACCCAGGCAGCGGCAAACACGGATATAGATGTTGAACAAATTAGCTGGGAGGTCCGATGGTGCAGCTTGGTCGTAACCCTGGATTCAAAGACCTTGTTGGACAATCGCCGGAGATGCAGAAGCTGTACCGCATCATCTCGCGCGTAGCCTCGGGAAAACATCCGGTGTTGCTACAAGGGGAGAGTGGAACCGGTAAGTCTCTGATCGGGCGCACCATACACGCGGAAGGATTGTTCCCGGAGCGTCCCTTTGTAGTGTTGTCGTGTGCTGCCGCGTCGCCAGTACTACTCGAAAACCAACTTTTCGGTTTGGGGAAGACGCGCGAAGAGCTACGGTCGCTGGCAGGAGTCATCTTTCTCAGCGAAATCTGGGCGCTATCACCGGCTCTCCAGGCTAGGCTGGTGCATGCCTTACAGGAAAGGGATCTTCGCGCACCCTACGTCGGCAAGACGTTGTGTACCGAGGCCCGCATCATTGCCGCCAGCAGTCGTGACCTGGACCTTGCTGTGCAGCAAGGTACATTCCGTCGCGACCTCTATTTTCACCTCAACGTGGTGAGCTTGCGCCTGCCGGCTTTGCGCAACCGTAAAGAGGACGTAGGTCTCCTGTCGGCGCACTTCCTGGAAAGAATCGCCGCAGGCAAGGACACCCGCTGGTCCTTGAGTTCAGAAGCGATGAAGGTGCTGACAAGCTACCATTGGCCGGGCAACGTGCGCGAACTGAAAGAGTGCATGGAATATGCCGCAGCCGTCGCGATGGACGGCATCATCAAGGCGGAAGACTTGTCTCCGCAGATCCAGCGTCTTGGCTCGATGGCAGCCACCGGCGCCGGCGCGCCTGTTGGCAAGATCCTGCCGCTGGCGGAAGTCGAAAAGCAAACCATTTTGCAGGCCCTAGAGCGGCTGAACGGCGACAAACTCATGACGGCCCGCATGTTGGGGATCGGCAAGACCACGCTATATCGCAAACTGAAAGAGTACGGCCTCAACCAGCAATGGATGGGGCGCCCCGCGGCCAATCGCTAGCCCGCCGCTTGATCGTTCAGGTTTCTGAGTTGGGGACAACTTTCCCTCGAAGGTCAGCTTCTCACACTTGCAGATAGCCGATGTTCTCGCTCGCGGCCTCTTCAAGGGATTCCATGCTCTGGACTATCTTTGCCATCCTGATTATTCTCTGGCTCCTCGGCTGGGGATTTCATGTTGCCGGCGGTTTCATCCATCTGTTGCTGGTGATTGCCTTGGTCGTGGCGGTTATCAATCTGCTCAGCGGACGGAAAGCAATCTAAGGTTGGCGCGTTGCCACCCGCTGTCGTCCGCCACTGCCTGCGGCAATTCTTTCTTCAGCGCTCGCATTTCTAAACTGCGAGGAAAGGTGCTGCGAGCTGCTTTGAAACTGGGGAAACGCTGCGCGAACATCAGGAACTCATAGATGCTGCAGGACATCCCAAGTACCTCTCGCCGATTCTAACCGACCAAGTTCCACCTCCACTTTGTGGAAGACAATCCAAACCCGGGTCCCAGGAGATGGCCACAATCCAAACCAATGTCATGGCATCCAAGCCGCCAAAGCGGGCGACTGACCGCGCAGAGTTAGCTCGCGGCATCGCTGAACTGGGACAGTGGTTCCACAATCTGGACCTCAAAGGCGTGCTGACGGCTCCGGGACACTTCCTGGGCGATTATCCGCGAGTCAAGTGGAAGCAGATCGCGTCCACGATTCCGGCTGATCTTTCCGGAGCTAGGGTTCTGGACGTCGGCTGCAACGCCGGCTTTTACAGCCTGGAGTTCAAAAAGCGCGGAGCCACCCGCGTGCTGGGAGTGGACGTCGACGACCGCTACCTCAGCCAGGCGCGTTTCGCGGCCGCAGTGCTGGACCTGGACGTCGAGTTTGAAAAGCGCTCGGTATACGACGTGGATCAGATTGCCGGACAGTTTGACTACGTCCTTTTCATGGGAGTTTTTTACCACCTGCGCTACCCGTTGTACGCACTCGACAAAGTCATCACCAAAGTTCGAAGCCGGCTTGTTTTTCAGACCATGGTGCGAGGGTCCATGGTCAGCCCCCAACTGCGAGACGATTATCAGTTCTGGGACAAGGAAGTATTTGCTGATCGTGATTTTCCCTGCATGTACTTCATCGAGAAAAAGTACGCGGGCGATCCGACAAACTGGTGGATCCCCAATCATGGCGCCATGGAAGCCATGTTGCGGAGCTCGGGGCTGGAAATCACGGCGCATCCGGAAGCCGAGACTTGGATCTGCAGTCCTGTCGAGGTCAAGAAACAGGGCAGATCCATTCTCGAACACGAACTCGCGGGCACTTTGTAAGCCCGTCTTAGGGCAGGAGCTGAATGGTAGAAGCAATCATGCTTTGGAACGAGCCCAACAACCTGTCCCATTGGGACTTCAAGCTGGATCCCGATTGGAAGCGGTTTGCCGAAATGGTGATCGTTGCTAGCCGCGCGCTGCGCCGCGAATGTCCGGAACTGCCGCTGGTGTTGGGCGGAATCTCCCCCATCGATCCCAGCTTCGTTGCTCTGATGGGATCGTATGGAGTGCTTGATGCCGTGGACGTCGTTGCCGTACACGGCTTTCCCCTGGACTGGAACCACTGGAGCATCCACGACTGGCCCAGGAAGATCGAGGAAATACGCGCCGTTACGGGCAAACCGGTTTGGGTATCTGAAGCCGGAGTCTCTTCCTTCGGCGCTGAGGAAGTTCAGGTTTTCGGGCTGCTCAGAACCGCGGAGCTGTTGCTCCCGGCGGTTGAGCGAGTGCATTGGTACAGCCTGTTGGATTTGCCCGCGACCTGGACCGCCACCACGCGACATAAAGAAGCGGAGGGCAGCTCGTACTATCGTCATTACTACATGGGGTTGCTGCGAGAGGATGGGTCGCCCAAAGCCGCTGCAGAGCTGTTCCCCCCAGGCATGGGAATCTGTCAGTGGTTTCACTTCGAAGACCCTCGGCTAACGCTGGCCACGCAATGGCTCAAACGACTTCAAGTCAAGTACGTCCGAACCGGAATCAGTTGGGCGGACTGGTTTCGTCCTGACGCCGAAGCCTGGTTTGATCGGCAGATGCGCGCCATGGAGCCCTTTACCAGCACGCTCACTCTGTGTTTCACGCCGGAGCATCTCGGCGCTGCCGCGCATTACACCAGCCCGCCACGGTGTAGCGAGGATTTCGTCCAGTTTGCCTTGTGGGCTGCACGCAAGTACGTTTCGGGCAGCAAGGAAACCAAGCGGCAGCAGAAGCCAGACATCCTGATAGGAGCTGAATCAGCATGAGCAACGTCCTGGTAAGCGGCGGCGCAGGATTCGTAGGATCGCATCTGGTGGACGCCCTGCTGGCTCGCCGCCATCGCGTGCGCATCCTCGACAATCTCACTCCGCAGGTTCATGGCGGACAGAGACCTGCTTATCTGGCTCCGGAAGCCGAGCTGGTGTCCGGCGATATACGCGACCCCAACGCGCTGCATCGCGCGCTGGACGGTGTCGAGATCGTGTTTCACCTGGCGGCTGCGGTCGGTGTCGGGCAGTCGATGTACGAGATAGCCCACTACGTCAGCGCCAACACGCACGGGACAGCTGTGCTCCTGCAAGAGCTGCTGAGCCGTCGGAATCTCGTGCAGAAGCTGGTGCTGGCGTCGTCGATGTCCGTCTATGGCGAGGGCCGATACTTGTGTGCAGGATGTGGCGATACCCCCGGTGCGCGTACTTCAGAGGCGTTGAAGCTCCGGCATTGGGAGCCGGTTTGTCCGCGCTGCAGCGAACCCCTGACGCCGGTGCCTACCGACGAATCCAAGGCCTTGGAGTGCAGTTCCATCTATGCGCTGACCAAGCGGGACCAGGAACAGATGTGCCTGCTCTTTGGACACACCTACGGATTGCCGGTGGTGGCGCTGCGCTACTTCAACATCTACGGGCCGCGCCAGGCGCTTTCCAATCCCTATACCGGTGTGGCTGCGATCTTTGCCTCGCGTCTGCTCAACGGTAACGCTCCTCTGGTCTTCGAGGACGGTAAACAGATGCGCGATTTCTTGAGCGTGCATGACGCCGTACAGGCGACCTTGTTGGCCGCCGATCGCCCGGAAGCCGACGGCTGCGCTCTCAATGTCGGCTCAGGACAGCCGACCTCCGTCTGCGAGGTGGCGTCAGCACTGGCCCGGGCTCTCAAGACGGATCTGGCTCCGGCGTTGACCGGCAAACATCGTTCCGGCGATATCCGGCATTGTTTTGCCGATATCGCTGCGGCCAGGCGTGCGCTGGGCTACATTCCCCAAGTAAGTCTCGCCTCGGGATTGGACGATTTAGTGAAGTGGCTGCGCTTGCAACAGCCGCAAGATCGCGCTGCCGAAGCGGCGGCCCATCTCAGCAGTTACGGGCTAACGGTGTGAACCGCCGATTCGCCGGAAGGGAATCATGAACACGCAGCAGTCGCGTTCCGTGCTGATTCTGGGCGGCGCCGGTTTTATCGGCTCCAACCTGGCGCAGCATCTTCTCGAGAGAACGGATGCGCTCGTGCACGTGTTTGACAACATCAGCCGCGCCGGAGTGCACCGTAACCTGGAATGGCTGCGCAGGATTTCGGCCGGCTCGGGGAGGCTTCGGGTCACTTTCGGCGACGTGCGCGATGCCGATCAGGTGGAAAAGGCCGTAAGTCAGGCCAATGAGATCTATCACTTTGCGGCGCAGGTCGCCGTCACCACCTCGATCATCGATCCGCGGCTTGACTTTGAGGTCAATCTCGCCGGAACTTTCAACGTCCTGGATGCGGTGAGACGCTGCGGCCACAACCCGTTTCTGCTTTTCACCTCGACCAATAAGGTTTACGGCGACCTGGGGCTGGGACCGCCTGTGTCTGAACCGACAAGGTACTCCTATCCCCAGCATCATGGCGTTTCCGAGGCACAAGCACTCGACTTTCATTCTCCCTACGGATGCTCGAAGGGCGCAGCCGACCAGTACGTGCTCGACTTCTCGCGCATCTACGGTTTGTCGGCGGTGGTCTTTCGCATGTCATGCGTGGCTGGTCCGCGCCAGTTCGGGACTGAAGATCAGGGTTGGGTCGCCCACTTCCTCTATTCTGCATTGCAGCGCCAACCGATCGTCATCTACGGTGACGGCCGCCAGGTGCGCGACGTTTTGTGCGTCCACGACCTGGTGCGCGCTTTTGAAGGGGTGCGCCTCAACCGACACATGAGCTCCGGCCAGGTCTACAACGTGGGCGGTGGCGCTCGAAACGGCGTCTCCCTTCTGGAGTTGATTGACAAGATCGAAAGGCTGATCGCATACCGGCTGGAATACGCATTGGAGCGCCGCCGGCCCGGGGACCAGTTGGTCTACCTCACCGACTACAGCAAACTCGAGCGACATACCGGATGGAGGCCCGAGATCGGTCTGGAGAAGACCCTCGAGCTGCTTCTACAGTTCTGGGAAGAGAACCAGCGGGCGTTGGGCCGGGCCCGGCCGATCGTCGCCAAGGAAGCTGCAGCCAGCCCTCACCTTACGGGACGGGCGGCATGAAATTTGCGCTAATCAATCCCAATTGGGACTTTGTTGGCTCAACCTATTTTGGCTGTCGCGATCCGCATTTCCCCCTGGAGCTCATGTTCGCCCAGGACCAGATTCGCGCCGCGGGTCACGAGTCACTACTACTCGACGCGCATCTCGAACGCCTTGATCTCGAGCAGGCGCGGCAGAGGATCGATGCCTTTCAGCCCGACTTTGTGGTGGTGACTACCGCTCCCACGTATCTTTTCTGGCGCTGTCCGCAGCCCGAGCTGCGTGTTCCGATGGAATGGATACGCGGCATGAGCGACGAAGCCGTCAAGGTCGTTATTGGTCCACACGCTTCGGCGACGCCCGCTACGGCTATGCGCAAGACCGGCTGCGCGGTTGCTTTGCGCGGCGAGCCGGACCAGGCGTTGGCGGAACTGGCTACACGGCCCTGGAGTGAGATCGCCGGCTGTTGTTTCCGCACCGACGATGGGCTCAGCATCAGTTCCACGCTGGCGACAGCCGACCTGCGTGCACTCGGTCCGCTCGACCTTCGCGATTACCGCGTGGAAGCCCGTCGTCACCGGCATCACGTGTTTACTCTCGGACGAGGGCGTGGCGCGGAGCTCGAATTCGCGCGCGGCTGTCCCTGGGCCTGCACGTTCTGCAACAAGACTCTGTTCCGCGACAAGTTTCGCGAACGCAGCGTGGAAGCTGTGCTCGAGGAAGTGGACGCGCTGATCGCCCGCGGCATCGACTACGTTTATTTCATCGACGAAGTTTTTGGTGTCGGTCACAACGTGCAGCGGCTTCTGAAAGCGATCGCGGAGCGGCCGATTACGATCGGCGTGCAGACTCGCATCGATCTGTGGAACGAAGAGACGCTCGACCTGCTCGGCTGTGCCCACTGCATTTCCATGGAATGCGGGGTGGAGTCGATCCATCCTGAAATCCGCGAACAGTTGAACAAGAATTGCCGGATCGATACGGCCCGTATGGGCGAACTGCTGCTCTTCGCTCGCAAACGTATTCCCTGGGTCCAGGCCAATCTGGTCTTAACCGAAAAGGAAGATCGCGAGCAAATCCGCGGATGGCAGGAGCATCTCAGGACGAGGGGGGTGTGGGTCAGCGAGCCGGTGCCCATGTTTCCTTTCCCGGGAAGCCCGCTCTACGCGCAGACGTTCGGCGCGCTTCCTGACGACCAAGCCTGGGAGAGGGCGCACCACTATTACACAACCACCTTCGCGGGCCAGGGATACAGTGACATCCAGGACCAGAAGCCAGTCCCCATCGAGGAACTGGAAAATGCATATCTTGATCACCGCTGACACCGTTGGCGGTGTCTGGACCTACGCCCGTGAGTTGGTGACAGGACTCGTCGGGAGAGGCGTGCGTGTTACGCTGGTCAGCTTTGGCGATATTCCATCGCTGAGCCAGACCAATTGGATGCATCTGTTGCGAATCGGGAACGATGCTCCATTGGACTACCGTCCCACCGCCTTCAAGCTGGAATGGATGCGAGACTGCGCGGCCGACATGGAGGCCTCGGCGGACTATCTGCGGCGACTGATCAGCGAGACTAAGCCTGACCTTCTGCACTTCAACCAGTTCTATTACGGCAGCCTGGACTGTGATCTGCCCCGGCTGCTGGTGGCACACAGTGACGTGGTGAGCTGGTGGAACGCCGTGCACGGCCAGGAGCCTCCGCCGTCTTCCTGGCTAAGCTGGTACCGCGATTCGGTGTCGTGTGGCTTAGAGAAGGCAACTGCGGTGATCGCGCCATCGCGCTGGATGATGGACCAAGTCGAGCGCCATTACTTCAAACCTCGCCACGGCTCGGTGATCTACAACGGAAGGTCGCCTGGGCTGTTCAATCCCAACATGACGAAAGAGGATAGGATCGTCACCGTCGGCCGCTTGTGGGATCGGGGAAAGAATGCTGGGCTGCTGCTTGAGACTCCGATGCCAGCGCCAGTGGCGATCGTCGGCGCGCGTCATGAGCCGGGAACTCACAGCAGCCTCTTTTTGGTGGAAGATGCTGGTGCTAACGTTGACTTGCAGTCGCAGCAGGATGAAAGCCAGTTGGTGCAGACCCTTGGACGGGCTTCTATCTATGCAGCTGTCTCACAATACGAGCCTTTTGGGCTGGCTCCGTTGGAGGCTGCGCTGTCACGCTGCGCAATCGTGGCTAGCGACATCCCTGCGCTTCGCGAACTATGGGATGGCGCCGCTGTTTTCTTTCGTGGCAATGACGCGCAGGATCTCCGCCAGACGATGGAAATGCTGGTGCGCGATCCCGCCCTGCGCAATCAATGCGCCGGCCTGGTCTACAACCGAGCCCGCGAACGATTCCATGCCGCGCGCATGGTTGACCAGTACCTCTCGTTGTATCGGGCACTCTCGCCGGCGACGGTGGCTGCGGCATGAGGCAGAAGCTCAACATCGCGCTCTTCGCGCACTCCCTGGTTTCCGACTGGAACCACGGCAATGCACACTTCCTGCGCGGCCTCGCGCGCGAACTGGCGCGCCTGGGCCATCGTGTTCGTTGCTACGAAGAGCTGGGCAGCTGGTCGCTTGCCAACTTGATGAAGCAGGAGGGCGAACGGGCCATAGCAGCCATCGATTCGTTTCGTGCCGCCTTTTCCGAAATTGACGTGCGTTTCTACAAGTCCACGCATCCGGAGTTTGAGCATTTTCTCTGGCAGGAGCTCAAAGACGCTCATCTGGTGTTGCTTCATGAGTGGAACGAGCCCCGTGTGACCAATAGCGTGCTGGCCCTCAAGAAAAAGTGCGGGTTTCTCGCGCTATTGCAAGACAGTCATCATCGCGCTTATACACAGGCCGGTGAAATCCTGAAGTTTCACCTCCATCTGTTTGACGGCGTGCTGGCTTTCGGCGAGGCGATTCGTCGGATTTATGCTCATGGTTTCGGCCTGGCTCGCGTCTGGACTTTCCACGAAGCCGCCGACGTGGCCCATTTCAGTCCGCGAAGCCGCGCGCGCGAGATCGACCTCGTGTGGATCGGAAACTGGGGTGACGAAGAACGCACGAGCGAGCTGGAACAATTCTTGATCCTTCCCGCGGCCGCGAAGCCCAAGCGACGGGTGATCGCCCATGGTGTGCGGTATCCTGAGATCGCGCGCGAGAGACTGCAGGCAGCGGGCATCGAGTACCGCGGCTACCTGCCCAACCTGGCTACGGCCGATGTCTATGCGGCGAGTGCCGTCACTCTACACGTCCCCCGGCGGCATTACTCGAATGGGCTCAGCGGCATTCCGACCATCCGCGTTTTTGAGGCTTTGGCGTGCGGCGTGCCGCTGATATGCGCGCCGTGGAGCGACGATGAGAAGCTCTTTCATCCTGGGCAAGATTACCTAGTGGTGAAGGACGGCAAACAGATGAAGGCCGAGCTTGAGAGCCTGCTGCGCGACCCTGCTGCACGTCGACAGATTGCCGAATGCGGCCTCCAGACGATCCGCGCGCGACACACCTGCGCGCATCGTGTTCAGCAACTGCTCAACATCTGTGAGGAGCTGAACAAATGAAGATCTTTGCCTTCGGCTCGAGCATCACATCTTCTTACTGGAATGGCGCCGCAACGTACTATCGCGGCATCTATAAGCAGCTCCATGCCCGCGGTCACTCGATCACTTTTGCCGAGCCCGATGCTTATGGTCGTCTCCAGCACCGAGACGACGGCGATTTCTCGTTCGTCGAAACTTTGGTCTACCGGACGGCGGATGAGATCCCCGTCCTACTCGATGAGGCGTGCGACTGCGACCTGGTGATCAAGCATAGCGGCGTAGGCGTCTTTGACGAACTGCTCGAAGAACGTGTCCTGGAGTGCCGCTCGCCCACGATCCGCGTCGCTTTCTGGGATGTTGATGCACCGGCCACACTGGCGCGCGTAGAGGGTGATGTCCAAGATCCGTTTCGGCCGCACATTCCCCAATACGATTTCATCTTCACTTATGGAGGCGGCCCTCCGGTCGTCGAGCGCTATTGTCGGCTAGGCGCGGGGAATTGTCACCCGGTCTACAACGCACTCGATCCTGAAACTCACTTTCCGGTTACGCCTGATCGGACTTGGAAGTGCGATCTGCTGTTCGTCGGCCATCGCCTGCCGGACCGCGAGAGCCGCGTGGATGAATTCTTCTTGCGCGCGGCTCAACTCGCTCCCGAATTCCAGTTTGTGCTGGGCGGGGAAGGCTGGGCTGGGAAAACGCTGCCCACGAATGTCCGCCGTATCGGGCACGTCGGTACGCGAGATCACAACTTGCTCAATAGTTCGGCGCGCTTGGTCCTCAACATCAACCGAGACTCCATGGCGCGAGCCGGCTTCTCCCCGCCGACGCGGATTTTTGAGGCTGCCGGGGCCGGGGCTTGCGTCATCAGCGACCAATGGACGGGAATCGAGGACTGCTTTGCGCCGGGAAGAGAAATCCTGGTCGCCGGTAGCGCGGAAGAAGTCGTTGAACATCTCCGAAACTGTGGTCCCGGCGATGCTGCCGCGATCGGCGGCCGCATGCGGCAAAGGGCCTTGCGTGAACACACCTATCATCTCCGCGCGCGGCTGTTCGACACCATCGTGGCGCAGGGAGTAACGATGCCTTCCAGTCCACTCGCCACGGAGACCATGCCATGAAGATCGTCATCTTTGGTCTCTCGATTACGTCGTCCTGGGGCAACGGCCACGCCACGACCCTGCGCGCCCTCTGCGAAGCATTGCATAATCGCGGCCACCGCATCGTTTTCTTCGAGCGCGAGCAGGAGTGGTACGCTAGCAATCGCGACTTGCCCGGACCGCCGTACTGCGACGTAAGAATCTTCGAAAACTGGAAGGGAGTTCTTCCGGACGTCCGCGCGGAACTGCGCGACGCTGACGTTGCCACCGTAGGTTCCTTCGTGCCTGACGGCATTGCGGCACTCGATGAGGTGCTCGATTCCCGCGCGACGGTGAAAGCTTTTTACGACATCGACACGCCCATCACCGCAGGCCACTTGCGGACTCGTGGCGCCACTGACTATTTGCTGCCCCGCCATCTAACCGGACTCGACGTTTATTTCAGCTTCACTGGCGGACCGCTATTGCGGGAGCTGGAATCGAAGTTCGGCGTACGTTACGCCGTCCCGCTCTATTGCTCGGTCGATCCTGGCCGGCATCGCGAGCTGCCGGTCAGCGCGGAGTTCGCCTGCGATCTGAGCTACATGGGAACCTATGCTCCGGACCGTCAGCCCAAACTGGAAGAACTTTTGTGCCGGACTGCGCGCCGCCTGCCTGCCAGGAGGTTCATCGTCGCTGGACCTCAGTACCCGGGCTCGATTTCCTGGCCCGAAAACGTGGAGCGGGTCTTGCACCTGAGCCCCCGTTATCACGCGACGTTTTACTGCTCGTCGCGGCTGACCTTGAATGTGACGCGGCGGGACATGGTGATGGCCGGGTATTCGCCGTCCGTACGCCTGTTTGAAGCCGCAGCGTGCGGTTCGACTATCGTTTCTGACAACTGGCCGGGACTGGAAACGTTCTTTGTGCCCGGAAAGGAAGTGTTGCTGCCAGCAAGCGCGGAGGATGTGTTCCGATACATCACGGAATACGATCCCGCCGAGCTGCGGCGGGTTGGGCGTGCAGCGCGGGAGCGGGCGCTTACCGGTCACAGCAGTGAGATCCGCGCCCGTGAATTTGAGAGCGCAATCGAGCAGGCCTTGTACGCAAGAGCTGTGCCGTCCAAAGTACTGGCAGCTGAGAGGTAGGCCAGCAGCTTTCGATAAAGGAAAACGTTGCCGGCGTTTGCAGCATCTTTATATGGTTACCCTCTAAAGCACCTATGAGAGTCGCCCTCGTCGCGCCACCGTTTATTACTGTGCCTCCGCAAAAGTACGGAGGCACAGAGCTGTTCATTGCCGATCTGGCCATCGGGCTTCAGCAGGAGAGGATCGACGTGACGGTGTACACCAACGGCGAATCCACCATCGACTGTCCCACCAGGTGGCTTTATGACGTCGCGGAGTGGCCTCTCAGCGGGGAAGTGGAAGCCAGCTTGAAAGGACTCAACCACGCTGCATGGGCTATGAATGAGGCCGCGGGATCGTCGGACATCATTCATCTGAACAATGCGCCAGCACTCAGCGTGTCGCGGTTCGTGAATGCGCCGCTCGTCTTCACTTTGCATCATGCTCACGAGCCGGCCCTGTGCGAGTTTTACGAGTCCTTTCCTCGGGTCTCATACGTGACCATCAGCCGCTTTCAGCAGAGGACGCTGCGTATGCCGCGGATGAGGGCCATTCATCATGGCATCGACCTGTCCAGGTACCGGCTCCAAGAACAAAAGCAGCCGTATCTCACGTTTCTCGGCCGAGTGGCGCCGCCGAAAGGAACTCACGTGGCCATCGAGATTGCCAAGCGAGCCGGCATTCCGCTGAAGATCGCCGGCGAGATCCAGCCATGCTACGAAGACTACTGGAAGACCGCGATCAAGCCGCAAGTAGACGGCAGATTCGTCGAGTACGTAGGTGAGGTCGGAGCAGAAGAGAAGAATGAACTGCTTGGAAACTCGATGGCCATGCTATTTCCCATCCAGTGGGACGAGCCCTTTGGGCTGGTGATGATTGAGTCCATGGCCTGCGGCACTCCCGTGCTGGCCATGCCCGGCGGCTCAGTGAATGAAGTTGTGCTGGAGGGCGTAGGCGGACACGTGCGTCGCAGCGCCGCGGATTTAGCCGCCTGTGCTTGTAATCTGTCGATCAGCGCCCGTAAAACTCGCGCCTACGTTGAAACTTCGTTCTCCGCGGAGCGTATGGCCAGGGACTATATCCAGCTCTACGAGGAGCTGACGCAAGAGCAAACTGATTCCGCCGTCGAAGGCCTGGCTGCATGAGTACGAAGGTAGTCGCTCTGTCGGAAGAACTTGTGGAGATTCCGGCTCCGTATCCGGAACCTCGCGTCGCCTTTCAGAACGCAGAGCCACGGAAAGCCAACAACCTCACTCTGATCGACGGCAAGACTTTTCTCTCCACCGTCCTCGCCGGGGACATCATGCCTCCCGGTGCGCCTGACGTGGGGTTGTTTTACGACGACACACGTTTTTTAAGCCGGCTGGAGCTGCGTGTTGGCGGATATCGGACCGTGGTGCTTTCGTCGAGCACCGAGCAGACGTTCGTCTCGCAAATCGAGCTCACCACAGGCCAGCCCTCGATGCGCGAGACCTATGAGATCCCAGAGAAAACCGTGCACATCCGCCGCGAGCAGCTGCTGGCATCCGATATCTTTTACGACCACCTGACGTTCGAGAACTTCAATTTTCACGACGTGACCCTGGCCATCGAACTGGCGTACGAAGCCGACTTTGTGGACGTCTTCCAGGTGCGCGGCGTGGCCCGTCCACATCTCGGCCATTACTATCAGCCCATCGTGCGCCGCGATTCCATCATCTTTCACTACCGTGGACTTGACGGAGTGAACCGCGATACCACGATTCGTTTTTCGCCCTCACCGGACGAAAACGAAGGCACCGTCGTGCGCTGGAATCTCAAGCTGCCGCCCTTCAAACGCTTTCAGATTCAGTGCACGGTGGCGCCACAGGTCGAGGGCAAGCACTGTCGCGCCGGGCGTCCCGACTTCACGCACCAGCTGCGCCTGCGTCGCGAAGCCTATACCGAGTGGGAGTTGGGCTCCACGCACTTCAATTCCAACAACAGCATCTTCGACAAGATGGTGGCCACGGCTAAAGGCGACTTTCACGCTCTGCAGATTCCCGAAGACAAAGAACATGTGATCGCAGCCGGTATCCCCTGGTTCGCAACCATGTTCGGCCGCGACTCCATCATTGCGGCCTATCAGTCGCTGCTACTGAGCCCGCAGCTCGCCGCCGATACCCTGCGTGTCCTGGCACGCTATCAGGGCAAGCAGCGCGATGATTGGCGCGACGAAGATCCGGGAAAAATTCTGCACGAGTTCCGCGAAGGCGAGATGACCCGGGCCCAGGAAGTCCCGTTCGGCCCCTATTACGGATCGGTGGACGCCACGCCTCTCTGGCTGATCCTGCTGAGTGAAACTTTCAACTGGACCGCCGACGAGCAGCTGGTGCGCGACCTGTTGCCCCACGCATATCGCGCGCTCGATTGGATTGAGAACTGCGGTGATCTTGACGGCGATGGATTTCTCGAATATCAGCGGCGCTCGCCCCGCGGGCTCGTCAATCAGGGATGGAAGGATTCCTGGGACGCGATACTGCATCGCGACGGCGAGGTCGCCAAAGCACCGATCGCGCTGTGCGAAGTCCAGGGCTACGTTTACGAAGCCAAGTACCGCATGGCGTCGCTGCTCAGGAGTTTCGGCGACACACGCACGGCCGACAAGCTGAAGCGGGAAGCAGCGGACCTGGCCAAGCGCTTCGAGAAGTCGTTTTGGATGTCCGGCCGCAACTTCTACGCGCTGGCTCTGGACGGAGAGAAGCGCCAGGTGCAGGTGATCTCCTCCAATCCCGGACACCTGCTTTTCACGCGTATGCTGTCTCTGGAGCGGGCGCGGGCTGTAAGCCAGCGCTTCATGACGGAAGAAATGTTCTCCGGATGGGGCTGGCGTACCATGTCGCGGGCGGAACGCGTCTTCAACCCGCTCAGCTATCATCGCGGCTCGGTCTGGCCCCATGACAACTCACTGGTAGCGCACGGCATGGCGCTCTACGAGTTCCGCGAGCCGGCCAACATGGTCTTCACGGCGTTGTTCCAGGCGGCGCTCAATTTTCGCGACTATCGTCTTCCCGAACTCTTCTGCGGGATCGAGCGGCGCGAGTTCGATGAGCCGGTGCAATATCCTGTTTCATGCTCGCCCCAAGCCTGGGCTTCGGGCGCCGTGTTTCTGTTCCTGACGTCGGTACTGGGCATCCGCCCCAGTGCGACGAGAAAGGAGCTGAACATCGTAAGCCCGGCCCTTCCGCAATTTCTGGAACATTTCACCATCCGGAATATGCGGGTCGGCGGGAGCCGCGTGGACCTGGACTTTACCCGGCGAGGTGATCGCACCTTTTGCAATGTCGTTGCCATTCATGGCGATAAGCTGCTGGTGAATATCGTGTTCAAGAAGAGGTAAGCAGTGCGTGAAATTGGATAACTGGGCTCATCTGGTAACTCACCGGTTACCCAATGTTCTTGCACGCTTGCTCCCAACGATTTACATTAATCAATCAATTCCATCTCTTCTCAGGAGAACCCTTCATGGCAATCAACGTCTTGGTAAAGCCGAACGGCCCGTACGTGGTGAGTGGCGACTTGAGTCAGATTGAGGTTAAGGACATCAACGGCAACAAGTACGATCTCACCGGCAAGCAGGCGGTAGCGCTTTGTCGCTGCGGCGGGTCGGTGAACAAACCGTTCTGTGATGGCACTCATTCCCGCATCGGCTTCCAAGCTGCCGAGGCCGCGGTGAAAGCCGAACAAAAGTAAACAAGCTGACTTGGGGACGGTCCTCAAGCGGATAACCGCAGATTCAGGTACAAGAACGCAAGGACAGATTGACTTTGAGGGTTCAGTTTTTCTCGGTTGATCGGCGGCGAAAATGCCTTAGTGGATGGTCTTCATCTTCCTCGACATGTAATCCATCAGCAGGTACTGACCCAGGTTCTGAGGCGTAGTGAAGTAAGCCTTGCCCCGGCACATGGCGGTTACCTTCTGCACGAATTGTACCAGTCCGAAATCCGATGCCAGCATGAAGGTGTTGATCATGATGCCGGCACGCTTGCAGCGCGAGACCTCTTCCAGGGTTTGGCTAACCACCAGCGGGTCTAGGCCGAAAGCGTTCTTGTAGATGCGTCCGTCTTCGAGAGTGAGAGCCGAGGGCTTACCGTCGGTGATCATGACGATCTGCTTCATGTCCTTCTTCTGGCGCTGCAGGATTCGCTGAGCCAACCGCAAGCCCTCGCGTGTGTTGGTGTAATACGGACCGACTTTCACCCGCGCCAGCTGTGAAATCGGCATTTCTTCTGCAGAATCGTGAAACAGGACCAGCGACAGCGAATCTCCTGGATACTGCGTACGGATCAGGTGGGAGAGCGCCATGGCGACTTTCTTGGCTGGCGTAAAGCGATCTTCACCGTAAAGAATCATGCTGTGTGAGCAATCGAGCATTACCACGGTCGCGCAGGACGATTGGTATTCGCACTGGTGCACGCGCAGATCGGAATACTCGAGTTCCACCGGCAGGCGCAGGCCTTCGCGTTGAATGGCCAACGATAGCGTCTCGGTAGTGTCCAGGTTCAGCGTGTCGCCGAACTCGTATTGTTTTGACGCGCCGCTCGACTCGATGCCTGTGGCCAGGTCGCGCGTATCATGGCGTCCAAAGCTGGAACGCCCCAGCGATCCCAGCAGATCGCGCAGCGTCTTGAAGCCAAGAAAATCCAGGCTCTTGTCGGTAATCTCGAACTTGACCTGGGATTGCGACTCACCGGTCTGCCCGGGCGCGGTGGAAGGCTGGGACCGGTCCGGCTGCTGATCGACCGAAATGAAGTCTTCCTGCTGCATGCGCTCGATCAGCTTCTCCACCAACTCTTCGAGTGTTCCGTCCATCTGCATCTGCTCGATCTGCCGGCGCATTTCCTCGTCCACGAAGTCGCCGGATTCGAGCGCCTGCTGGATGACCTGGCGCAAATGGTCGAGCGTGTGCTCATCCATCTGCTGGAAATACATGTACTGGCTTTGAAAGCCGGATTCCAGCAGATAGTCGGACAAGGCGTTGAGCAGGTCTTCAAGACTCATCTCGTCTGCCAGGTCACCGACGTATTTGGAGTACTTGGTGTATTTCATGCTTCCAGAAATGCTTAGCAAATTCGTACTTGGTATTTAGCGAAAAAGCCGTGCTTTGGGCTTTTTGGCTAGTACTAGGTACTGACTACTGACTACCCGAGGCCCTCAGTTATAAGGACGACGGTTTCGTAACGGTGGCGGCTCATCTTCACCGCGTTCGTACGGTCTCTCCGGCCGCTTGGGCTGTTTGTCGGCGATGAAGACGCGCTCTTCGGTACGGCCAATGCGACGATGCGCGTGCAAGCCCTCGAGCACGAATTCGGCTGCCGAGACCAGTCTTTCCGGGCGCTCATTGGTGGAGATGCCCAAGGGCGACAGCTTGTCGGTCAAGCCCTGGATATTCTTGACACCTTCCAGAATTTCGCACGAGCCCGCGGTATCGGCCAGCTTGATCTCGCCGCCCAACTCGAACCACTGCACCACCTGCTGCATGTTGTGGTCTTTGAAATAGTTGTCGTAAGTCTTGGCGACGGCCATGCGGATCAGCTCGCGCGCCACGGTATCTGCGCCCCGCATCTCGCCTTCGTATTCGAGCTCCAGCTTGCCGGTGATCGAGGGCAATGCGGCATAGACATCGCCGATGCGCGGCACAATCGCTTTCTCCCCATTGCGCAGGGCGCGGCGTTCAGCGTTCGAGATCACGTTCTCGAGCACGCTGATGGGAAGGCGTTGACTGACCCCGGAGCGCTTATCGATCTTCTTGTCTTCGCGGGCCAGAAAGGCAATCCGCTCCACCACTTCGCGCACATAGCGGGGGACGTGGAGGTCGAGACCGTCGCGGCGCGACCAGGCTTCCTGTTCGGTGATGCTGATGCCTTCTTCCACGCTGCCGGGATAGTGCGTGCGCACTTCCGAGCCGATTCGATCCTTGAGCGGCGTGACGATCTTGCCGCGTGCCGTGTAATCCTCGGGATTGGCGCTGAAGACTAACGCAACGTCGAGGGGCAAACGCAGCGGGTAGCCTTTAATCTGTACGTCGCCTTCCTGCATAATGTTGAACAGTCCGACCTGAATCTTGCCAGCGAGATCGGGTAGTTCGTTGATGGCAAAGACACCGCGGTTGGCTCGGGGCAGAAGGCCGTAGTGCACCGTGAGTTCACTCGAAAGATCGTGCCCGCCGCGAGCGGCCTTGATGGGATCGATGTCCCCGATCAGGTCGGCGATGGTCACATCCGGCGTAGCCAGCTTTTCAACGTAACGATCATCCGGTGATAGCCAAGCAATCGGTGTATTGTCGAGCTGCTCGGCCATCAGCGTGCGACAGCGGCGGCAGATCGGGGCATAAGGATTATCGTGAATCTCGCATCCGGCGACAAACGGCGTTTGGGGATCGAGCAGCGTGGTGAGCGCGCGCAGAATGCGGCTCTTGGCCTGACCGCGCAACCCCAAAAGGATGAAATTGTGCCGTGAGAGAACGGCATTAATCAGTTGAGGAACCACCGTGTCGTCATACCCGATGATCCCTGGAAATATGGTGCCGCCGGAGCGCAGCTTGGTGATCAGGTTATCGCGGAGTTCATCCTTGACCTTGCGGGTGCGTAGCCTCTGCTCGGAATACTCGCTCTTCCGAAGCTCGCCCAGAGTGCGGGGAAGATTCATGAAGGGGCCTCTGCACAGAATTATACGCTCGCGAAACCAGTTCCCCTTTTTGATCTTCAACCGCGCAATCGCCGTGATCAAAGGGTGCTCAACCCGTGACCGACCGCTCGCGCGCTGCATTATCGTTCTTCGCCATCGTCGCGACCAGAATGCCCAGCACGATGGCGGCGACCAACTCCCAGGCCAGGATCTTGGCCACAAACCTGCCCGGCCACGGTTCGATGACATAGTTGGTCAGGTACAAAGGCACAGGCGCCAGTACCCATACCGCCCCGCCAAAGCGAATTCCTTGTCCCAGCCACGGCTTCGCGCTTTTGCCCTGAGAGTAGATCCACACGAAGGCGCCGGAAAACAGCAAACTGTTGACGAGCGCGAACGGCATGTGAGCCATCATGTCGGCTTTGTTGCGCATGCTCGGCTCGATGGAGGCATAATCCCCTCCCAGCAACAACTGGTGCCCGACATAACCTAGTCCAAATATGGCCACGGCATATGGCCACTGCTACCGCGATGGTGCGCAGCAGGAACTTTCCAATTGTCATAACTTTGCGCCCTCCGGCGGTGCTTTGTGGATCGAGGCTTGGAACATTGCAAGCTTTGTCCGATTCGGGCTTTGAACTGCTGGGCCGGCGGGGTGCTGCACAATCCTTGAAGTCGGCGGCTCGACTGGTGGCTAAGGACCTTGTGCTCAGGGAGTTACAGCGACTCAGCCGACGCAGTGAACGCGCTTGGGGTGGTTTGTCTTTTGAGGAAAACCGGCGTATCATCACTAAGACAGTGGTAGCTGGTCCCGGCCCAGGGTATGAGGGTCTTTCCTGGGTGTGAGTGTAGTTCCCAATCCGTGGCGAACGTACCAGTGGGCGAAAGGCCCACTTTATTTTTGGGGACAAGTTTTCAGGCCGGCTGCTCGAGAGTCCGAACAAGGTGGCTGCGGACGCGGACAAAATTCGGGAGATTGCCGACCGGGTTGCGGCGCGGCAGGGCGTGGCAGTGGTGGAAGTGGAGATGCGTGGGGGAGGCAAAGCCCGCACTCTCAAGATCACCATCGACAAGCCGGAGGGCGTGACCCATGAGGATTGCGCCAACGTGAGCCGCGAGGTTTCGACTATCCTGGACGTAGAAGACACAGTACCAGGCAGCGGTTCGTATACGCTGGAGGTTTCCTCGCCCGGGCTGGATCGAAAGCTGGTGAAAACCGAAGATTATGTCCGCTTTATCGGGAGCCGGGTAAAGCTGACAACGCGGGAGCCGGTCAGCGGCAACCGCCATTTTGATGGACGGCTCAAGAGTTTCCGCGAAGGCAGGCTGATCCTGGAAATGCTGTCGGGCAAGAAGAAACCTAAGCCGGGACACGCCCAGCCCGGACAGGTGGTTGAGATCGAGTTGGCCAACGTCGAAAAGGCTAATCTGGTCCCGGAAATCTGATACTGGCACTTATGAAGGAACTTTATGGCAAGCGAGATTTATAACGTCATTGATGCGCTGAGCCGGGAAAAAGGCATTGATCCGCGAATTGTAGTAAGCGCGGTGGAAGACGCCATTGTTGCTGCTACCCGCAAGAAGGACAAGAGCCAGGAGAACCTGCGCGGCGAACTCGACAAAGAGAGTGGCATGATCCGCGTGTACGCGGTGAAGAGCATCCTGCCCTCCGAAGACGATATCGAGGACCCGCAACTGGAGATTTCGCTCGAAGAGGCCAAGGCCATCGATCCCAACGCTGAAGTCGGCGGCGAAGTTCGCTTCCTCAAATCGACGGAGGGTCTGGGTCGCATCTCTGCCCAGATTGCCAAGCAGATCATTTTCCAGAAGGTCCGCGAAGCCGAGCGCGATACGGTCTATAACGAGTACATCGGTCGCGTTGGAGAGGTGCTCAACGCTACCGTGAAGCGCATTGAAGGACCGGACGTGATCTTTGACATCGGCAAAGCGGAAGCGAAGATGTCGAAGAAAGAACAATCGCGGCTGGAATCGTTTGCCATCGGGGAGCGCATCCGCGTGGTCCTGACGCGGGTGGATAAGAACGCCAAAGGGCCGGCGGTCGTGGTTTCGCGCGCCGCGCCGGAGCTGGTGCAGAACCTGTTCCAGACCGAGGTTCCGGAAATTTACGACGGGACCGTGCAGATTCGCGCCATCGCCCGGGAAGCCGGAGAGCGCACCAAGATCGCCGTGATGTCGAGGGACAAAGATGTGGACGCCGTGGGCGCCTGCGTCGGTATGAAAGGTATGCGTGTGCAGTCGATCATCCGCGAGCTCCGCGGCGAGAAAATCGACATAATCGAGTATCACGACGATCCGGTGGTCTTCGCGGAAAAGGCGCTGCAGCCCGCCAAGGTGAGTCGTGTGACGGTCGTTGACCCGAGCGAGAAGCATTTGGAAGTCGTGGTCGACGACAGCCAGCTTTCGCTGGCCATCGGCAAGAAGGGCCAGAACGTGCGGCTGGCGGCCAAGCTTCTCGGCTGGAAGATCGACATCAAGAGCGAGGAAGAGAAGCGCCAGGAAGTGGAGCAGCAGATGGCGTCGCTGGTTACGCAGTCCGCGACTCCGCTGGACAAAGTTTCGGATCTGGGCGAAGCGCTGATCGCTAAGCTGCATGAAGCTGGCATTACCACGGTGGAAGCACTTGCGGATATGACTCCAGAACAACTGGAAGAGGTTCCCGGTGTCGGCCCCAAGACGGTGGAGAAGATCAGCATTGCCGTCAACAACTACTTCTCGAGCCTGGAAGGCGCGCCCGCGGATGCGGCGCAACCGGCTGCTGGCGATGATGGCGCTGTCGAAGCTGCCACGGAGACAGAACCTACGGCCCAACCTGGTACCGAAGCGGCAGAAGCTGGTCAGGAAGAAGCGGCGGTGTCCCCCGATCCTTTAGTGAATGAGGCCGCCGGAGAGAGCCACGAAGTTCCGGAAAACGAAACAGCCGGCAAGCGCGAGCCGGGTGAGCAAGAAACGTAGCAGAAGGCAGCCGCAGAGTTGCGAGAAACTTTGAGCGTGAGGTCGATATGAGGGCGTAACGGGTACCTGGAGGGAACCAAGAACGGATGAAAATTCGAATCAATGATCTGGCCAGAGAGCTTGAGGTGAAGAGCAAGGCTATTTTGGACGTGCTGGAAGAGGTCGGGGTCACCGAGAAGAAGACTCACTCAAGCTCCGTAGAGGACGACGAAGCCGAAAAGATTCGCAAGCACTTTTCGGCCAAGGCTGCCCCTGCTCAAAGAGATAGGGCAGGCGCGTCGGAGATCAAGCCTAAGATCGATCTCTCCAGAATTTCGAAGCCCGGCGACGTTCTGCGCTTGCTGAAGGAGCGCGAGCAACAACTGCAACAGCCCCACCCACCCGCACCAGTGAAGCCGACTCCTCCCGTAGCGCATCCAGTGGTGCCGCCAGCGGGCGCGAAGCCTTCGGTGACTCCTCCGCCTGTGGCGGCTAAGCCGGTAGTAGCGCCTCCCAAACCGGTCGTTCCGGAAAAGACTATCGTGGTCACACCACCGCCGCCCAAGCCTGTAGCGCCAGTGGTGGTTGCCCCCCCGCCGGCTGCACAGGAGAAACCCGCAATGCCTCCGGCAGTGGTAGTAACTCCGCCGCCAGCTGCTCCCGTGATCGCGCCGGCTGCCAGGGCGTCGGCACCTCCAGCGCCGACTACAACAGCTTCACCGACTACATCGATACCTCCGCCGCCAAAGCCGTCCGTGCCGCCGGTTCCGCAGCGACGGATGATCACGCCGCAAACGGGACCGAGGCCCGTATATCAGGCGCCTCCGCAAGAGCGTCCTGCCGCGCCGTCAAGCGCACAAGCCGGCGGCGCCGGTGCTCGTCCGCAAGGCGTAGTCCGCGGCCAGCCAATTTTCCAGCGCCCGCGGCCCGCAGGTCCTGGAGGGCCAAGCGGGCGTCCGCCATTTCAACGGCCCGGAGAGCAACGTCGAGGTCCCCATCCGACCAGCGCCACGCGAGGAGGTTTCCCGCCGCGTCCAGGAATGGGAGGAGCAGGCCCAGGAACTGCGCCACCGCCGGGCACAGGCAGACCGCCGGGACGTGCTGGAGCGCCGGCACGCCGCCCGGGACAGCCCTATATCCCACGCGAAAAAGAAGGTCCGATGAAGGGCTTCGTTCCACCGCCACGGCTGGCGGTGTCGAACGAGCCTCTGCCGATTACCCGCTCGATCACCATTACCGAAGGTATTAGCGTGAAGGATCTGGCGGAAAAGCTCGGCGTTCGCGCCAAAGACTTGATCGCTCGACTGCTCGCCAAAGGCGCGATGGCCACCGTGAACCAGAGCCTGGATTACGAACTGGCCAAAGACCTGGCGCGGCATTTTGGCGCCGAGTCAGAAGCTATTACCTTCGAGCAACAGGCCGCGCAAGAGATGGCCGAGATGAGCGGCGTATCTCAAGAGGCGAGCGCGAGTGCGGCCGTGACGCGTCCCCCGGTAGTGACCATCATGGGCCACGTGGACCACGGCAAGACTTCATTGCTCGATGCCATCCGCGAGACCGACGTGGCCGCGGGGGAAGCTGGCGGAATCACGCAGCACATCGGCGCATACAAAGTGAAGATCACCAAGGAAGACTCCCCAGCTGTTGGTCGCCAGATCGTGTTTCTAGATACGCCGGGTCACGAAGCCTTCACGCGCATGCGCGCTCGCGGTGCCAAAGTTACCGATATCGTGGTGTTGGTTGTTGCCGCCGACGACGGCGTAATGCCTCAGACACTCGAAGCGATGGACCACGCCCAAGCGGCGAAGGTCCCGATCATCGTGGCCGTCAACAAGATCGACAAGCCTGAGGCGCTGCCAGACCGCGTCAAGAAGCAACTAGCAGACCGCGGGCTCATGCCGGAAGACTGGGGCGGCACTACGGTATTTGTGGATGTCTCTGCCAAGAAACGCACCAACCTGAACTTGCTGATGGAGATGATCTGCCTGGTGGCCGATCTCCAGGACCTCAAGGCCAACCCCGAGCGCCCGGGGAGCGCGACGGTAGTCGAAGCCAAGATCGATCGCGGCCGCGGATCCGTGGCCACAGTACTGGTGCAGAACGGAACTCTGCGGGTGGGCGACAATTTCATCGTCGGCAACACCTTCGGCAAGGTGCGCGCCATGTTCGACGATCGCGGAAACGCCCTAGACGAAGCCCCGCCATCCACGCCTGTAGAAGTGCTGGGATTGGAAGGGCTCCCTCAGGCGGGCGACCAGATGCTGGTCGTGGCCGAGCGTGAGAAGGCGCGGCAGGTATCGGAATACCGCGAACAAAAGGCGCGTGAAGCCACACTGGCTAAGAGCTCCAAGCTGTCACTCGAAGGCCTGGCTGAGCAGATGAAGGTGGCGGGCGTGAAAGAGCTGCCCATCATCCTCAAGGCTGACGTGCAAGGTTCTGCGGAAGTGCTCGCTGACACGCTCACCAAGCTCTCCACGGAGAAAGTGAAGATCAGGATCCTGCACAGCGGCGTGGGGGCGATTACCGAAAACGACGTGCTGCTGGCTTCGGCTTCAAACGCCGTCATCATCGGCTTCAACGTCCGGCCGGAACGCAAAGCGCAGGAGCTGGCGGAGATGGAGAAAGTCGATATCCGCATGCACTCGATCATCTACGAGCTGCAGGACGAGATCAAGAAAGCCATGGCCGGACTGCTCGAACCCATCATCAAGGAAAACTACCAGGGCCGCGCCGAAGTGCGCGAGACCTTCCGGGTTCCCAAGGTTGGGACTGTTGCCGGTTGCTACGTGCTCGACGGTCTCCTCAAACGCGATTCCGAGGTGCGCCTGGTGCGCGACGGCGTCCAGGTCTACAAGGGCAAGATCGGCTCGCTCAAGCGCTTCAAGGACGATGCCAGCGAGGTGCGCAACGGCATGGAGTGCGGCATTGCCATCAGCAACTTTAATGACATCAAGAAGGGCGATGTGATCGAGGCTTTTGTCACCGAGAGGATCGCGGCGGAGATTGGAGTGGCGTAAACACATTGGGCATTTTGGGTAAACCAAGAATGGGTGAGTGATCATTGGGTCATCTGAGGTACCCGGAGGAGCCAACTGCACTTGCTCAGTCCGCGGTTAATAACCTACTGACCCGATGATTCAATTGCACAATTTCCTCCACCGGGTTTGCTTTCATGGACTTATCCAAGCTTCCTCCAGGCGTCGTATCGCAACTTACGTCTGCGGTTGAGGACTACATACTCGCCAGCCGCAAGACGTATCTACCAGGCGCGACGGCGCTTTCGACGGAGCAACTCGAGCCTCTGCACCCTTTCTTCCCGCCGGAGGTCCTCAGCAACTCCCAGCTCTTGGTGTTGCGCGATTCACGGATTGAAGATCCGGCCTTCTATTCCATGGCCAGAATGATGGGCATCCGCAACCTGCCCAGTTTCTCCGACGTTGCCGCAGTCACCTTCGTGGACGTGATTGTCTCTCACGAAGAGTTCACCCAGGATCTCTTGTTCCACGAACTCGTGCACGCGGTGCAGTACGCGCAAATGGGCTGCAAACAGTTTGCAGCGCTCTATGTGAGCGGCTTTATCAAAGGGGGAAGCTACGAGGAAATTCCGCTTGAGAAGAACGCTCACGAACTGGAGGCCCGATTCTGCGCTCGGAAAGAACGAGCATTTTCAGTGGGCGAGGAAGTGCGCAGATGGATCGATGCCGGGAAGTTCTGACGTTGATCGTGCCCTTATGACGGTGTAATATGGATTTAGAGATGGTGAAACGCCCGTCGGCTCTGTGCCGATGGGCGTTTTCTCGTTGGAGCCATTACATGACTGACGTCGAAATCTTGGCACTGGTATCGAAGCTCGAGCATTGCGAAATCGCGCCTCACGAATTTCATCACTGCGATCACCTGGCGGTATCGGTCGCCTATCTGTACGCCTTGGACTTCCCGGCTGCTCTTGAAAAGATGCGGACGACCCTGCAGCGCTTCATTCGACATCACGGACTCAAGGGTTACCACGAGACCATCACCCGATTCTGGATGGTGCAGGTGGCGAAACGATTGGACTCGAGCTTGTGTCTGAGCGAAGCAGTACGTCAGATTCAAGGTGAATTTGGCAACAAAGATCTCATCTATCAGTATTTCAGCAAGGAGACTTTGAACTGCGCTGCAGCAGAACGAGGTTGGGTTGACCCGGATAGGACAGTCAAGGGTTCATAAACCCAAGAAATCCTTGTCCAGCGTGAGGACATAAACACCAGCAGCCCTTTCAGACCGGCATGGCGATGGCCGCAAAGCGCGCGCATTCAGCGCGCACGTGTGGTCCTGAAACGATCAGGCCGGCCTATGGTCCTCTTGGCTCTCTTTCCGGCGGTGATAGCACCCCAGCACGGGGAACACCGTGCGGCGGGCCGGGATGACAACGCCCTGAGACTACAGTCGGGATGACGCCTCAGCGGTTGTGAAGGGGGTTCTTTCAAGGTGCTGTCGAGCCCGTCGAAAATACTACTTCGACGCTAGTGATGATCCGCTCTTCTCATCGCCCTGGGTGGCCAGCTTCACTCCGCTAAGGCCGCTGACGTACTTGCTCACGCCCTTGTACAGTGACTCGGCAACGCGCTGGCGGTACTCGTTGGTCTTGAGTTTCCGCTCGTCTGTCGGATTGCTGATGAAGGAAATCTCGGCAAGGATCGAGGGCATGTTGGCCCCGATCAGCACGACGAACGGCGCTTTCTTGACGCCGCGGTTGTGCAGTCCGGGACTCTTGGCGCTCAGCCCGGTGTAGAGCGATTTCTCCACATCGCCGGCAAATTCGCGCGATTCCTCGATCTTCTCTTTGAGCGCGATCTTCTTCACCAGATCTTGGAGCTCGTGGATGGATTTCTCGGAGACGGCATTCTCACGCGCGGCCACATCGAGGGCGTCGCGCGACGACGTGAAGTTCAGATAGTAGGTCTCGACGCCACGCGCTGATGAGTCGCTCGAGGAGTTGGCGTGGATGGAGATGAACAGGTCCGCCTGCTCTTTGTTGGCGATGGCCGTTCGTGTCTCGAGCGGGATGAAGGTGTCGGTATCGCGCGTGTAGACTACCTCGGCACCGAGTCGGCTTTCGAGCAGCTTGCCCAGTTTAAGGGCAACGTCGAGCACCAGGTCTTTTTCCGTTAGGCCGTTGGGGCCAACGGTGCCGGTATCGTGCCCGCCATGGCCTGCGTCAACCACGATCTTGCCGATCTTCAGCCCCAGAGCCCGGATCAACGAACGGTCGCCGGAAGCCGTCGGCGCCGCTGCATGACCTGTGAGCGCAGAGGCCGATGTGGGCTCGGCGGCCCTTTTCCTTGTCCGCGTGGACTGCTCGGGAGCCACCGCCTGGAAAGTCGGCCCGGTCGTGGGCTTGCTGACCTTGACGGGATCCTCTACGTCGTCAGCCAGCACCGTGTCATCGGCATCGATCTTCTGCGGTGTCGCTCTTGCAACGTTTGTCTTGTCTCCGGCTGAAGCCGTCTTGTCCTGCGTCTTGGAATCCTGAATGCGCAACGGGCCAGGCTTTGATTTTTCTGCGCGATCTATGGCCTGGGCCACCGCGCCTTCCGTTGGCTTGGTGCTCACCGTAGGCTTGACCTGAGTGACGGTTACATCCGGCTCCGTCTCGTTCGTTTCGAGCTTCGCGGGCTTCTTGTCGGCGGCGACCTGCTGCGGTGGCGGGAGCTTGCCGTGAATGTCAATGATCAGCCGATACGGGTTGGGAAGCAGAAAGGCCGAGTACTCCGCCACGTCGTCCACGTCGAGCACCACGCGAGCCATGTTGGCCTTGTACTGGGCAACGCGGATGCGGTGCAGGAATCCGGCCTCGACGTCGAAAGACTTGCCGATGAGGTCGGAAGCCAGCTTGGTATCGTATAGGTCAAAGAAGATGCGATCAGGATGGGGGACTCGTCCTGCCTGATACTGAACTTCCTGCTCCAGATCGATGGCCACGCGCGTGTAATCCGGCGTGGACCAGTGACGGACACTGGTCAGGTGCGCCAGATGGCGTGGCTGCTGGCTGTCGGATTTGCCCGTGGGGGTGCTCGCCGGCTGCAAAGCTCCGGCATCTTCGTCGGCTGGCGGCGTCGGTGTTTGTTCGACAGCAACTTTGCGGCTCGGTGCTGGTTTAGCCGGCTTGTCTTCGTCTGCAGCTGCTGGCGCCGGGGCCTCTTCGTCGGCGTAAGCAGAAGACTCAGCCCAAGCTGCTTTGGGCGGGATGGCGCGCGGCGAGTTTTTGCCCACAGACTTCTTATGGAACGGATTTCCGCCGAGCGCCGGGTCCCCAATCTCGACCAGTTCGTGTTTCGCATCGGAGGCAAGGGGGCTAGCGGGGTAGTGTTTGAGGAAATCTTCGAAAGTAGCCCTGGCCTGGGCTGCATCGCTAAGGTCGTCGCGATAGATCTGGCCGATGGTGAACAAAGCCTCCACTCGGTACTTGCTTCCTGGATATTCGCGACGTAGAAACACAAGCTGGCCAATGGCGTCGTTATAGCTCTTGGGATCTTTGAGCACGCGGCCCTGATCGTCAAGCAGTTCGGCCACGGTCAGCACGGCCGTGTCGGCCTTGATCGAGTTCGGCGCCGTGTAATAAACCTTGCGGTAGGCGTCTATGACTTTCAGGTAATCGCGCCGAGTGCGCTGGGATTCGCGCTTTCCGTTCAGGGCTTCACGCAGGCGTTCCGCGATTTCAAATTGTTGACGCGCCGCCTGTTTTTTCTGCTGGACGGTCCGGGCTTGAGCAAGAGGCAGCAACGCGCACGCCAACAGTGCGGCGAGGGAGATCCGCGTGAGCGTCGTGACACCGATTTTCATCTGCGACTACTTCTCAGCACCTTCTAAGAATAACCCGCAACTCGGCTACTCGTTGTTGGAAAAGTGACGGTGACCGTCGGCGTCACGCGTTTCCTGCACCCGCTTCTTGAACCCGCTGCCCCAGTAAATGTCGGTAATCTTCTTGACATAGTCACGCGTCTCTCGGTAAGGAGGAACGCCGCGGTTGCGGCTGACGGCGCCGCTGCCGGCGTTGTACGCGGCGAGCGAGAGTTCCAGGTTGCCATTGTAATTTTCGAGCAGGCTCTTGAGGTGGCGGACGCCGGCATCAACATTCTGGCTGGGATCAAACGCGTTGCCGACGTTGAGCGATTTTGCGGTGTATGGCATCAGCTGCATCAGCCCCATGGCTCCTTTGCGGGAAACCGCACGCGGATTGAAATTCGACTCCACCTTCACCACGGCGCGGACCAAATTGGGGTCCACTCCGTGGCGCTCAGCAGCTGCTTCAATGGTCTTGTCGACGGCTTCCGGCGCGACCGTTTCCGGCAACGCAGCACCGGGTACGATCGGCTGTGTGCCGATGGTCCGAGCAAATCCTCGACCCAGGTTCACGCGCGAACCAACCAGGAAGTTGACCTCATCGGCCGCTTGCCGAGCTGCTTTCATGGTAGATGAGTTGCTGGCGGGCACGGGTTTCCAACGGTGTTCTTTGTTGCTCCAATAGACCAAGCCGGTCCAGTGCGAAGAAACATTGGAGGCCTTTGTGGCGGAAACCGGGGGGCTCGAAACCGTTGACTGGGATTGAGGCTTGATTTCGTCGCTGTCAGTCCAGACAAGGTGGCCGTAGGCGTCGCGGGTTGGTACGCCACTTTGCCCCTGGGCTGGATAACTGAATACCATTCCCGTGGCGCAGATCACGAGGGTAAGAAGGTGCCTTTTCATCGCGTTACCGTCTAAATACCAGTTTTCCCGGGCTCCGGCTACCTAACCGAAGTCCAACACCTTTCTTCCTGCCCTTGATCTTGAGAGAAACGGCCAGAGAAGGTGGATTATATGATGGTTCCAGACCTACGGCAATGCGACAATCCACGGACGAATCTAGGAAGAAAACCATCAAAAGACCGCCGGAAAAGTAAGTAAAAATACCACTGAGGCGGGCACAAGAGGCAGATGAGACCCATGGATTCCCGACTTCGGACCGGTTTTAGACCTGAGTTTTGGGAGTTCCAGAGCCCAAAATCCAGCAAGACCGGACGATTGGCCCCTCAATCCGTGTCGGCACGGATAATGGTTTGTTCCAGTGAAGCCAGCAAGGGACGAAAAAAATCTGCAAGAAGCTTCCTGACGTACGTTCTTGGTTCTATGACAGCGGTAAAAACGTTAAGAATCGCCTTCTATCTGCTGGTCACGTTTGAGCTGGTGCTGCTCTCTGTGGCCTGGAGCGGACTGCCCATTCAATGAAGTAACCTGGCCCGCCGCAAGCTGGTGCCGGCTAGGGTTCTCGCTGCGACCTCGCCAAAACTGGGCTAATCCCGGCCCTAATCTACTAGTAGATCGCTACCAAGGAGGAATCTTCATCTCATGGCGTCTCCTTCAAGTCGAGATCTGGGCCGGTGGGTAGTGGCAGCAATCATAGCGCTATATGCCGCGTCCGGCGGCGTGAGTTAGAGCCCTCCCTCTTTCGGCGCCAGCAAGTAGGCGTAGGCTACGAGCGCTACACCGATCATGAACGGGATGAAGCCAACCAGGAATATATGTTTGCTGCCTTGGTCGACAATGGCGGCTAAGGACACCATTTTCGTTGGCCGTGCCCCTTCGGCTCGTCCTCCGTAGGGGCTGATGCCCGCGAGACGCAAGGCCCCAATTACCCCGTGACACCTCGCGCGTCGAATCGCAGCGGGTCCTATCGCGTATCATGTTCATGAAAAAAACATCGAGGTAGGAGAATCCTTCATGCGTCCCCTGGTTCTTGCTCTGTTCATGCTCTTTAGTTCCTTCGTTCTCTCGGCGCAGACGTCCCCGCCTTCTCCCAATAGCTCAGACGAACTCCCCAAACTGATGCACCTCACCGCCGACCAAGTGAACCCCCAGGTCGATCCCTGCACGGACTTTTACCAGTACACGTGCAGTAAGTTCTTCGCGGCCAATCCGATCCCAGCCGACCGCGTCGCGTGGGGGGTCGTGAGCACCCTGAGCAAATGGAATGAAGTCACCATGCGCCAGATCCTCGAGGCCAGCGCAGCCAAGAAAGAAGGGCGCACGGCGGCGGAGCAGAAGATCGGCGACTACTACACGAGTTGTATGGACGAATCCAGGGTTGAGACCAATTCGCCGGTCGCGTTGAAGGCCGAGCTGGAGCGGATCGACAAGATCACCGCGAAATTGCAATTGGCCGAAGCCGTTGCCCACTTGCACATGATCATACCCGGAGCGTGGGATGCGAACGACGCCGCGACATTCGCACCAATGTTCGGTTTTTCCTCCAGCCCTGACTTCGATGACGTGACCAAGGTCATCGCCGAATTTGATCAGGGTGGCTTCGTACTGCCCGGACGCGACTTCTATCTCAAGGACGACGCCAAGTCAGTGGAGATCCGCAAAGTATATGAAGCGCACGTCGCTAAGATGCTCGAGCTTGCCGGCGAGGGGGAGAATCAAGCCGCTGCCGGTGCCGCGACGGTTCTGACCATGGAGACCGCGCTGGCCAAAGCCGCCATGGATGAGGTGAAGCGCCGCGATCCCAAGAACATCAACAACAAAATGTCGCTGGAGGAGCTGCAGAAAATCGCTCCTGCATTCAACTGGAAACAGTACATCACCGTGCTGAAAGCTCCAGCTTCGCCAACTTATCTGGTCACCTCGCCGGACTTTTTCCGAGGTCTCAACCAACTGATTGAGCAGCAGTCCCTTGCGCACTGGAAAGCCTACCTGCGGTGGCAACTCGTGCATGGCGCCGCACCCTACATGAACCATGCCATGGTCAATGAAGACTTCAACCTGGCGCGCGCCCTCACCGGCGCCAAGGCACTGCCACCGCGCACGCGGCGCTGTGTGAACTCAACCGATCGCGCTCTGGGCGAAGCTCTGGGCGAGGCCTATGTGGCCCGCGCTTTTCCCCCGGAGAGCAAGGAGCGCGTGCTGAAAATGGTCCACGCGATCGAAGCTGCTCTGGAGCAGGACGTGAACGGGCTGGATTGGATGACCCCGGAGACCAAGGTGCAGGCGAAAGCCAAGTTGCACATGATCCTGGATAAGATCGGCTACCCTGATCACTTCCGCGATTACTCCGCGCTTGAAATCACTCGTGACAGCTACTTCGGCAATGTAGAGAAGTCCACTGTTTTCGAATTCGCCCGCCAGCTCAACAAGATCGGTAAGCCTCTGGACCGTCTGGAGTGGCAGATGACGCCGCCGACCATCAACGCCTACTACGATGCCCAGACCAACACCATCAATTTCCCGGCCGGTATCCTGCAGCCTCCGCTGTTTGACCGCGATCAGGACGAGGCCGCCAACTATGGCGCCGAAGGCGCGGTGATCGGACACGAAATCTCTCACGGGTTCGACGATCAGGGGCGCAAGTTCGACGGCAATGGCAATCTGCGCGACTGGTGGACCGAGTCGGACGCCAAGAATTACGACGAGCGTGGCAAGTGTATCTCTGATGAATATACACAAGAAATTCCAGAGGCTGGCGTCAAGCAAAACGGCCTTCTCACCCAGGGTGAAGATACGGCCGACAACGGCGGGATCCACCTTGCGCTGATGGCCCTGCGCAATACTCTGAAAGAGCAGGGCAAGAGCCTGGACGACAAAGGTTCCGACGGCATCACTGAGTTACGGCGGTTCTTCCTGGCCTATGCCAACGACTGGTGCACCCAATTCCGTCCTGAGATCATGCGGACGCAAGTGTTGACCAACCCGCACTCGCTGCCCAAGTACCGGGTAAATAATGTAGTGGCCAATATGCCCGAGTTCGCCCAAGCATTCGGCTGCAAGAAAGGCCAGCCTATGGTGCGCGAGAAGACGTGCCGCGTGTGGTAGGGCGCCCAGGGACCGGTCCCGCGCTCGTTAAGTCTTGGGGCGCACGCGCCGCTCTGCACGCGGTGGATCGTTGATGGCTGCTGCCTCACCGCCCTGGCGATGACCATGCCAAAAGATTAGCCGGGTACCTTATGGAAATCGGTTACTCCAGCAAACTCTCGACCACGCGGTAAGCATCGCCGAGTGCGGCATCAAGCTGGGCGGGATCTTTGCCGCCGGCTTCGGCCATGTCAGCACGGCCGCCGCCAGATCCGCCTACCTTTTCCGCTACGGGCTTAATGACTCTCCCGGCCTGGATCTTCGCGGTAAGATCTGCCGTCACGCCCACGATCAGCGCCACCTTGCCGTCCTGCACCGATCCCAGCACCACTACGCCTGAACCGAGCTTCTTGCGGAAGTTATCCACCAGTGTGCGCATCTGTCCGCGGTCAAGGTTGTCAGCACGATGCGTCACCACCTTCACGCCGTTTACCTCACGCACCATTTCGTCGATCAAACCCACGCTCGAGGCTGCCGACTTCATGCGCAACTGCTCAACCTCTTTGTGGAGCTTCTTGATCTCCGCGTCTCTTTTATCGATTTCCGACCTCAGCGCTTGCGCCGGCGATCCCCCCTGCTGGGCGCGCGAGACCACCGTGGCTAGCACGCGTTCGAGTTCGTGGTCCTTGCGGAAGTGGCTGAGCGATCCTTCGCCCGTGACCGCGTCCACCCGGCGCACTCCAGAAGACACACCACCTTCGTCCAGAATCTTGATCAGGCCGATCTCGCCGGTGGCCGCCGTGTGGGTGCCACCGCAAAGCTCGACCGAGAAATCGCCGATCTTGACCACACGCACGCGCTCGCCATATTTTTCGCCGAACAGGGCCATCGCCCTGTACTCGTTGATGGCCACGTCGATGGGTACGTCTTCAAGCGTCTGCACTTTGGTGTTGCGCAACACCTCTTTATTGATGAGGTCTTCAATGTCCTGCAGCTCTTCGTCGGCGACACCGGCGAAGTGGGAGAAATCGAAGCGCAGGTGCCTGGGATCCACCAGTGATCCCGCCTGCTTTACGTGCTTCCCCAGGACCTCACGCAGCCCCGCATGCAGCAGGTGAGTGGCGGTGTGGTTACGCATGGTAGCGATGCGCACGCTGGTGTCCACCAGGGCGTCCACCTTCATGCCGACGCGCAGGGGTTGGCGAGCCTTGACTTTGTGGGCCCGCACGCCCTGTACCGGCATGTAACAGCCGGTGACCTCAGCGATCACGGCGCTGCGGTCGCTATTCGCGAGTACTCCAATGTCGCCCACCTGGCCGCCGGAATCGGCGTAAAAGGGCGTGTGGTCGAGCACCACCTCGCCTTGCTCCCCGGGTTTGAGCCCTTGCACTGCATGCGGCGATGTCCCCTGAGTGCTCGGCAACATTTTGACCACAGCCAAAATCGTGCAATCTTTGGATTCCGTCTGCCGGTAACCATCAAAAACTGTCTTTTCCAGTTCGCGATAGGCAGGAGATGCGGCCTGTTTGGAACCGCCCTTCCACGATGCGCTAGCGCGCTCACGCTGGGCTTCCATGGAGCGCTCGAAGCCCTCTACATCCAGGCTGATGCCGGCGTCACGGCAGGCGTCCATGATGAAGTCAAACGGGAGGCCAAAAGTATCGTAGAGCTTGAACGCATGGTCGCCGCGATAGCGCATCCCGTTGGCGACTTGGTACTGGTGCTGAGCAAGCTCGGCCTGCGTAATCTCGAAATGCCCCAGTGGATCGCTCGAAGACAGAATGCGTTGCGAGTCCGCCTGCTTGCGCCGCAACTCCTGAAGATCAGCCTCCAGACGCGCCAGGCCCGCGTCGAGTGTGTGGGCAAAGCGGCACTCCTCGTCGTGAACGACTTTGGACACCCGCTCGGCGGAGCCGGAGATCTCCGGATACGCGTCTTTCATGAGGTCGCGCACAGCGAACACCATCTCAAACATAAACGGCTTAGCGGCACCGAGAAGGCGGCCGTGACGGATGCCACGACGCAGAATCTTGCGTAGCACGTAACCGCGGCCTTCGTTGGCGGGAAGAACGCCATCGGAGATCAGAAAGGTGGTGGCGCGAGCGTGGTCGGCGATCACGCGCAGCGATGCCGCCGACGAGCGGGACTTGTCCTCGGAAGCCAATTCCCTCTTGAGGTTCGTCCCCGTCAATTCCGCCGCCCGCTGGATCAGCGACGTGAAAAGGTCGGTGTCGTAGTTCGAAGGCACTCCTTGGAGAATGGCGGCGATCCGTTCCAGCCCCATACCGGTGTCGATGGAGGGCTTAGGCAGAGAATTGAGCGTGCCCTGTGCGTCGCGATCAAACTGCATGAACACTAGGTTCCAGAACTCTGTGTAGCGGCCGCATTCGCAAGGGAATTTGCAATCCGCGTGGCCTTCGTCGGAGGCGGCAGGGCCCAGATCGTAATAGATCTCACTGCACGGTCCACAGGGACCAGTCTCGCCCATCTGCCAGAAGTTGTCCTCCATGCCCATGGCGAAAATCCTGTTTTTGGGCATGCCCACATGGAGCCATAGTTGTTCGGCTTCGTCGTCGCGCGGAACGCCCTCTTCGCCCTTGAAAATGGTGCAGTAAAGCTTATCCTTGTCCACTCCAAACCATTCCTGGGATGTGACCAGCTCCCAGGCATAGGCTATGGCGTCGCGTTTAAAGTAATCGCCAAAGCTGAAGTTTCCCAGCATCTCGAAGAAGGTATGGTGGCGCTTGGTGAAGCCAACGTTTTCGAGGTCGTTGTGCTTGCCTCCTGCGCGGACGCACTTCTGCGAGCTCGTGGCGCGGGCATAATCGCGTGGCTCGGAGCCCAAAAAGGTGTCCTTGAACTGGTTCATGCCGGCGTTGGTGAACAATAGAGTCGGATCGTTGGCCGGCACCAGCGACGCTGAGTGCACACGCTTATGCCCTTTGTTTTCAAAGAAGCGAAGGAATTGCTCGCGGATTTCGGAGCCAGTTGGCATCGGTCTTTATTCTAGCAGGACGAAAAACATCTACCGCGAAGGCACACGGAGACGCGGAAGATAGCCAGCAGGCTCTGCTGCGCCCCGCGAAAAGTGCGAATTAAGACCAAGCCACATCGCAAGAGTTGTATGCGAAAACGCTCAAGCGCGGCAAGCTGATTCAGGTTGTTGTTTGTTTCTCTTCGCGATCTTCGCGGCGGAAGACTCTGCCGTTCCTCGCGCCTCCCGTGGTAGGCCTTAGGCAAAAAAACGGGCGGCATTGCTGCCGCCCCAACCTCTGGAGGGAGGATTGAAGGAGAACTTGTTATCCAGCCGGCTGCTGACTTTGCATGCTTTTGCGGTGGTGGTGATGCAGCCCGCGCTGCTGCATCAAGGCTAGGGCCTTGACGCGCTGATCGGGATTCAGTACCGCGAGTATCTGAGACTTTGTCCGTTCTCGATCGACGGTAAGTTCGGTCATAATCTGGGACTGCTTTGCGGCGAAGGCACGTACCTGGGCTTCGTCAAAAGCGCCGGTCGTGTTGCTGTTCTCCGCGATGCGATTCTGGCGCAGCTGCTGCCGGAGCGGCTGCAGCTTGGCTTTCTGCGTCTCGAGAATGGTCTTGATTTGGGTCTGCTGATCCGGGCTCAGGTTGAGCTCCTGGGTCAGGCGAGCAAGCATCAAACCATGGTGGCGGTTCTTATTGCTGGCCTGCTGATTAACGTCTGCTGCGGTCAGGCCAGCTGCCAGGGCCAGGACCAACGCAGTCACGATGAAAAACTTTTGGCGCATTACTCAACTCCTTTTAAAATCCCAACGGCAGCACTCTCGCCTGGTCTTTGGCACTTGCCGCTCAACCAGGTTTGATCTGCTTATAGTGTTAACCCAGGGCGCATGGAATGAAGGTAATGAGTTGTTAATTTCGCCACCAAAGAGGCTTCACACTTCTTAACCCGGTCCGTTTGCAAGCCGGGTATATGTTTAAAAAACATGACCTCTGTCCTGCTCATTGACGACGACACCGAGCTGAGTAAACTGCTGGAGGAGTATCTGCAGAGTGAGCAGCTCCGGCTGGAAGCTGCGCACGATGGTCCCAGCGGCCTGGAGAAAGCGCTCTCCAACCATCCTGCAGTCGTGGTGCTCGACGTGATGCTGCCGGGCATGAGCGGTCTCGACGTCCTCAAACAATTGCGACAGAAGAGCTCCGTGCCGGTGTTGATGTTGACCGCCCGCGGCAGCGAGCTCGATCGGATCCTGGGACTTGAGCTCGGCGCTGACGATTATCTTCCCAAACCCTTTAATCCGCGCGAACTTGTGGCTCGTTTGCGCGCCATCCTGCGCCGCACCAGTGCGACCGGCGTGCCTTCCGGCCATCCGCTGCATCTTGCCGACGTGGAGCTGCACCCGGAATCGCGGAGCGTGGTTTGCGGCGGACAAGCGGTGACGCTCACCGGAGCCGAGTTCGATTTGCTCTACACTTTCCTACGCAGCCCGGGCAAGATCATCAGCCGTGAAGACCTGACGCAGGCGGCGCTGGGCCGGCCCATGTCGGCCATGGACCGCAGCATCGACGTCCACGTCAGCAACCTGCGCCGCAAGTTGGGTCCCTATGACGGCGATCAGGAGCGGATCAAAGCCATCCGTGGTAGCGGATATGTGTACCTGCTTCCGGGGGAGCAGCCGTGAGATTCCACAGCGTCTTCTTCAAGCTGTTCATCTGTTTCTGGCTGATGGCTGCGCTCGTGATCGTGGCGCTCAATCTCTCACTTTGGGTCCGCAGTGGATCCGAACCCAATCCGGAAAGGAATCGCGGCGCCTTCGGCGAAGCCCTTAATCTTTACGCCGAATCCGCTGTCCAGGTTTATGACCGGGAAGGCCCGCAGGCTTTCGAGCAGTACGCGGCCCGCTCCTTGAAGGAAGCCGGATCGGAGATCCATTTGTTCGACGCGAGCGGCCAGCCGTTGACTGCGCCGCGTCCATCGGAAGAATCCGCTAGCCTGGCCAGCGAAATCCAGGGTACCCAACAACACTTGGCCCGCGTGAACGGCCTGGGCCGGCTTACTTGGGGCCGCCCGGTGGTGGCTCCGAGCGGAAAGACCTATGTCTTCGTTCTGCGGCTGCGCCAGCCCTACGTTCCACGCCCTATACCGCCACTGGGTACTCTGATCGCTATCATCCTTTCGGGGCTGCTTTCCTACGTACTCGCACTCTACCTGACTTCGCCGCTCAAGAAACTTAGATCCACCGTGCAAGCCTTCGCCGAAGGCAACCTGGAAGCACGAGTCTCGCCCGAACTCGGGGGCCGACGCGACGAACTCGCCGATCTGGGGCGAGAGTTCGATCACATGGCCGAGCAGATTGCCGCCCTCATCGCGGCGCAGAAGCGCCTGCTGGCCGATATTTCGCATGAGCTGCGCTCGCCCCTGGCTCGCCTGACTGTAGCCCTGGAACTGGCCCGCCGCAACAGCAGCGGCCGCGCTACCACCGCGCTCGACCGCATCGAGCAGGAAGCGGAGCGTGTCAATAAGCTGGTTGGACAGCTGCTCACTATCACACGTCTAGAGAGCGGAGCTGAACGGGTACCTCCGGAGACCGTGGCCCTGGAAGAACTGGTGCAGCAGGTCATCGATGATGCCGACTTTGAAGCTAGGCCGCTCGAGAAGTCCGTGCGCGCCATGGAGCTGGAGCGATGCCGCGTGCGCGGTTCGTCCGAGCTGCTGCGCAGCGCCATCGAAAACATCATCCGCAACGCCATACGCTACACGGCAGCTCACACGTCCGTGGAGGTCACCTTGCGATGGAGTTTGGACACAGCGGTGCTCACGGTGCGCGACCACGGACCCGGCGTCCCCGAATCGGAGCTGGAACACATCTTTGAGCCCTTCTACCGCGTGAGTGAAGCCCGAGAACGCTGGAGTGGCGGCGTCGGCTTGGGACTCTCCATCGCCGAGCGCACGGTGAGATTGCATAACGGCTCCATTCGCGCGGAAAACGTTGCCGGGGGCCTGCAGGTAACCATCGAACTGCCTCTGGCACCGCAACCAGCTCCGGCCTCGCCCCTTCCCGAAAGGGTGCCGGTTTCGTAGGTTCGCCCCGCCTGCAATTCTTCTCTGTCGCCGATTAAGAAAACCAGACAACTGAAAGAACCAGAATCCATTCTGAGCGAAGCCGAAAATCAAATCGCCGTGATCGTACGACATCGTGCGTGAAGAGATTGCTGAAGAGTGTTACTCGAAGTCGAATTTGGGAAGTCTTGCACCCTGGGGGCGCGAAAGAGGACGATCCGCTTTTCGCACCCATCAGGGTGAGAGAGAAAAGAATGAATTATCTATAAGACGCCTGAAAGGGCCGACCGGTAGCACGAAAACATGTAAAGAATTTTTAATGCGAAATCGGGAACCAAAATCACTCTCACGCGTATTTAGTGTTAACCAAGCAGTAATCGGGACGTCAAAGGAAGCAGAAGACAAAGATCAAAAGCAAGAATTGAGGAGGCTATTGTGGACGCGAAATGGAACAACGTGATTGACAGATTTTCCGTGCGGTTGCTGATGTTGGCCGTGGGATTCGGCGTGTGGCTGGCTATTAGTTATGGAGTGTTGGCGTCATAAGCGGGCGAGGTCAATCCGCTTCTGTTCGAAATCCACTTCGAAAGCTACGCGCGCACCGCTACTCCCTCAGCCGTCTGGCCCGATCCTGAGCCGTAACGCGAATCTACGTACTGGTTCAGGATCTCGATAAACTCGGCGACGATCCGGTCGCCCTTCAGCGTGGTCATCAGCCGTCCGTCAACAAATACAGGCGCTTTCGGCTCTTCGAAAGTGCCGGGGAGTGAAATCCCGATGTTGGCGTGTTTGGATTCGCCGGGCCCGTTGACCACGCAGCCCATCACCGCGAGCTTCAGCTCCTCCACGCCGGGATACTTCTCTTTCCACACCGCCATGTTGGTGCGCAGGTAGGATTGAATCTGCTCCGCCATCTCCTGGAAGAAACTACTGGTAGTGCGGCCGCAGCCCGGACAAGCCGTGACCTGCGGGGTGAAGCTGCGAATTCCGAGCGACTGCAGAATCTGCTGGGCGACAATGACCTCTTCAGCGCGGACGCCGTTCGGCGGCGGCGTCAGCGAAACCCGGATAGTATCGCCAATGCCATCCTGCAGCAGCACCGCTAGTCCCGCGGTGCTGCCCACGATGCCGCGGGCACCCATGCCGGCTTCCGTCAAACCCAGGTGCAGCGGGTAATCGCAACGCGCGGCCAGGTTGCGGTACACGTCGATCAGGTCTTGTACGCCGCTGACTTTGGCGCTCAGCAGGATGAAATCATGCGGTAGACCGGTATCTTCGGCGATCTCTGCGGAGCGCAGCGCGCTTACCACCATGGCTTCCATCGTGACCTCGCGCGCGTCTTTAGAATCGGACAGGCGTGAGTTCTCTTCCATCATGCGCGTGAGCAGCTGCTGATCAAGCGATCCCCAGTTCACGCCGATCCGTACTGGCTTACGATTCTTGATAGCCACTTCGATCATGGCCCGGAAATTGTTGTCGTCCTTACGGCCCACGCTGACGTTGCCGGGATTGATGCGGTATTTGGCCAATGCCTGAGCGCATTCCGGATATTTGGTCAGCAGGAGGTGGCCGTTGTAATGAAAGTCGCCGATGATGGGCACGCGGACGTTCTGCTTCTCCAGGCCTTCGACGATAGCTGGCAGCGCCTTGGCCGCAGCGTCATTGTTGACGGTTACGCGAACCAACTCAGAACCGGCCCGGGCCAATTGCGCGACCTGCTCGATGGTTCCGGGGGCGTCGGCGGTGTCAGTGTTGGTCATGGACTGCACGACCACCGGCGCGTCGCCGCCTACGCGCACGTTCCCGATAAGAGCAGCTACGCTCTTCCTGCGTTTGATCAGAGCCATTCTGTTCCTAGTTTAGCATCGTGCACAGGCCGGTTTTCGCCGCTATCGTGGTGTCTCTGGTTCTGCGACCTTTGCCGGATGACCCAGGATTGCCAAAGTCTGCCCAGCTCGGGTTGGTTTTCCAGCCGGACACATCGACTCGATTTGGTGTCTAATGATTTTAGCGGCGCATTTCGATCCCATGGACAAACCAATCAAGAGCATCCTGGTCGTTCTCCTGCTCGCGACGGTCAGCGCTCTGGCCGCGGAGCCGAAGTTTCTGCCGTCCGTCTTCAACGGGTGGGAACTCTCACCAGCCAGTGTGAAGATTGATTCCGATCCTGCCGTCATTGACCCCGCGGATTTCTCCGTGCTCAAGGAATACGGATTCACCGATTTTGAAACCGCCACGTATACCCGCAATGGCCGCAGGATGGACGTCAAAGCAGCCCGATTCGAGAACGCGAGTGGGGCCTGGGGCGCTTATACCTTCTACACCCAGCCGCAGATGCAGACCGAGCAGATCGGGGATGGAGCCGCCTCCAACAACTCGCGAATTCTGTTCTTCCGCGGCAACATCCTGGTGGACGTGACCCTGGAGCGGGTCACCGCGATGTCAGCGGCTGATCTGCGCGCTTTGGCGGAGGCGTTGCCAAAGCCCGGTGGTAGAGTCTCAGCTCTTCCTTCCGTGCCCAACAATTTGCCGCGCCAGTCGCGTTTGCCGAACACAGAACGCTACATCATGGGTCCCGTCGCTCTCGAACGCTCCGGGGTACCGATACCTGCGAGCCTGGTCGATTTCAGCAAAGGTCCTGACATCGTGTATGCGCGCTATCGCAGCTCCAACGGCGAAGCCGGCATGACCTTGATCGAATATCCAACACCGCAGATCGCGGCGGAACGTCTGCGCGCATGGCAAGCCGCAAATCTGCCCGGCGGACCCTTCTACTTCCGGCGCAGTGGACCTCTTTTGGCCGCGGTGAATGGCAGCATCCCGCAAGCTGAGGCTGAGTCTTTGCTGGCTTCGGTTAATTATGACGCGGATGTCACGCCAACCATGCCCCGGCCCAAGCCAGATGCTGATCGTTACGGCTTCATCGTCGCACTACTTACCTTGATGGTGATTTTCCTTGCCGGTGGTCTGATCTTCGGAATCGTGTTCGGTGGCTTCCGGGTGGTGGCGAGGAAACTCTTCCCCAATCGAGGCTTCGACCGCAAAGAAGAGGTGGAAATCGTTAGCCTGAATCTGCGTGGTCCTCGCTAAGCCCCTGAAAAAGATAGTGTTAATATGTTCCCTAGTCCAAAATGACATTTTTTGTCACTTTGGGGGAAATGTTGATGGATTGCGTAAGATGTTGAAAACAAAGGCGTTTATTCTAGAGAAATTCCTTGACACTGGCTTTCAGCCGCTCTTAAGATTTTTGCCAGAAAGTTCTGATGGTTTTTAGTGAACCTCCGTTGGAACTATTCTCCCTTGAAAGAAGAGGCCGTCCACAGTTGCCGGACGGCCTCTTCGTTTCTGTCTCTAGGCCCCAGCCGCTTCATTTGATTGCCGTGTGCTGTGAAATCCTTTCCACTTTTGAAACACGCGGGTCGGCGCCCTTGAATCGCCGCGTGATCAGGTGGTGAAAGTCGCTGCCCTCACCGCACGATGCGCTACACATCCATCTCGTACGCCTTCTTCATCCACTTCTTGACCTCGTCATCGATATCCGCGAGCGACGCGATCTCGATGCGGCGCGTGATTCGGTCCCTTTTCTCGAAGCCTCCGGTATCGATCAGGCGTCTAGAAACCTTGATGTCTTTGAGCGCTAATCCCAGGTCGATGCGCGTCTGGGTGGCGGGCTTGATCTGGGCGAACACGTGCTTGCGGTAGAAGGGCACGATAGTCTGGCAGGGGCAAACCTTCACGTCGTCGCCCATGCTTCTGCCCAGCTTGAGCAGATCGTCGTAGATGGGGCGTAGCCCAGCCTTGGCACCGGAGAACATTTTTGCCACATATTGTTCCGCCTGTTTCAGATAATTCTCGGGGCTGCCCTCATTGCCCTTACCCATAGATTGTTCGGCGAGCCACCAGGAATAGTTCATCCCCAGGCCGTGTTTTGCCTTGAGCCAGGCGCGGCGCTCCTTCTCGCCGGCAGGAGCCTGCCTTTCGATCAGCTGGATCCATTCTTCAACCGTGCGCCCGGTCTTCTGTTTCATGCCGGCCATGATGTTTTGGACCATCGCCACACCGGGATGAACATCGTAACCGGGAGCGGATTTCCCTCTCGCAGATGGCATGCTGCACCTCCGCACCAAACCCTAGCCATCATAGCCCCGCACCCCAGAAAGCCGATCCTGGAGCCGAGTTCCTCTCGACTACCGGGTGAAAAAGTACGTCAGCGTACCCCTTCGGGTCGTGGTGTCGCTGCCTGCGGCAACTACGATTGGAGCTACCGTGAAAGGCAAGTTTGACGAACTCTGTGGCTCGCCTGGCTGCCATCAAGAGCCATGAAATTGCTGAAATCTGCGTGATCCGCATTGATCCGCGGTAAGCTCTTTCCGATGTTCGGCGCCGACTAGTCGTGCCCATCGCCTACCTCACTCTCGAGTTGCGGATCGAAACCGCACATTCCCTCAAGGACAAGCGCCGGGTACTTCGTAGCGTGAAAGATCGTCTGCGGAACTCCTTCAACATTTCGGTTGCCGAGATTGAGGGCACCGACCTCTGGCAGCGCGCTACGCTGGGTGTCGTCAGCATCTCCGATTCCCGCGACTACCTGGAGGGCCTGATGCGCAACGTGGAGCGCGAAGTCGTTCGCCTGGCCAATAACGCAGGGGCCGAGGTGGTGGATTCGTTTCTGGACTACCTCGAAAGCTAGACGAGTCGGAATGACCCGATCTCCCGATCACCCAATCTCTCCGGCTACCGCCTACGCTCCCTATCTGATATTCTCAAGGGTTTTCTTTGGTTGTAAGAATGCCGGAGCAGCGTGGCAAACAACATCACCTGGAGCGGGTAGGCGAGGCGCTCAAGGAAGAGATTGGCGCCATCATCGAGGGCGAGCTGGGCGATCCGAAGATCGGCCTGTGCACCGTGACCGAGATTGTGCTCTCGCCGGACGGCAAGAGAGCGCGCGTCTTCCTCCAGGTGCAAGGGGACGAGCGCGAGGGCCGCGAGACGCTCAAGGCCATTAATGCGGCCAGCGGCTACATTCGGCATGAGCTGCTGGAGCGCCTGGGCGTGCGCCACCTCCCGGAGCTAAGCTTCGTCCTGGACCGTTCTGAGGAATACGGCGCCAGGATCGATGAGATTTTGGGCCGCATCAAGAAACGCAGAAAATAACATAGATTGGGACCGAAGCAGAGACCATGGACCAGCTCGATCAAGTTTTAGAGCACATCCAGCGGCGTGGGCATTTTCTGGTGACGTCGCACACCCGTCCCGACGGCGACGCCATCGGTTCCGCGCTGGCTCTGGCTCAGATCCTGCGACGCATGGGCAAGACCGCTGAGGTCATTTTCGGCGACGCGGTCCCGGTTATCTATAAGCCGGTGCCCTTCGCCGACACCATCCGCCGCGCCTCCGAGGTCAACGGTAAATACGACGCCGCCATCATACTGGAGTGCGACAGCGTGACCCGCACTCGACTCCAGGGCCTCGAGAATCACTTCCTCATCAACATTGATCATCATCCAACCTCCAAACCTTTTGCTCACGTCAACTGGATCGATCCCAGCGCTTGCGCGGTCGCCGAGATGGTCTTCTGCCTGGCCCAGGCTGCGGCGGTGAAGATTACGCCCGACATCGCCACCTGTCTCTACACCGCGGTGCTCACCGACACCGGCGCGTTCAGCTATGCGCCCACCAATGCCCACACGTTCGAGCTAGCCAAGCGACTGGTGGAGCAAGGTGCTGAACCGGTCCGAATCGCGCAGAGTGTTTACTTCTCCAGCCCGACCTCCAAGATGCGCCTGCTGGGTGCGGCCCTCTCAGGGCTGCACCGCGAGGGCGCGATGACCTGGATGTCGGTGACGCGCGAAGATATGGACCGCTGCGGCGCTCTCGACGAAGATTGTGAAGGCCTGGTGAACTATGCTCTGGGTATCGCCGGCGTGGAGGTTGCGGCGTTTTTCCGCGAAACCGGCGCCGAGCGGGTACGCGTGAGCATCCGCAGCAAAGGCGCGGTTAATGTGGCTGATCTCGCCGAAAAATACGGCGGCGGCGGCCACGGATGCGCTGCCGGGTTTTCCACCGCTGGTCCGCTTAGCCATGCCGAAGAGCTGGTTCTCGGCGAACTGCGCGGCCGCATCCCACCCGTGAGCTGAAACCCATGCCGCGAACTACACCTTACGCGCGAGAGTTACACCACGGCTTCGAGCGGAGCTCGGCCCTATGACCGATCGCACCCGCCTTACGGTTCTGGAGGTGGCAGTCGCCACCGCAGTGTGTGCCTTCCTGTTCTTCTTTGGACTGGGGGCGTTCGGCTTGGTGGGCGCAGACGAGCCGCGCTATGCCCAGATCGCCCGCGAGATGCTGGCCCGCCACGACTGGATTGTTCCCACCTTGAACGGAACGCCATGGCTGGAGAAGCCTATTTTTCTGTACTGGAAAGTAATGGCCAGTTTCAGATTCCTCGGCGTCGAAGATTGGGCCGCGCGCTTGCCGGCAGCTTTCCACGCCACGATCATGGTGCTTTGCATCTTCTTTTTCGTGCGCCGATTTCGCCCGGGCAGCGAACTTGACGCCGCACTGATCGCGGCCTCTTCCGCGGGTGTGATCGCCTTTGCGCGCGCCGCTTCCACCGATATGCTGCTCTCGGCGACCTTCTCTGTAGCGCTGCTCTGCTGGTGGACGTGGCGGCAGAACGGCCGGCGGTTATGGCTGGCGATCTTCTATGTTCTTCTGGGTTTCGGAGTCCTGGCGAAAGGCCCGGTGGCGCCGGCGCTTGCGGTGCTCATCGTAGCGGCCTACTCTCTGCTGCATCGCGACGCCAGGGTTTTTTCCCGGAGTCTGTGGCTGCCCGGCCTTGGGTTGTTTGCTGTGGTCGTTATGCCCTGGTACGTCGCGATTCAGATGAAAGTACCGACGTTCTACCGTGTGTTCTTCATCGAGCACAACCTGGAGCGATTTGGCACCAATCTCTACCGGCATTCGCAGCCGTTCTGGTATTACATTCCGGTCTTCCTGCTGGCAACGCTGCCTTGGGTATGTTTTACGATTCCCGCACTGGTAGACGCGGCGCGCGACCTGTGGAAGCGGATCCGCGCCGGTAGCGGGGCAAGTTACGCCGAGCTCGCTGCTGCGCCCACGCCGCTCGGTCTGGCTGCTGCGTCCCCCATCAATAACAACTCGCTCTCTGTGGAGTCCGCAGCAGTCCCCGACGATCTCCCGGTTTTTCTCTTTGTCTGGATCACTGTGCCGGTCGTCTTCTTCAGCATCTCGCGCTCCAAGCTGCCGGGCTACATTCTTCCTGCGATTCCGCCGGTCGCGGTCTTGGCCGCCGATTACATCCATCGCCGTCCTGCGTTCTCGCGAATTCAGGTGATGCTGCATTCACTGCTTTCGGGCGCAATCATGGCCGTGGCGCTCCTGGTACCCTGGCGCTTGTTGCGGGAGCCGGTGCCAGAACGAACGCGCAACCTCATCGCGGTGATCAGCGGCGTGATCGCCGTGGCCGTCTTGCTGATGATCCGCAAACGCGGCCGGCGGCTTCTTTATCTCGCTACGCTGCTTCCCGTGGTGCTGGCCATGGCTTTCTTACTCAAGAGCGCTTCTACGGTGCTTGACGGCGCGCTCTCCGAGCGGGCCCTGAGCGCCGGCATCAGCGAGCGTATGCGCCAGCTGGGAGTCGCCGAACATGCGCCGGTGGCCGTTTTCAACGTGAAGCGCGAGGTTGCCTACGGTCTCGATTTCTACCGCAACCAGTCGGTCGGTTACTACGAGGGCGGAGGCCCCAGCGACCTGAGCCACGGCGTGCCCGCGGGGGAGCATGTGGTGGTGGCCCCTGAGGGAAGTCTTAGCGCTCTAGAAGCTGTGGTCGCGCCCCGGCAGGTGCTCCATCTGGGCGGCTATCCTCCGCAACACCTGGAGTTCTTTCTGGTGTCTAAGTAAGTGATAGCGGACAGGTGAGTCCGCCAGCGATCCCAATCGAACGACGTAACAGCAAGTGTCGTGGCGGGTTCTTACTGCCTTGATTCTCAGGTACAATCCCGGCTTGGCCAATCCTGGAGCGCGGTCTAGACTCGTACCTCGCAGCCGGTGTAGTTTAAAAGCCTGAATAGGGCGCTGGCACAGGGAAGTTTTTAGTCATGGGCCTTCATACCCCGATTGAAACACACCGCACACCGCCCCCATTTGGCGTAGAGATTCTCGATCTCCGGCACTTCAGCTCGCAACATCTGCGGCCGTTGCTGGAGAACGAGACCCGCCTTTGGGCGCAACTCATGTCCTGGGACTACCGCTCCTCGGCAGAGATGATCCTGCGTTATGTGGACTCCAAAATTCTGCCCGGCTATGCGGCTGTAGAGAACGGACGAATCGGCGGCTACGCGTTTTTCGTCTACGAGGGCACCAAGGGTGTGATCGGAGACCTCTATGCCGATGGTTCGATACGCATGCCCTATGAATCTGCAGCTGCTGGCGAGACCGTCGAGTCGCGTCTGGCGACCCATGTTATCGCCACGCTGCAGCGTTCGCCCGGTGTGCAACGCATCGAGGCCCAGCTTTTGCCGCACGAGTCGGGTGCGCTCGCGGCTCCATTCGTTGAAGAAGGCTTTCGCCAGTATCCCCGGCTGTTCATGGTCTTGCCGTTCACCAGCGGTGGGGCCGAGCCGGAGATCGGCGAGTACCCGGATATCGACTTCCGCCGCTGGCTCGATCATGATTTCCAGCCCGTCGCGTCGGTCATTACCACGTGCTACCGCGGTCACATCGATTCGGAGATCAACGACCAGTACCGCAGCCTTAATGGGTCTTTGCGGTTCCTCAACAACATCGTGCGCTTTCCCGGTTGCGGTATGTTCGACGCCCATTCTTCGTTCGTGGCTGTGCATCGCCCCTCGCGCTCCATCGTCGGCCTGCTTCTCTGCTCCCGCGTTCGCGAAGACGTAGGTCACGTGACCCAGGTCTGCGTCGTGCCCGAACACCGCGGCCGCATAATCGGAGAAACCCTCGTCGGCCTCTGCTCCCAGGAGCTGCGTTCGCGACGTTTCTCCGCTCTCAGCCTGACCGTCACCGAAGCCAATTACAAGGCCGTAGACCTCTACCGTCGCCTGGGCTTCGAGACGCGCCGAAGGTTTGACGCGTTTGTATGGGAAGGTCAGTGAACGCCCAGCGTGATGGGGCGGAAGCGAACTTCAACGCTTCGCGCTACTGTGGGCCGCCGCGTAGCATTCCTGCGGGCCGGCGAAAGCAGACTCACGAGATCTACTTGCCTAGGAGAAAGGGAAAAGCTCACCGCCGACCACACTGATGTCACTGATCGGGATGGGTACGAATCAGTGAGATCCGTGTTCAGCAGCGGCGAGCTCCGGTTCGTTTACTGCACGGTGACGGTCAACTGTTGGCTTTGTGCGGTGCTTCCCGAAGTGGCAGTCACGGTCAGCGTGTAGGTGTTGATGGGAGTTCCGCTATAAGGCGGAGTTGGGCTGTTGGGATTCTTCTGCACGCTGCCGCCGCAGCCGGTCAGAGCCAGGCCAGCCAGAAGTACCACGGGTGCAGCGAGAGCTAACTGGCGGAGACGAGCGATTGGCACTTCGCGATTAGCAATCAAGCGCACCCGGCAATTACCCAAAAGCCGCTGCTTACCTCCAAAGAAAAAGGCCATCATCGAAGCCATGGAGAACATCGCCGCCACCGGCAGTAGGCCGCGCGGTGGAGCATGCTTACTCGACGGCCCTGGAAGGGCCTCGGCATTCGCGCTGGTGCTTACGCTGACTGAAAGCGGCGCGGGCGTTCCCGGCGTCACGTTGAAGGCTGCGGCAGGCACGTTGCAGGCGCCCTTCGGTGGCGCACCAGTGCATGTGACGGTGACGCTGGCCGGCGATCCGTTCGCGGCGACTTGAAGCGCGAAGTTGGCCGTCTGCCCGGCTTTAATCGTGGCGGCGCTGCCTGAAGGGGCGGTGATAGCGATGGCGCTACCCGAGGGGGTAGGCGCGGGTGGGGCCGCCGGGGTTCCGGCGGCCAGCGTCACCTGCGTACCATTGGACATTTTGTTGGTCATCGACGGTTTGCCCGTAGCCTTCACGAACACCGTGTAGTTTCCGGCGGGCAGGCCGAACTGAGCGAGGTCGACGGAAGTAACCGTGGTGGCTTCATCAGCCAGCCACATCAGGTTCTGATTGTCCTCAGAGGCGTAGACAGAGAAATGATCGACTGTACTCATCTGCCCGGTGATGTTCCACGAAACCTTGGTGCCGGAAATTGAAGCGTTGACGGCCACGCAGTTGTCGATTCCGGTCTCGATCTCGGTGCCTTCCTCATAATCGTTCCAGGTTACGAGCTGGACGCCGAACATCTGGTTTGTGCTCGAGTAATACTTGCCGGCTTCGGCCACGCTGGTCAGCCAGGTCTGCCCGCAGTTCTGTGCGGTGGTGCGGTGCGCGGTCCACGCGGCCAGAGAGTCATTGAAGCCCTTGTACGCGGAGCCAGTCGAATATTCGGTGGGGAGTGTGAGCGCCGCGGCGTAGTAACCGTCGAGGTAGGTCATGCCCGCGGTAGTGGGCTCGACCCATGAGTATCCGCCGTTCGCCTGGGGGTAGTTGAACCCGCCTGGGTTGCGGAAGATGAACTCAGGATTCCCGGCGACCGAGTTGCGCACCAGGTTCCAGTCGATTGTGTATGCTTCTTCGCCGAAAAAATAGACTACCGGGCGGCCGTTGTAATGCAAATAGGCCGGCGAATTCCAGTAGGTGGTGTTGGCGTAGTTGAGGTCGTCGATCATCATCTGGGTGTAGTTGCACCCGGCGGTGGTAGCGCAGGTCTTGATGGCGCCCACGTCCTCCATGACGGCGAAGGTGAACCCGGGATGGGCTTCGGCTTCGTGCATGATGTCCTGGGTCGCTTGGTCGTAGTAAACGAAGTTGTGATTCAGGGTACCTCGGCCGTACCAGTCGATCACGACCCCGTCGAAGCCGCGGCTGAGCATGTCGGCGACCTGCTTTTGAACTTGGGCGACATCATTTGAGGTGTAACCAACGTTCATGTGATCGCCAAAGCCAAACCAGGGAACGAAATGGGCGTAGATCTTGCTTGTGGAGCCAGGATAAAGCAGAGTACGCATGGGTACCTTGCTGATATTGGCGCCACCGATATTACCGTTCGATTGCGTCGTGAAGCTGGCTGCCGCGCTAGTGTTGTTGCCGGTCTCCGCCGCCAGCGTGGTGGTCGGCGCAAAGGGTGTGGCCGCGAAAGCCGCGACCGAAGACACCAAGAGCATGAGAAGAACATGAAACCGATTGAGTTTTTTCAATGGATACCCCGGAAAGCCGTCGTCGCGCGGACGACGGATACTGCTCATCAACGAGCGTTGAGTTGTGTGGACTGCAGAGATTCTAGGGGACGGGTGTCGGCGTCACACTCAGCGAAACGACCGGTATTGCCGCTGCTTTTCGCCCTATAGGGGGTTAGGAGGATTGGAATGAGGAGAACTAGGTAATTCGGGTCATCGGATCATCGCGGCCATCGGATCGCCGAATCATCGAGCCTCGCGTCAATGAGATCGTGAGCGATCGAGATCGAAGGGAGGTGCCGAGGCCCAAGGAAAGAGGCCGACTGGTGATCGAGCACAATCGACTGCGCCATGGTCATCTCCGGAGGTCGGGCAGATCGGAAAACTATTTGGCTGCCGTTTGCGTCCAAGGGTTGAGCCGGGAGTAAGATGGGCCTAAGGGTCCTAGGTAATTCAGCGGCGGGGGAAGACAAATGAGCGCGCAACCAAAGATGGAAGCCACGGCTAAGATTCCGGCCGAGACCAACGCCAAATTGCGGGCCCTGGCGCATGATCTGAGCAATTCGATTGAGACGGTCCTACAGGCCTCTTACCTGCTGGCGCAGGTGCAGCTGGAACAAGATGCCAGGAAGTGGGCGGATCTGGTGGACAAAGCCGGACGCGATTGCGCGCGAATCAATCGCGAGATTCGCGATATCCTGCGTGCCAACAGCTGATCACACTGCGACCGGCCGCGAGTTGGCCCGGAGGAAGTCTTGCGCAGCGCGATAACCTTCGAGCGTCCCCACATCCATATAAATTCTGCCGCAATGCCGGCCGCGGGCGACGCGCCCTGTGGCGAGAAACGCGTTCAGCAGATCCCCCAGATACTCGTCCCTAGGTCGACGCGATTCCCACAATAGTTTGAGCTGGTAGAAACATTCGCCGGTCGTTGCAATCGCGCCCCAGATGCAGTGCGACGCGGGCTGCGGCTTCTTGACCTGGACTTCCTGAACATACCCGAGCTCGTCGACGAGAACGGCGTCGAATACGGAAGGATCGTTGACGGGAAAGAGGACCAGGTTGACGTCACAATCGGCGAAGTCGAGTGCCGGCAAGTAGGCATTCTCGGGGAACCAGATGGTGTCGGGCAGGCCGATCAGCACTTTATCATGGCGGCGGGCAAAAGGAGCGGCTCGGAAGATGGCGTCGCACAGGCCGCGCGGCTGGCGCTGGACGGTGTAGAAGATCTCGGCAGCATACTCGCGTTCGGCGTAGTACTTGACGATGTCGGTCTTCTCGGCGGAGATGACCATGCAGATCTGGGTGGCGCCGGCAGCGATCATGCGCTCGACAAGATATTCGGAGACGGCTTTGGGACGCTCAACACCGTCGACCAGACGGGAGCCAACAGGCAGAAGCTCCTTGGAACACCCTAAGGGCTGGATGCGTTGTCCTGCGCCGGCGGCGGGAATGATGCCGATCATGAATCTGCGTCGTTCCTGAGCGCTGAAGTTGTCACCCGTGCTTGATCGAAGTATTCGAGCAGTTGCCGGGCACGAACCTGGCCGGTGTGATCGTCGAGGGTGCGCTGACGAGCGTGCGTGGCCAGGGATTGAAGTTCTGCGCTGGACATGTCGAGGGCCTGGGAGACGTGCTCGGCGCGGGAGACTACGCGGATGTCGCGGACGACGTCGAAGAACCAGTCGAGTCCGTCCCACCAGTCGCTGATCAGAGGCGTGCCGCAAGCAGCGGCCTCGAAAAAGCGGCCGGAAGGGCACCAGCCGTTGCGGGCCATTTCCGCGCGGGTGAGGTTCAAGGTAATGCGCGAAGACGAGTAGAAGCAAGGATGCAAGTGAGGTGGCACATGATCGGTGCGGCGGACGTTGGCCGGCCATTCCCGGTCCCGTGGATACATGGAACCCGCGAGCATGAACTGGCGCCGCGCATGCCGACGGGCCGGCTCCAGGAACAGCTCGTCCATCTGAGTTTCGCGGTCTGGAGAATAGGTAGCCATGTAACTGAGGTCGCAGGCGAAGTCGGGGCGGGGGGTGACCCGCAGGTAGAGGTCGGGATCGACGCACCCGTAGAGCGGGCGAGCCATGCGCGCACCGTAGGTTTGCTCCAGTGCATCCAGGGCGGGACCACCAGTGAACGACAGTACGAGATCGAAAGCCGGAATCTCGTCGCGGCGCAGGTAGTCAACGCCGCCGTCTTCGAGCTTCTTAAGCGTGACGGGGGTGTCAAGGTCATAGAAAACGCGGAGAGGACGATCGAGGTCTAGAATCTCGTCGTTGATGCGCTGCCCTTCGGGAAGATAGCTGGCTGTGATCACGGCATCGGCAGACCTTGCCTCTCTGAGTGCGCTTTGGCGGATGGTCGACCAATCGTCATAGAAGGCGAGGCGGCAATAGTCGCAGCTGTCAAAATCGCGGCGGGAGCGGTAGTACTCCACATCCTTCTCATAAAAATGTACGCCGTGGCCCATGCGGCCGAGGGCGCGCAGGATCGCGCGATAAGGGGTCGCGTGCCCGTTGCCCCAGGACGAGGAGATGGTCAGGCCGAAGACGACGATTTTCATCAACGTGTGCGCTTGAGCGCCAGCCGAGAAACAGCGCTGCCCGATGAGATGAGTCAGAGTACTCGGCTGTTGCCGCGTGGCCTGCGCCACATTTCGGGTGCGTTCGACGTCCGGGTAGGATTACACTCCGATTATGGTGGAGAAACCAACCCCCGAGGCAACCACTGAGCAGTCCGACGCTAACCGCGTCTGTCCGAACTGCGGCTCGGAAATGCGCGAATCGCGCTGCAAGCTCAAGCGCGAATTTTGCGGGTTTTTTCTAAGTTGCAGCGATTTTTATTAATCCGAAACACTCACCGCGGGGACGCGGAGACGGGAGAACAGAGTAACTTGACCGCGAATCCTTGTGAGTAGAGGCGAATAGGGTAAAGACGAAGCGAAAAGAGAATCGAGTCCTGGGTCAGTCCTGTCCATTTTGCGTTGATTTGCGACCGCGGTTTTTCTCCGCGACTCCGCCTCCGTGGTAGGTGTTTCGAGTTTGCAAGGTTTTCTTTCGGTCATTTAACCTAACCAGTCCGCGATGCCTGACTCGTTCAACAAGATCACCAGTAGGGCTGACGCCACCTCGGCGCGTTTTGAGAAGAACATGCGCGCCATGGCCGAGCGCGTGTCGGTGATCCGCAATGAAGAGGAACAGATTCGTTTGGGCGGCGGAGAGAGGGGAATCGAATCCCAACACGCCAAGAAACGGTTGACGGCCCGGGAACGCATTCATCTTTTGATCGATCCGGACACGGAGTTCTTCGAACTGGGGCTCTACGCGGCTTACGAGATGTATGAGGAATGGGGAGGTGCTCCTTCCGCGGGTGTTGTAACCGGCCTTGCGCGGATTCAAGGCCGGCTGTTCATGCTGGTCGTCAACGACGCCACGGTCAAGGCCGGCGCATTCTTCCCGATGACGGCCAAAAAGGTCATCCGCGCCCAGAACATCGCCATCGAAAACCGGATCCCCACTATTTATTTGGTCGATTCCGCGGGCGTCTTCCTTCCGCTGCAGGAAGACGTCTTTCCTGATACCGACGATTTCGGCCGCGTCTTCCGCAACAATGCGGTGATGTCGGCGATGGGAATTCCCCAGATCACGACCCCGCCACCAGAGCAGCGTGCGACCGG
>DATDGP010000261.1:0-11200 GCA_036522035.1 Terriglobales bacterium
TGAGACCATCTGCACGATGTCGCCGCCCAGCGCATTCATCTTGGTGTGAAACTCAATGCACCCCACACCATCGCCCAGGTCGATCAGCGAAGCGCCAGCGTTCTTCTTGACCACGCCTTTGGATTTCTTGGCGACCGCCACCGACCACACGCCCTCGGGAACCTCTACAGGCTGGTAGTGTCCGGTTCCGAGATCGAAATAAGCGCGACCTGAGGCGGCGAGGGGATCATCTTTGTACCAACTCTTGCCGCCCGCAGCCAACAGTTTCTCGGCGTTTGGAGCGACCGGCTTTCCTTCCTTCTTCATACGGGCCACGGTCTCGTCCACGCCGGCCAGGTCCCAGAGCTCAAAGGGCCCGACCTCCCAGTTGAAGCCCATGCGCATGGCGGCATCGATCTCGACCACCGTATCGGCGATCTCAGGGATACGGTTCGCCGAGTAGGTCCACATCTCGGAAAGCGTCGTCCAGGTAAACTGTGCGGCCTTGTCGCGCGGATCGCCGCCGAGGATGGCACGCAGCCGCTCGCCCATGTCTTCAATGTTCTTGGCCATCTCGAGCAAGGGAAACTTAGGCTTCTCGGCGGGATGGTATTCCAAGGTCTTCCGGTCGATGGCCAGGCGTTCTTCCTGGCCCTCGGGGCCTTTGGTCTTCTTGTAAAAGCCACCTTTGGTCTTGTCGCCCAGCAGCTTGCGCTCGATCATCTTCTCCAGAAACTCGGGCAACTTAAGGTCGGAGCGTTCGTCCTTCACGCTTCTAGAGAAGTTCTTGACCACGCTCACCATCACGTCCAGGCCCACCAGATCGATGGTGCGGAACAGCGGCGCTTTGGTCCAGCCACCGCTGCCGGTGAGCGCGTCCACTTCTTCGATGGTCAGGTCCATCGCCTGCATCACGCGGAAGACGTTTAATCCGGAAAAGTTTCCGATGCGATTGGCGATGAAGTTGGGCGTGTCCTTGGCGGCGACAACTCCCTTGCCCAGACGATGATCGCCGAAATGGGCGACGGTCTCGATGGCTGCGGGATCAGTCTGGGGCGTTGGAATAATCTCGAGCAGCCGCATGTAGCGCGGCGGATTGAAGAAGTGTGTGCCAAACCAGTGCCGGCGAAAATCTTCAGTGAAACCTTCGGCAATACTGTGCACGGGCAGGCCGCTGGTGTTGGTGGTGACAATGCTCCCCGGCTTGCGCACGGCTTCCACCTTTTTGAGCAGGGCACGCTTGATCTCGAGATTCTCGGCAACGGCCTCGACGATCCAATCGACGTCGGCGAGCAGCTTGATGTCGTCATCAAAGTTGCCGATGGTAACCAGCCGTTCCAGCCCCTTTTCGAAGAATGCGGCGGGCTTGGATTTCAAGGCGGCCTCGAGTCCCGCGGCCACAATCTTGTTACGGGCGGCTTTGTCACCGCCTTGGGCGGCGTCGGGAGGAACCATGTCCAGCAGGACGCAAGGCAGGCCGGCGTTGGCGAAATGCGCTGCAATGCGCGCGCCCATGGTGCCAGCGCCCAGCACCCCAACTTTATTAATGCGCTTGTGGACCGGCTTGGTTTCAGAGGTGGTGCCGACGGCGAGGCTGGCACTGGGGGGAGTCAGGGTGACGACGTTGCTCATGGATGCGACTCCTGGCTATGAGATGCAACAGTCAGAAAGGAGTCTTCCGACCGCGAGCATGATAGCAGTCCTGACAAGGCAACTACCGAGTGTTTCGCCATCGACAAATGTCTGCCTTTCAAAGGCGCAGTTCCTCATCTCCTTTAGCAGAGGTGAGAGAAAGGCGAAGCAGAGCAATAGCAAACCCCCCCGGAAGGGTGACGCCGGCATGCCTCCGGCAAAGCCCGAATCGTCTCCGCCTTAAGCAATTATAATGAATGAGCGTTCATTCAGTCAAACCAGGTCTTGATTTTGTAGGCGGACGTCCTAAGCAAACGCTACCTCGAATCAGTGCTGAAATTCGAAAGCCAAGTCAAAAACCATCCGAACCCCACGTCAAAAGGTGGATTTTGTCTCTTTTTCGTGAGCACTGAGGTATTCAAGGGCCTTCCTCGCCATCTGCTTTTCGCCGCTGTAACTCAGACCGTCGGCCGCTTTCGCGAGCGGCAGCCAATACGCGCGCCGAACCTCGTGTTGCATGGTGGCCTTGATATCGCCAATATGGCCGGACACGTACCTCACCAGGAAAAACGATACGATCTTAAATACTTTGGCTCCGTCCGACCACCGCCGGACATAAACGTACTTGATGTCTCCGAGCTTGGTTACGGGCCGGACGGTGAGACCGGTCTCCTCGCGGACTTCGCGCACCGCCGTCTCCAATGGTTTTTCGCCGGAATCGATGTTGCCCTTGGGCAGCGCGATGGTGTTTTTGCGGTCTTCAGGTTCGCCCGATCGGCCTGGTTCAATCACCGCTACCCACCATTGGCTTTTCATGTGGCGCAAGACAACAGCACCGGAGGAAAATTCCCGTGTCATTTTTTCTTTATCCATGATGCGGTATGCGTCGAGGCCAAACGCGCCCAGAGGTGCCTTCCCCGCTCCTGACGTTTCGCCCCGCTGCCGGTTCCTGACTGGCGCCGCAGGTACACAGGTTACCAAGGTCACGGTCAAGCCGTCTCTTTTTCTCAGAGATTCAACATTAAATGTGAAACTCGCGACCATACTCGCGGTTCTAATCATTTAGGGGCAGTAAAGATTAGCGAGCACTTAGGGGCAGTAAAGATTAGCGAGCACTAGAAATCGACCGATCGCTTGTTTGGGGTTATGCAATCAGGGGTGTAAATGTGAAGAATCCGCTGAATAAGATCGTTCGCTCGGTGCAGGCCTTTGGGCGCGGATTGAAGCACCAGGCGCAGCCGGACAGCGCGCCCTCAATCGCGGCGCGGCCCAAGATCGGATTGGCTCTCGGCGGAGGCTTCGCTCGCGGTTTGGCACACATCGGCGTGCTCAAGGTTTTTGAAGACGAACAAATTCCCATCGACTTTATTGCCGGCACCAGCGTGGGATCGGTGATCGGCGCCAGTTACGCCAGCGGTGTTTCCGCCAAGGAATTGAGTGAGATCGCCTCCCTCGTCCGCTTTAAGGATTTCTCCCGTTGGACGGTCTCCCGTTTCGGCCTCTTCAGCAACGACAAGATGGCGGACTTCCTTCACAAGGTTCTGCGCTGCAACACCTTTGAGGAGTTGCGGATTCCCCTGGCCGTGGCGGCCACAGACATTTTGACTGGCGAGCCTGCCGTATTCACACATGGCAATCTGGTGGAACCGGTGCGCGCCAGTTGCGCCTACCCAGGGATGTTTCTGCCCGTAAACATCAACGGCCGGCTGCTGGTGGATGGTCTTCTGACACACGCCGTGCCGGCGGCGCCTCTCCGCGAACTGGGTGCCGAGCGGGTGGTTTCCGTCTATCTTAGTGCCCGCTGGGTGAAGCCGGGTGGACCGCGTCATGTCTTTGACATCATCGGGCAATGTTTCTCGATCGCTCAGGACAAGATGTGCGGCGTGTGGAAGGCGGTTTCCGACGTGGTAGTGGAGCCCGACATCGGCGACTTCGGATATGACGACTTCGCCCGCGCCGACGAGCTGGTGCGAGCCGGGGAAGCAGCGGCGCGCGCGGCACTCCCCGCCATTCGCCAGTGGTTCCCTGCCCGAGTGACCATGCCGGTGACGGTAGCCGAACCCATCGCCGCGATCGCCAAATAAGCTGGCGATGTCGCGTTAGGAACCTCACACATTCATAGCAACCCGAAACTGAAGTGGGTTATGGTCTCGTCTTCCGGCGAGAGCACTTCGAGGACCAGCCGGTCCGTCACCGACAGGTTGTTGAGGTCGAAGCTCACGCGGAACACTCGTTCGTCGTAGGGAACATCCGCGGGGACGCCGATTATCTTCACGGAATCCGGCGCCAGCTCATGCCGTTCCAATCCGTGATAAACCATCAGTCTGAATCCCAGCTTGAGCAGGAATTCCGCGGGCGGGTCGTTGATGTTGACGGTATCCAGTGGCGGGTCAATCAAGGTCTTGCGCAATGTGGCGGTGACGCGAAAGCTGACGTGCCGCGGGAACGCGCGCAAGGGAACGCCGTGAGCGTCCAGCACTTTGGAGTTCAATCCTTCGGATATCTGCTGCGCCCCCTCCATCTCCGAGCACTCGATCAAGCCCAGAAACGACACGTTCGCTCCCGAGGGCAACAAACGCACCACGGTGTAACCGGCCGGCATCGCGGAGTGAAATCCTGGTCCGGTGCGGACCTGTCCCGCGCCGGATAGGACTAGGGCTGCGCTCAGCAGGACCGCCGAGGCACGCCGCAGTAGGCCAGAAACATATGATCGGTTGATCCCGGTGATCGCGGCTCGACGCCAGCGACACGGTGACCCTATGGCGTAATACTCAAGAAGTGCCACATTGGTGAGAAAGGATCAGACTGCGGGAAGATGCCTCCCCTGCTCTCATTTATCCAGGTGAAACCAAGGAACTCGCGGCGGAGGCGAGGAGAAGGAAAATCAGCGGCGCACCTCATGGCGATCTGTGATTCGCTTTCATCCGCGGAATGTTTTGCTCTGTGCTATTTGCTGATCGGATTGATGATCTGGGTCAACATATCCGGCTTCGTCTCATCGCGCACCAGGTGAGCATATTGTTCGCCGCGATGATAGTCGAGGACATAGGTTTTGTAGAAGTCGCTGTTAACCACGATGAGCTCCAGGTTCGGGCCGTTGTTCTTTCCAGCTCGGAGCGCGTCGCGAAGAACGTCGGGGTTGTATTTGCGACCATTGACCGCAGCCAACGTGGAGCCAGGAGCAATTCCTGCCTTCCACGCCGGACTACCTTCGATCACATCCTTAATTCCACCCTTCTCGTTGAGAGCCAGTCCGATTGAGAAGCGCGCGTCCACCTCATCTCGGGTCTTCTCCATCGCCTTGGTGAACTCGCTGGGTTCGTCCGTGTAAACCAGCTTCCAGCCACTGTTGATGATCCCACCCAGGGGTGCGCCAGGTCCGTAGGTATCGAGGCGGTCGCGCAGGAATTTGGTCCAATCGTAGGGCGCGACCTGGTTGAGCGCGCTTACCACGTCATCAAACGTGTACGGAACAACCTTCGGCGGCGTATTCTCGCCGCCGTGGAACAGACGGCTGAAGTCGTTGAGCGACTTCTGGCCGTTCGTCTGCCGCCGAATCACCGTATCGGCTTCCAGCCAGATCAGGAAGCCCTCGGGATAATAATCCACGCTGCGGCGCCAGCTCTCAAACTCCGGAGCGGCGCCATAAAGAAGCTGGGCGGCGTCGGCAGTATCCTGCAGAGGACGCCATCGCCGCCCGGGCGTGTTGTCAAGGGCGGCGGCGATCTCGGCAGTCTCATCTAAAAACTGCTGTTTGTTCCAAAGCCCGGCGCGCGCAGCCAGGATATTGCCCCAGTACTCGGTGAGGCCTTCGTAGACCCAAAGCAGGTCGCCCTTCATCGGCTCCTGATAGTTCGGAGTCGCCAGCCCTTCGGGACGGCGGTACTTTCCGTTCCAGGAGTGCGTCATCTCATGGGAGAGGAGGGCGCCGGCGAGCCAGCGCATGTCGTCATCGATCATGGTGCGCTCGGCAACGCGGTCGTCGCTCGATTGATGATGTTCAAGTCCGAAGTGCGCTGTATCGTCGCTCAGAGTCAGAAGAAAGTGATAGTCGTTGTAGTGGCGTGCGCCGAACAACGCTCCGGTCTCCGCCACCAGGCGCTTGTAAGCGGCGATGGTCTCCGGCGGCATATCCAGGGCTGCGTCGCCGTCGGACACTTCGTCGATGTAATGCGGGATCGGTCCGCCGGTTAGCTCGATGCGACGGAAATGGGCACCGGCGATCACCGGCGAATCCACCAGCGTGGTCAAGGAGACGGTTTTGAAGTGGATTTCGCCGCCCGACTCGCTCTCGATCGGCAACGCCGTGCCGTAATGCCAACCCGCGGGAAGCTTGGCTGTAGCTGTGACCTGAACGTCGTCGCTCTTCTGGCCGCTGGGATACAGCACCACCTGGTTCCAGCTCAACAGGTCGAGCTGCGTGGTGGCGGAAGCGCCGGAAGAAAAACCTTCAGGCGGTGCCGGCATCACCAGTTCCAGGCGCGCATGCAAAGTGCTCACGCCTGCGGGAACGTCCAGATGGAAGGCAAACATATCTACCAGGTCCCGCCGCCATGTCAGTCGCTGCGATCCCGCATAGAACTCAATCCCAGTCAAATCGGTAATGGGCCCGGTCGGGCCGTGCTCTCCTGGTATCCATTGCGGATACACCAACGTCAGCTTGCCCGGGGCAACGGGAATCTCTAAATCAGCGCGCAGAATCTTCCGTGGCGCCTCGGTGGCGTCGACCATCAGCAGGATCGGCCTTGCGGGCGCATTCGTCGCGCTTGATTTCGGAGGCGTAGCCTTCCCTTTCTGCGCGAAACCGGAGCTCGAGCTCAACATGCCCAGAGACAAGATGGCTACGATAGTTGTCTTCCATAGGTTGGTCATAAGCGGTGCGAGTATTCTAGCAAATCACAAAACATGAACCAGCACGCAGGTCACGTCGTCGCCTAGCGGCAGATTGCCGCCCACGAAGAGGTCCAGGCCAACCATCAGCTGGCTTATCACGTTGGTCGCGGGCACCTGACTCGCTCCCTGAAGAAGGGAAATTACCCGCTGCTCGCCGTACTCCTCACCGCGCTCGTCAGCTGCTTCCACCAGGCCGTCGGTGAAGATCGCTAGCCAGTCCCCGGAATCAAGTGTTACCTGACTGGGCTGGTACTCTGCGCCGGCCTGAATGCCCAAAGGGAGTCCTCCTGCCTCCAGCCGCACGATCGCTCCCGAACTGCGACGCAACAAAGGCGGGTTGTGTCCGGCGTTGATGTAGGTGAATGTCCGATCGTTGGGAGCAAACTCGGCAATGAATGCAGTAATAAAGCGGCGGCCGCCTTGACTGTTGGTGCAAACGTAGCGGTTCAAACCATCCACCAGCTGCTTCAGCCCCGAGGGAGTCGCGGCGATGGTCTTCAGGCTGGCCTGGAAACTGGCCATCAGCAAAGCCGCAGGAATACTCTTCCCGGCCACGTCGGCCACGGCGAACAGGAAAACTGGCGATGACGAGCTCTCCGGGAGCCGGGGAAAGACGTCATAGTAGTCCCCGGCCACGGTATTGGCAGGTCGCGCGGCAAAGGCGATATCGAGTCCGGGGGGTTGCGGCGGGCTGGAAGGCAGAAGCCACGACTGGATCTCCCGCGCAATCTGCAAGTCTCGCTTCATCACCACGCGGTCAGCGACCTCCAGGAACAGCAGCAGAAGGAGCAACAGCGCTCCAACCAGACGAAAGTCAAAGCCGATGACGTGCAGGTAACCCGTTCGATCGTGCCAGGAAGCCTCGGGGCTCAGCACCACCAGCACCAGCGCCAGGAGCAGAAGCACGCGGCGCGCAGGCGACATTTGCTCCACAATCGCCCAAAAAAATTGCCTCACAACATTAAAGAAATGCCGGCCTTTCGCTACGTCCTGTGGCCTGGCGAAGTCGACTTCCCGCGAATACAGGTGGTAGCTGGTGCGTGCGTCAGCCTGAAACTGCGTCCATAGCTGGTTGATTGCCAGGCCTTCGGTGATGCGACGCCAGAACTGGGTAAGCCGGGCGTGGACGGTCGGTCTTTGTAGTGCGGGAGAAGTCATGGGGGAAGCTCGGATTATAAAAGGAACTTCGAAAATGTGAGTAGCGACACCCGCCGCGATCGCCGCCATCCCACCTCAGGAGCACACAGGCTGGCACACCTCCGACCATAGCGCCAGATCAAGCACATCGGGACGGCAAAAACCTTGCCGCGGATTCAGTCTCTCTTTTTCCTCTTCTTGTTTGGTTCTTCAGGCTGGGTCGACGCCTGCCCGCCGGGCATGCTGGCGATTAGCTTATCGTAAGCCTCTTTGGCGGTCATTTCCTTGCTGCGGCCTTTGTTGTGGCGGTAATCATGCTCGCTCGAGCACGTGCGGCAGCGCGTCTTCAGCACCTGGTCGCCCATCATGGAGACTACGGAGTGGTCGGTACTGCGTTTGCATCGGGAACAGTGGTCATCTATGTCGTCGCCGAGGCGCATGGCCCGAGTTCCTCCTTTCTGGACTCAGCGCGGGTTTCCCTCCCTAAATATAAAACAACGCCCGCCGAGAGCAGCAATTACCAACTAACAATCCGCCAAAGCAAAAGCCCACCGAGTGAGCGGATGGGTTTGACGCTCTTGATGCGGAAGGGCCACCCCAGCGCTCCTTACGGAAACCCGGGCCTGGATCGGGTGGTTGTGATTAAATCTGTAGCGTGACGAGGCAACGGGGAAAGTTCATCACCTTCGAAGGGCTCGACGGGGTCGGCAAATCCACGCAGCTCAAGAACCTGGCCGGGTGGTTACGCCAACGCGGAATTGAAGCCGTCACCACGCCCGAGCCCGGAGGCACTGAGATCGGCAAGCGTCTTCGCAGCGTATTGCTCAGCTCGCGCACTGCCGGCTTGAGGCCGTTGGCGGAGTTGGCGCTGATGTTCGCCGATCGCGCCCAGCATATTGACCAGCTGATCCTGCCCGCCTTGCAGCGCGGACAGTGGGTACTGTGCGATCGCTTCACCGATTCGAGCGAGGCCTATCAGGGTGGCGGCCGCGAACTCGGCGGCCAGGTGGTGCTCCAGCTCCACAAGATTTTGTGTCACGATCTGCAACCTGATCTGACGATTCTCATGCTTTCCGATCCCGCCCGCAGCGTTGCGCGCGCCCGCCGCCGGAACACCAAAACCTCGCGCCGTGCCCAGAAACAGGAAGACGAAAACCGCTTTGAACAGGAAAGCCGGGCGTTTTATAGACGTGTGTTGGAGACGTACCTGGCTATCGCAGAACGCGAACCGCGACGCGTAGTGAAAGTGGACGCAGCCCAACCTGTGGCCGAGGTTCACAAGCTGATTGCGGGCACCGTTGAGAGCCGGCTGCTCGAAGGCACCCGTCGCACAGGGTGAGCCGCGACCTTAATTTTTTCAAGAAGCTAGGGAGACCTTAGCAAGGCCTCCCTTTCAAGATCGACAGCGTCGGAACACCGTGCGGGCTTACGCTGCGCGGCGTCCACGGAGATCTTCGAATCTGCCTGTAGCTCGCCGCAACCCCGCCGACAAAGCGATGCGCGTGATGCCGCGAACAAAGATCGCTGCTCCCACCAGCGTCCCAATCGCCCAGAAGGAGCTTGCCGGCCAGTGGGCGAGAATCATGATTCCCAGAATGAGGGCGATAGCAGCATCGAAGAGGAACCATCCCCAGCCGGAAGCTGGCCGGGTTTGGAAGGCGAGCACCGTGGCAAAGATAGCTTCAAACAGCAGCATAAAGCCGAGGACGCTGGTTAGAACCGCCACGCCCCAGAGAGGAAATAGCACCAGGACCACGCCGCCGACACCATAGACGATGCCCAAGAGCAGACGGAGAAAGAAACTTCCTGCAGTATGAGAGCGCAACGCCTGGACTATTTCGACGACGCCCACAACCACCAGGATGCAGCCCAGTAGTACCGTAGTGACCGTAGCGGTGGCCAGCGGATAAGCCATGAGCAGGACTCCCAGAGCTGCCGTCAAGACGCCCATGAAAATACCCCAGCCAGCACGGCTTTTTACCTCGCTCGACAGGTTGTCTCCCAAATTGTAGGACGTGGACATGACAAAGTTCCTTTCTTGGCTTGGACGCGCACACGTGCAGCGCTCAACGGCCAGTCGGATGATTTTTCCCATTGTCAGCCTGAGACGCCGGCTTCGCATCCCGCAATTGTTCCAGGGCTGCGCCCCCGGAAAATCTCTTTAAAAAAGAGGACTTAGGGCGACTGAAGATTCACAGCTTCCGGCGGATGGTGGTGAAGGCTGAACCAGCCCAACACCCGGGCTTCAAACTCCTGATGAGAAGCTGCCCATGCCATGGTATGGCCGGCGTTTGGCACCAGCCAGAGCTGAGCGTGTTCGGGATCGGCTTTGGCCAGGATCATCGCATGGCGCGGACTGATGCTGCGGTCGCGAGCACCGTGAATCAGCAGCACGGGAACAATCGAATGCTCGAGAGCGTCCAGAGGGCTGGGCCGGAGCAGATCGATGCCATAACGCCCACGCGCGTATAGCACCGCTGAGGCGATCGCGGGAAATCCTATGGTTTGTCCAAACCAGGGTTTGAGATGCAGCGGACCGGAAACGCGCTCGTAACTCATCTCCCGCGCGGTGGAAAATGAACTCTCTACTACCACGGCGCAGTAGCGTGATTCCTCGGCCAAGGACTCAAGTATCAGGGCCGCACCGTAAGATTCGCCGAAGCCATACACGCATTGCTTGGGGGAAAGCTCTCCGGCGTAAAGCCAATCCACCCAGCGATGCACATCGTCAGTTTCCTTGAGGCCGTAGGTCGCGACCTCGCCGCCACTCTCGCCATGACGTCGCGCGTCAGGCATGAGCACCGCGTAGCCGTGATCCAGGAACAGTCTTCCGTAGCCGGCCACGCCTTCGCGATTGTCGGTGATGCCATGGAGAAGGACCACGGCGTTGCCGTTAAAATCACGCGGACGGACGTACCATCCCTTCAACATGACTCCATCCGCGGCGACGATGCTGACGTCCCTCAGATCCGCTTGATAATGCTGTCTTACAAATGCGGTCTCCTCCTGCCGATGCCGGAGCGGCCGCCGTACGAGCCGAAGACTGGCTTCGGCCAGAACCACACCCGCGACCCCAGACAGGAGCAGGTAGCAAGCCCAGACCACCAAGATGATTCTGAAAGCCTTGCGCATGACCGGATTCTACGCAGCGCGGCCGGGAAAGTTCCCATTCGCGAGCGTATCGACGTGGGCGGTAGCGAGCAACTGGTAGGCCTTCGCCACGTCTATGTTGTTGAAACATTGGTCCAAAGCCCCTGTCCGATTAGGGTTTGACGAGCATCTCTGAAGGCGTTACGATTAGCGACCAGGTACTCACGTTTTGTGCGCTTGGCCTACGAGGTGCGTTTTGCCGATCTGCGCGGAGATTCGTTTCGCAATCGGTGTGTCTCGCGCCCCGGGCATCCGTCCCCAATGTCCTCAGGCAGGCTCGCTTTTCTATCCAGACATAGACAGAGAGACAGATCTACGCCAGTGAGTGTTGCCATAACTGCGGAAAGGACCACATGTTCAGAAATGCGCGCGGTCGCATGTTTGCTGCTTTCTTCGTCATCGTTCTTCT
>DATDGP010000262.1:0-31646 GCA_036522035.1 Terriglobales bacterium
ATGTAGACACTTGGATCAGCTCTCAAGACCTTAGGCGTAACGCTCTGAGGACAAGTTAGTCGACCGGCAAACCGGTCATCCCTTGTCCGCATGCACAGTGAAGCCCGCGATGAAGCGGTCCAGAAACAGGTTATGGAGGAATGCGATGGGCAGGCTAGCCCTCAAGCAGGCAGCCATCAGCGATCCCCAACGGTAGACGTCACCGCCAACCTGGAAAATTGGGATTCCAACTCTCTGATTGCACTAAGGCCGGATGAAGGTGAGCGCAATCCTGGGCCACCAGAGTAAAGGTAAATGTCACTCCATCTTTTGCCGTGTGGTGGTTACCTATCGCTCTTCGCCAAACCGTTTGAGATCTTCAGGCGCGTCGCGCACCGCCGCCGCCTTTCTGGCTCCATTGACCATGACGCGAATCTGCTCGACTACGTCAGGGTTGGCCAGCGTAGTGAGGTCGCCGGTGTCCATGTGGTTGGAGATGGCAGCCAGGACACGCCTCATAATCTTGCCAGAGCGCGTCTTAGGCATGTCCGGCACCACGTGAACCTTGCGCGGACGGGCGATCTTGCCGATCTGCGTCTCGATCGCCTCGACCACTTTCTTCTCTACACCCGCGGTATTCGGCACTCCCGGTTTCAGCGCAACGTAGACTTCGGGCACGCGGCCCTTCACTTCGTCGGCCACCGGCACTACGGCGGCCTCGGCAACTTCGTTGCACATCAGGCAGGCGGACTCAAGTTCTTTAGTCCCAAGACGATGGCCGGCAACGTTGATTACATCGTCCACACGTCCCAGGATGCGGAAGTAACCGTCGGGTGCCTGTACCGCGCCGTCGCCGGCAAAATAGGGCCAGTCGTGCCAGTCCTTGCTTTGCTTATCCCGGTTGTATTTCTCGTAATACTGCCGCACAAAGCGTTCGCGATCGCCCCAGATGGTCTGGAAAATTCCCGGCCAAGGATTGCGAATGCAGATGTTCCCGGCCTTGCCCGATCCGGGTTTTACCTCTTTGCCCTCTTCGTCGTAGATCACGGGATAGATTCCCGGCACGGCGGGGCCGGCACTGCCAGGTTTCATGGGATCAATGCCCGGCTTGGTACTGCAGAGGAAGCCGCCAGTTTCCGTCTGCCACCAAGTGTCCACGATCACGGCTTCGCCCTTGCCTACCACGTTGTAGTACCACTTCCAGACTTCGGGCTCGATGGGTTCACCCACTGTAGTCATATGCTTGAAGTGGTAATCGTATTTGTTGGGCTCGTCGGGACCGGCCTTGCGCAACATGCGGATGGCCGTCGGCGAGGTATGGAAGATGTTCACGTCCAGGCGGTGAGCGACCCGCCAAGGACGTCCCGCGTCCGGGTAGTTGGGAACACCTTCGTATAGCACGCTGGTCGCTGCCAGAGCCAGCGGACCATAGACGATATACGAATGTCCGGTGATCCAACCGATATCGGCCATGCACCAGTAAACGTCTTCAGGATGAACGTCCTGGATGTACTTGGTGGTGCCCGCGACATAGGCTAGATATCCGCCCGTGCCGTGCTGGCAGCCTTTGGGACGCCCAGTAGTTCCGCTGGTATACATAAGGAACAGCGGCGCTTCTGACGGCATGGAAACGGGCGCTACGGTCTGGCCGTGATACTTCTTCAGCACCTCATCGACGAAGTAGTCTCTTCCCTTCTCCATCGGTTTCGCCGAGTGATACTTGCCGAGTTCGCGACGCCACACCAAGACTTTCTCGATCTTGTGTCCTTCTTTCTCAGCGGCGGCCACGGCAAGATCAGCCTTTTCCTTGTGGTCGGTCATGTTGCCGCTGCGGTAATAGCCGTCGATGCTGATGAGGATCTTGCTTCCCGAATCGGCAGCGCGCATGCCGCAGGCTTCGCCGCTGAAACCCCCGAACACCACGGAGTGAATAGCGCCCAGGCGCGCGCACGCCAGCATGGTCACCGGCAACTCCGGAACAACGGGCATGTGGATGGTGATGCGGTCGCCGGTTTTGACTCCGCAGAAATCGCGAAGCATCGCCGCCATCTCGTTCACCCGGTAATACAGCTCCTGATAGGTGATCGCGATCGGCGATTCGTCCTCCGGCTCGCCCACAAAGATAAACGCCGCTTTGTTCTTGTGCGCCGCTAGATGTCGGTCCACGCAATTGTAGGAGACGTTGAGTTGGCCACCGACAAACCATTTCCAGAAAGGAGCGTCGGCGGTGTCGAGCGTGGTGTGCCAGTAACGGTCCCAGGAGAGCAGGTCGCCGTACTCTCGATAGCACTCCGGGAAATTGTTTTCCGCAAAGCGCTCCATCACAGCGGGGTCGGAAAGATTTGACTGTCCAATGAATTTTGAGCTGGGATAGTAGTACTGCTCTTCTTTCCAATGCACCGCAATCTGCGCTTCGGTGAGATCTGTCTCCTGTCCGGCGTCCTTGATCACGCGAGCATCAGCCATGATGATTTCCCCTTTATTGTGAACAGAAAGGATAGACCTGAATAGCACGCGGATACAACATCCGGTAATCACCTTAGAGAAGCCACCTGCTGTAACGGGGCCTTCCTACCTGGCCGCGTGCCCGGTTGCAGGCTGCGCCACCTCATCCCAGATCTGAGTACCGTGGGTGTCCTTCAGCGCAAAGCTGCCCACGATAAACGTGAGGGCGGCAACCGCGATCGGGTAATAAAGACCGTCGAATGGATTACCGGTCGCTGCCGGAATCCACACACAGATAAGCGGCACCAATCCTCCGAAGACACCGTTGCCTATGTGGTAAGGCAATGAAAGCGAGGTATAACGGATCTTCGCCGGAAACGCCTCCACCAGATACGCGGCTATGGGCCCATACACCATGGTCACGAAAATCACCTGAACGAACACCAGCCACATCAACATGGTCTTATCGGCGTTGCTGGCAACCGGGGCAGTTATAGCTTTCCCGCTCCCGTCCACAGTTTGCGGCGTAAGCACAGTAGCCCCGGTAACCGGGTTCTTGGCCGCGGAGACATGTGTAACGTTGTTGCCGGCCGCGCGCTTCATCGCCGGATAAATACCCCAATCCGTTCCTGGGATGCGGTAGCTCAGGCAGGCGAGCAACAGCCCGGCCATGATGATCTTTTTGCGGCCGATCTGGTCAGACAGCCAGCCGAACAAAACGAACAATGGCATGCCGATCAGCAACGCCTTGGCCACAATGATGTTGGCGTCGCGCGGTGGGACGCGCAGGATTGTCTGCATGAAAAACAAGGCAAAGAACTGGCCCGTATACCACACCACGCCCTGGCCTGCGGTTGCACCGAAGAGCGAAATTGCAACCCGTTTCAGGTTCTCCGGTTTCGTGAATGCTTCTTTCAGCGGCGCCGCGGAGGTCATCCCCGCCGACTTGATCTGCGAAAAGATCGGGGATTCCTTCATCCGCAAACGGATATAAAGGGAGATCGCAACCAGCAGCAATGAAGCCAGGAAGGGAATGCGCCAGCCCCAATCCCTGAAAGCCGCGTCGCTCATCTGGCTCTGGGTTCCCAGAACCACGGCGATGGAAACAAACAAACCCAGCGTCGCTGTGATTTGGATAAAGCTGGTGTAGAAACCACGGCGATCGTCGGGCGCGTGTTCGGCAACGTAAATCGCGGCGCCGCCGTATTCTCCGCCCAAGGCCAGGCCTTGCAGTACCCGCAACGCGATCAGCACGATCGGTGAAAACCAGCCGGCCGTCGCGTAGCTGGGCAGGGCTCCCACCAGCGCCGTAGCGCCGCCCATGATTGTAAGCGTTACGATAAAGGCATATTTACGGCCGATCAGATCGCCGATGCGTCCGAAAAAAAGCGCCCCAAAAGGTCGCACCATGAAGCCAACAGCAAATGTGGCTAGATAGGCGATGTACTGGAACAGTTGATTGCCGGGGGGGTAGAACTTGGGAGCCAGATACGCGGCCAGAGTGCCGAAAATATAGAAGTCGTACCACTCGATCATCGTTCCTACAGAAGACGCTAAGATCACCGTCCACATCTTCCCTGTGGAAATCTGGTCTGACGAGGTCACCCGCCCGGAAACACCCATGGGAACGCTTGCCATGCCGCCCTCCTGGAATGAAGAAATCAGGTCGGCCAAACCCGATTCTCGTTGATTTGTCGCTACTGAACCGCCGCTCAGCCCGTTTCAAAGATAATGCTAATTCAGAGCAGAATCATGCCTTTTGTGCCTGCCCGCCGCCCGCACCCCGAAGGAAACCCGGATCGCTGGAGGACGGGTCCACGACACGCCCGGCCGACACTTGAGAAGACCCCCACGCCGCCCTTCGCAACGCAATGCCGCCCCGTATTTGGCAACCTAGGTTAGTCGCATTACGACCAATGTCAAGGGATAAAACACAATATGTCAAAGCTCGTTAGAAATGTCCCCATAGTTAACTCATTAGCAATGTCCCCTGGTTGGTGTTTTCTGGTTCGATCAACAAAGTACAGAACCGTTTGCTGTTTACGTTCCCTGCTCCATTTGTAGGAGAGAATTTGGGCCTCCTTCTCCTAAGGGTCTCCTCCACCGCGAGCGTCTTCAGGCGCTCAGGGCGCCCGCACCTATGAAGACTTGTTAATTCCGTTCGCTGGGCGCTATCATGCCACCGCATGAACTTCGTTCAATCGCTGGTTGTTCCGAAGGTGAAGACTGTCCCTCGGTGCGGGCACGGCAAGGCGTCCTCGCAAGGAGGGCGGGTGAACAACCCATATTCTTTCCGCAATCATTGCTGCCACCTGGCATTGCTCGCGCTCCTAGTCGGCGCATGCGGGGTACTTCCCGCCCTGGCGCAAGACACCATTAACATCGGCGTGGTCATGCCCATCACCGGTCGCGAAGCCAAGCCCGGCCAGTACCAGCGAGAAGGCATCAATCTGGCCATCAAGCAGATCAATGATGCTGGCGGCATCTTCATAAAAGACAAGGGCAAGAAACTCATGCTCAAAGAGGTTTTCTACGACGATGGCTCGGACTCAGCCAAGTCAGCTTCCTTCGCCGAACGGGCGATGAGTTCCGACAATGTGGTTGCCGTCATCGGCGGCTACTCTACCGCTCTGGGCGAAGCCGAGTCGGTGATGCCGGACCGCTATCAGACTCCCTGGATTACCCCCGGCGCCGGCGCCACCAGCATCTTCAGCAAAGGCTACAACTACACTTTCGGTGCACTCAGCCCGATTCTCTTGCTGGGACGAACGACAGCGGAGTTTCTGGGAACCCTGGTGGACCAGGGCAAGCTCAAGAAGGGCCTCAAAATTGCATTGGTGGTCGAAAACACGGACCACGGTGTCGACTACGTGAACGGGGTCCAGGAATGGATCAAACAGCATCCCGGATACTTCACCGTGGCGCTCAGCGAAAAGTTTGACCTTGGCGGCACCGACTTTTCTGGCCTGCTGCAGAAGGTCAAAACCTCCAAGGCCGATATTTTTCTCTCTGACGCCCATTTGCAGGACTACATCACCATGCAGCGACAATACTTACAGGCCGGCCTGCACCATCAGGCGATCAGCTACGGCGCCCGCGGCCCGGAGTCTGATGCCCGAAAAGCCCTGGGCTCGGGCACCGATTACATCCTCGCCGCACTCTGGTGGTCGGACAAGCTGCCCTATCCGCAGGCGCAAAAGTTTGTCGCCGATTACAAGCAGCTGTACAACCGGCCTCCAGATTCCTGGTACGCCGCAACGGCTTACGATTCCATGCGCATTCTTGCCCAGGCCATACAGACAGCCGGCACCTTGAACAAGAGCAAGATCCGCGATTCGCTGGCCAAAGCGCAGCTCAAGGGCTCCATTTTCCCGGGCCAGATCCTGAAGTTCGGTCCCAACGGCCAGGCGGATTATCCTTTCTTGGTGACCGAGAACAAGCCTGGGGACAAAGTGGATATCGTTTATCCCAAAGACGCCGCCACCGGACCCGCGATCGCGCCGATTCCGTAAACGCGCGCCTGGGAGAGCCTTATGACCGCAGTCGACTATCTCAGCCTGGTGATCTCTGCCCTGCTGCTGGCCGGCACCTACGCCGCCATGGCCGTAGGTATGACGGTGATCTACGGCGTGATGAAGATCGTGAATCTGGCCCATGCGGGATTCCTCATGCTGGGCGCTTACTTTGCGTACGAGATGTACGACCGTTTCCACTTGGACCCGATTCTGGGAGCGGTCGCGGCTCTGCCGACTTTCTTTCTGTTTGGCATGGGGGTGCACTGGCTGCTGGTCCGTTGGCTGCCCAAGTCCAATACCCCGACATTGGCTTCTCTGTTGCTGATGTTCGGGCTCTGGCAGGTTCTTCAAAACATCGCTTATCTGGTCTGGGGCAACACCGCATACTCGATCTTCACACCGCGCAGTCTGGCTTCCGTGCACTTTGGACAAATCTCCATCTCCAAGGACAAGCTGGTTGTTTTTGCTGCAGCCGTGGTTTCGCTGGCCTTGCTCCAATTCATCTTCAACCGCACTTGGTTTGGACGTTCCATGCGCTCGCTGATCCAGAACCCCTACGCGGCCCAGATAGTTGGCGTGGACGATCAGCAGACATCCATGTTCTCCTTCGGCTTGGGTACCGCGTTTGCCGGCTTTGCCGGAGCTCTCCTGGCGATGTTGTATTCGTTTACTCCCGACTTCGGACCGCCGTTTCTTCTGCGTTCTTTCGTGATTATCGTGCTGGGCGGACTGGAATCGGTCTCCGGCGTCGCCGTGGGAGCGTTGATCCTCGCGCTGCTCGAGGTGTTCAGCATCAATATTCCCGTGCCCTGGTATTGGCATGGCTGGAACTACTCGTACTTACCAGCGAGCTATCAGCCGGCCGTCTCTTTCGTGCTGCTGGTAGTGGTGCTGTTGGTGCTGCCCAAAGGCTTCGCCGGGCTGCTCGAAAAGAGATGGCGGGTGGCCTAAGTGGCCGGCCTTTCCTCCAGAAAGCTGAAGTTCGCGTTGCCATGGGCTCTCTTGCTGGCCTTGCTGGTGCTGCCCGCGGCACATCTTGGCCCTAACTCTGTACGATTGCTCTTTGGAACCGCCGTCTGGATCACCTGCAGCGTCGCGTGGAACCTTCTGGGTGGATTCACCGGCCAGGTTTCCTTCGGCTTCGCCGTATTCTACGGTCTCGGAGCTTATACTGCGGCGCTGCTGATCAACGCCGGATTTAGCCCTTATCTCGCTCTGCTGGCGGCCGCCGGCGTGGCGGCGCTGGCATCATTCGTGATTGGATTACCGACCTTTCGCCTGCGCGGACCATACTTTGCCATCGCCACCATCGGAGTGGGCGAGGCTACGCGCGTGATAATGAACAACCTCAATATCACTGGCGGAGCCAGCGGCTTGCGTGTGATCGAACCGGGGCCGTTTCGCCAGCTCAGCCACTACTACACGGCGATCGTGCTGATGGCCTTGGCCGTGGCGTTTTCGGCTTGGATCGCCCGCAGCAAGTTCGGCTTGGCGCTGCGCGCCATCAAGCAGGACCAGGATGCTGCGGCTGATCTGGGCGTTAATCCCTACACATCCAAGCTGTGGATCCACGCCATTGCTGGAGGGCTCACCGCCATGGCCGGCGGAGTCTATGCCCGCTATCACGCCTTCATCTACCCGGGGGATGTCTTTGCCTTCCAGACTAGTATCTCCATCCTGTTGATGCCGGTGATCGGTGGGATCGGGACGGTGTGGGGCGCGGTGCTGGGCGGCGTGATTTTCGGTATCGTGGAAGAAGAGCTGGTGGTGAACTTTCCCAACATTCATCTCCTGCTCTATGGTTTGCTGCTGATCCTGATTATTTTGTTCGAGCCCGGAGGCCTGATGGGACTCATCAGCCGGTTGTCGCGGCTCTGGAGGAGAAACCGACGCGGTGAGGATTCTGGAAGTCCAGACGCTAAGCAAGTTCTTTGGGGGCGTGGCCGCGCTCAAGAACGTTAGCTTCAACGTCGAAGAAAAACAAATCTGCGGTCTCATCGGCCCCAACGGCGCCGGCAAGACTACTCTGTTCAATGTGATCACCGGAACGTTTCGCCCGTCGGGAGGCCAGGTGCGCTTGCGCGGCAGCGACATCACCGGCATGGGCTCGGCGGCCTTGGTCAAGAAGGGCGTTGCCCGGACCCACCAGATCGTGCGTCCCTTCCGTGAACTCACCGTTCTTGAAAATGTTCAGCTCGCCGTGCACTACGGCAAGCGGCCGGTAGCGCGAGTCTCTCAAGCTCGCGCGCGGGCCCTGGAGTCGCTGAGGATGGTCGGACTGGACAACAAGGCTCATCTCATGGCGTCCGCCCTGTCGCTCGGCGAACAGAAGCGCTTGGAAGTCGCGCGGGCGCTGGCCACGGGCCCTGACCTGCTGTTGCTCGACGAAATTTGCGGCGGCCTCACCGCCTTTGAAACCGCTTCGATGATGGATCTGCTGCACAAGATCCGCGAAAGCGGGACCACCATCATGTACGTGGAACACGACATGAAGGCCATCATGTCGATCTGTGACTACATCACCGTGCTCAACTTCGGACAAAAGCTCGCGGAAGGCAAACCCCACGACATTCAAAATGATCCTTCGGTCATCGAGGCCTATCTGGGATCGGCTACTGTAGGAGGCCCGCCCACTACGTAGAGGCGGCTATCGCCAGCATACAACACCCGAACCGCCCTGCCCCAGGCTTAGGAAGGGGACTAGATATCCTCTAGCTTTCTCTTTGAGACTTTCTTCTCCGCCTCTGATAGAGTTTGCCACGGACCATGCCTCCCGACGCTCCCCCGGCCACAGCCGCTCCCCCGCCAAGACCCGACGGTCATGACGAAAAACTCCTCGTCGCTGAGCATCTCAGCGTCCGTTATGCCGTAGCCCAGGTGCTCTGGGACATCTCGTTTTCCGTCACCCGTAGCAAGGTCACATGCATCATTGGCTCCAACGGCGCCGGCAAAACCACTACGCTCAATGCCATTGCTGGCACGCTTCCCGTCAGCGGCCGCATCCTTATTAATGGTGAAGACGTGACGGGGCTGGCGCCCTCCGGTCGGGTGAAACATCACATCGCCCTGGTGCCCGAAGGCCGCCAGCTCTGGCCAGCGATGTCGGTGGAAGAGAATCTGATGATGGGCTGCTACCTGCCCGCGCTCCGCCACTTGGTCAAGCCTGGACTGGATCGCGCTTATGAGCTGTTTCCCCGGCTCAAAGAGCGTCGAAGACAAATGGCCGGCACGCTCTCCGGTGGCGAGCAGCAGATGTGCGCCATAGCCCGTGGTCTGATGTCGGACCCCCAACTCCTAATGCTCGACGAACCCTCTCTCGGCCTAGCCCCCAAGCTGGTCGCTGAAATCTTCACCCTGATCGCGAACATCGCCGCCCGAGGTGTCACGATTCTGCTGGTCGGCCAGAACGTGAATTACACCCTCCAGGTCTCCCATTACGGCTACGTGATGGAGGTAGGCCGCATTACTCTCGAAGGTCCGAGCCAGACGCTCTTCAATAATGAGCACGTAAAGAAGGCGTACCTGGGGGTAACGGAGTAGGTCGAGTGATCTCGCGATCCGCCCTGGACAGCTTTGCACGTCGGAAACTTTCTGAACCGAGCGGAATGTCCGTACGGCGGTGTGGGTGGTACACTTATCTGCCCACGGGCCTTGCTGTTGATGACCGCCAGAGCATAAGGATTGCCGATAAGCCGCCCAAGCCGTAGCACTTCCCGATGGTGTTCATCGAAAACTTGGTTCCTGCCCAGCCGATGGCTGTGCCTGGTGGTTGCTCCTGTTTGTTTTTGTTCCACCCTCGCGGGGGAAACGGTCCCACCGATCGGCGACAAGGCAAACGTTCAGGAAAACAGAATCCTCGTCCTCTACTCGCAAGAAAGAGAGATAGCCGTTTATGCCGGCCTGGACCAGAGCCTGCGGACTTCCCTGCGGTCGGGCTCTCGATCTCCCGTCGCGTTCTACACCGAATACCTGGACCTGCTGCGGTTTTCCGATGAGCGACATCGCGAAAAGCTGGTGGATTATCTTCAGGTCAAGTATTCGGACCAAAAGATGGACCTTATCTTCGCTGTCGGCCCTCTGGCTCTCGATTTTCTTCTCAAGCAGGGTAAGAAGCTGTTCCCTGGAACTCCGGTCGTGTTCACATCGGTGAACCAGGTTACTGTGCCGACTTTGTCGCTGGGGCCGAACATGACCGGCATCGCAGTGAAGCACGACCTTCGCGACACGCTGGCCGTTGCCTTGCACATCCAGCCCGATACTTTGCACGTGGTGATCCCCGCGGGGTCGTCGCCGACCGAACAGATCTGGACCAAGCAGATGAAAGCGGCCCTGCACAGTTACGAAGACCGCATCACCATTACTTACCTCACCAACATGCGAATGGACGAGATGCTCACGCGGCTCAAGACTCTTCCCCGGCACACTGTGGTGGTGTTTGCGTCCTACTTTTTTTATGACTCTGCCGGACAATACTTCCTCCCCGAGGAAGCCCTTGAGCTGATATGCCGCTCCGCCAACGTGCCCGTATACGCCCCGAACGAATCCTATCTGGGTCTCGGAATTGTGGGCGGCCGGTTGACCGATCTCACCGAAGCCGGTACCGCGGCCGGCCGGGTCGGCTTAGAAATTCTGGCGGGAACCAAGCCTGCGGATATTCCGATTCAAACTGTGGATCCCAACCACTATGGCTTTGACGGACGCCAGCTCCGGCGCTGGGGTATCCGTGAATCGTTGCTGCCACCCGGGAGCGTCGTAAGATTTCAGCCCCCGTCCGCGTGGGATCTCGATCGCCGCTACGTGCTCGGGTACCTAGGTCTGCTGGTGTTCGAGTCTGCACTGCTTCTGGCGTTGGTGATTCAGCGCCGCAAACTCAAGCAGTCTGGGGCCCAACTCAAAGAACTCAGCCGGCACCTGATCAACGTGCAAGAAGAGGAACGCAAACGCATCGCCCGCGAGCTGCACGATGATTTCGGGCAGCGGTTGACCGGCTTGCAGATTGAGCTGCAGGTTCTCACCCGTGAAGAATGGCCCATCGAAAGCGACAGAGGCGCGGAGAAACTGAAGGAGTTGTTCGCCAATCTCAGCGACCTGACCAGGGACATGCAGCAGCTCTCGCACGGCTTGCACTCCGATACTCTTCAGTATCTGGGATTGGAGGGAGCTCTCAAGGACCTCTGCCTGCAAATTGCCCGGCAACACCGAATCGCCGTTGATTTGCGGACGACCGAGTTCCTTGGTCCGGTCTCCTCTGCAATCGCCCTGTGTCTTTACCGCGTAGCCCAGGAAGGCTTGAACAATACCGCCAAGCACAGCGGCGCCAGCCAGGTGGTGATCTGGTTGTTTAGCGACGACGGCCTGCTGCGAATGCGGATCTCCGACGATGGAAAGGGCTTCAATCCCACCAAACCTTCGCCGGGTCTGGGATTGGCCAGCATGCGTGAGCGCCTGCGCATGCTCGGCGGAGAGCTGGTCGTCAGTTCAAAGCCTGGGAGCGGAACTGAACTGGCGGCCGTGGTACCGGTCAAGGCCTCGCGAGTAGCACAAGCCAGCTGACCGTAAGGGCAAAGAAGGCTGAGTGGACACACAGTATTTAAGTTGCGTCCGTTACCAGGCGCGTTCATCATTACTAGAGGAGACTAATAAAGGAGACCGTTGATGATCTCTCGCCTGCTGCGTCCGCTCACGATCCTCACTGCCGCCGTATTGCTCGGCTGCACGGCCAAAGCCGCGCCGCCAAAGGCCCCTATCCCCCCGGCTCAGGTGGACGTAGCCCTGGCCTCGGCCAGCGGCCGCCAATCCGCCGTCTTCGCCGGCGGATGCTTCTGGGGAACCCAAGCTGTCTTCGAACGCGTAAAGGGAGTGGTGTCGACCACCGTCGGCTACTCCGGCGGGTCAGCCCAGACGGCCACCTACGATCAAGTCACCAGGGAGACCACCGGCCACGCCGAGTCAGTTGAAGTGTTGTACGATCCTTCGCGCCTGACCTACGGCCAGCTTCTGCGCATCTTCTTTTCTGTGGCCCACGATCCAACGCAACTTAATCGTCAGGGACCGGACGAGGGGACCTCATACCGCTCCGCCATTTTCTACGCGAGTCCGGACCAGAAACGCGTTGCCGAAGCCTACATCGCACAGTTGAATGCCGCGAAGGTTTTCTCCGGTCCGATCGTCACTGAGGTCGTGCCGCTCAAGGGTTTCTATCGCGCCGAGGACTATCATCAGGATTACGCTCTCAACCATCCGGGCGATCCTTATATCCTGGTTTGCGATCGCCCCAAGATTAATGCTCTCAAACAGCAGTTTCCCGAACTTTTTGTGGACTACAAAGGCAAAGACTAAAAAGCAGCCCCTTCTCAGGCAGTTAGCCGATTCCCTTCCCGGGCCTCAGCTCCTCGAGTTCGTCGAGTGAACGCGGCCAGTCTTCCCGCAGCAAGCGGCTCAGCGAGCGATCGGCCAGGAGTCTGCCACCGGTCTGGCAGCGAGCGCAGTAGTTGGTCTCATTGGCAGCGTAACGGATGCGCTGGATCTTGCCGCCGCAGCGTGGGCACGGCTCGCCGTAGCGCCCATGTGCGGCCATGCCAGGACGAAACGCTGTGACCTTCTCAGGAAATTTGCCCGCAGCTTCGTGGCGAAGCTTTTCCGTCCATAGTGTCAGGGTGCTGCGTGTCGCCTCCCAGAGACGGGTGATTTCTTCAGGAGGCAAACGTCGCGTGAGCGCGATCGGTGAAAGTTGCGCCTGGTGAAGAATCTCGTCGGAGTAGGCGTTGCCGATGCCGCTGAACAGCCGCGGATCGGAGAGCGCGCGTTTGAGCGTGTGGTTCGCCGAGGTCAGGACAGCAGCGAACTGGTCGCGGCTGGAGGCGAATACGTCAATGCCCCCGGGATCGAAGCGGGCCAGCTCTTCCTCACCACAAACCAGGTGCAACGAAGCGCGTTTGCGCGTACCGGCTTCGGTAAGCGTCAACGTCCCGGAATCGAACTCAAACGCGGCGAGTACGCGGCGGCCGTCGGGCACGGCGCTTGCTTTCTTTGCCGCATCCTTATTCTTCCAGTGTAAACGTCCGGCAATCATGAGATGGAGAACCAGCCAGAGCTCAGGTTTTCCATCGGGATCGCCGAGACCGATGACCACGCGCTTGCCCAGGCGTCGCAAGGCCAAAACGGTACGGCCTCGAAGCGACTCAATGGGCGGCGAGGCCGTACGCAGCAACGACGGGCCCGCGATCAGAGCACGTTCCAGCACGCGCCCCCCAATTCGCGCTTCGAGCGCTTCAAGGTAGACAGTGATGTCAGGCAGCTCCGGCACCCGCGCTCACCTTCAGCGCCATTATGGCATGCGGGCCGAAGCCAACCCAATTCAGAAGGCGAACATATCGTTGAGGTCATTGCCCAGGCGGTTGCGGACATTCAAGGGAGCCAGTCCAAACGTCTCCTGGATGAACTGCAGGATCGAGACGTCGTCCATCTGTACGTGGGAAACGTAGCCGCGCTTAGCGTAGGGCGAGATGACGATCATCGGTACACGCGCGCCAAGGCCCTGGGCATCGACCTGTGGTGGAGGCACGTGGTCCCACCATCCGCCGCTCGAGTCCCAGATGATGACGATCGCGGCGCTGGGCCAGACTGTCGAGGCCTGGATCTCCTTGATCAAGCCGTCAAGCCAGGTGGTACCGTCGGAGACGGGAATGCCCGCGGCGGGATGCATATCGTGCAGTGGACCGGGCTGCATCAGGACCAGCGAGGGAAGCTTGCCGGCGCCGAGGTCCTTGGCCAACTGGGAGAGATCACGAACGTGCGACGAAGCATGGGTGTCGGTGAAGAACTGGAATGGATTCTCCTGGGGCACATAGCCGTGGCCGCACTGGTTGAGATTCTCCTGATACCAGGCCCAGGTGAGTCCCGCGCGAACCATCTGGTCGCCCACGTGCGGGAACGCGTAGGGGATCTTGGCCGTGACTTCGGTGTTGCAGGGCGGATAGAAGGGCTGGATCTCGTTGGGGTTGTTGTCGTCGTCGGCGGCAACCAGGTAAAGCTGGTTGGTAGGGGCGTCGCTCATGGCCGAGGGGAAGAAGTTGTCGGCGAGAGCGAATTCCGAAGCCCAGTTCCACAGCACCGCCATGCCCGGCGTGGTGTTGTCATAGTGGCCCATCGATACGTCGCCATTAAAGAACGCGTATTTGTCCATCTTGCCGTGATCCCAGACGCGCAAGAATTGGCTCCGGCTGTGGTTAATATCGGCGGGCGCGGTGTTCTTGAGCAACGTGGGTGTGACAGTGTTGCCCTTGGAATCAACCTGGCTGTAACCGGGAACGCCGGGACGAATGCCATTCACGCCGGGAAATGTCCCAAACAGATGATCGAAGGATCGATTCTGCATGATCACCACGATCACATTCTTGATGATGCCAGGCGGCGCCGGACTCGGGGTTGGCGTTGGGCTCGGCGTGGGCGACGGGGCTGGAGTCGGCGTGGGCGTTGGAGTCGGGGTCGGCGATGGCGTCGGGGTTGGCGTAGGGGATGGCGATGGAGTGGGGGTTGGCGTTGGAGTTGGAGCCGGTGTTGGCAAAGGTGTCGGAGTTGGCGTAGGGGATGGCGATGGAGATGGAGTTGGAGTCGGCGTCGGCGTTGGTGTTGGCGTTGGAATGGCGGGTGGGTTATTTGTCACTCCATTGGCTGGTTCGAGCGAATTGCCCACTCCACCGCAGCCCACGAGCAGAATCAGCAGCATCAAGGAGAAGGGAAACAAGACTCGGCGCATTTTCAGCAAAGCCTCACCAGCTACTTTGGAGCAGAGTTGCTGGTCGCGAGTTGGCTGCCTTGGTTGGACTTCGTGGCCATGTTCCGACGCGAGGGTCGACCGCGATCGGACAACCAGGAACAGAGTCATAGCATCGCCAAGCAGCTGAAGATCGCGAACTGCTGTTACCTTTTCGATTGCCCACCGGTTTTTTGCTACACCAATCGCGACTCCGCGTTACAATCCAGAAATTAGAACCCAAGAATCTATGGCCACATCGATTGCTACGGCAGGACTTCCGGTGATCAAGGCTGCTGGCGGCATCGTGTTGCGCCATACCCCCCGCGGTGAAGAAGTTGTGGTGGTCTACCGCAAGCGCCACCAGGACTGGGCGCTCCCCAAAGGCAAGCTACGCGACGGCGAATCGTTTGAAGAAGCCGCATTGCGCGAAGTCGAGGAAGAAACCGGCTGCGCTTGCCGTCTGGGAAGCTACCTGGGGGGAATCAGTTACGCCATCAGCGGCGTCCCTAAGGTCGTGATGTTTTGGAAAATGTCTGTCCTCCAGGAGAAACCGATCACCGACGAAGACGAGATCAGTGAAGCCCGGTGGATGGCAGTGCCAGCAGCGGTGCAGCGCCTGACGCACGCTCAGGAAAAGTCGTTGCTCACGCGGGTGGCCGGCGGAGCTAAAGCCGTGGCTGCCGCGATGGCCATGAATGCTGCTCCGGCAGAGACGGCGTCGCTCCCCGTAGAGCTCACACCGACCCAACCGGTCTCGATCACAAACCCAGCTGACCTGGTTGCGATTCAAGTTGAGCCGAAACCAATCCCTGCGCCCGCGCCTATTCTGTCCGCACCCACCGAGATAGCGTCCTTGCCGATTCAAGCCGTGACCGTCGCGATGCCAGCTGGAGAGAATTCGATCGAGGCAACGCCGATTCGGCTTCCAGCTGCCCCAGCGGCAACGCGGAAGCCGAGCGCACAGGTCCAATCCGTCAGCCATGACACTCTCAACCTCCCCGTACCGGAGCTGAGGGAAGAACGCGCGTCGGCTCGCGCACAACTCTCCCCGGAAGACCGCCGCACCTACGCACGTCTGGGACAAGAATTGGAGGCGTTTAAAGTCGAGCTCGCGTATCTCGAGAGCCGCGGCCCGCAGGCTGACAACTCGTGGCGCGCCGCAGCCAAGGAACATATCGCCCAGGTCGAGCGTTGCCTGGACAGTTACGACGTGGAAGGCGCGCTTGCCGGCCTACGCTCGGCGCGTCGCTACGCGGTGATGGGGCTGAATTCCGCTGAGCTCGCCGCACGGGCGCAAGTCCTGCGCGAACAAGCGCGGAAGTTTTCGTCGTGGCGGGCGATAGCCATCCAGAGATTGCTCGCCGTGGCCGAAGACAAACTTACGCCGGCGAGAGTGGCTGATGCCATGGGCCTGCGCGACGAAGCGGCCACGGACCAGCATCTCCGCTCCAGGGTGGTGAACGACCGCCTGCGACTCTTGTCCGCAGCGTGCGCCGCGGGTGCGCTCGTTCTTCTGCTCTCTGTGCCGGTGACGGGCCTGATCCACGAGCTTGCGCCGCTGGCGTTCTTTGGAATGGTGGGATCGTCGCTGGCCGCGGTGCAGATGCTGATCGCCGCCAAGGGCGACGGTAAGCTTCCCAACCGCTTTGTACTTCTCGCGCTGGTTGCGACCGGAGCAACCCTCGCGCTCGCGGCAAATGCTATTTACCAGTTCGCGGTCGAATACTTCAAACTGGAGCAGCAATACACTGCTGTGGTCTTCATTCTGGCGCTCTCTCTGGGTTACGCCGGCGAACGCATACTCGCTCACTTCGCAGGATACTCCCGGGAGCGCACCAGCTCCGGCCCCTTCTAACCTTATGCCCGCATGCCACGGAGGCGTTCCTATAAGATAACCGCGGTTCCTATGGCCCGCTCGCTTCAAACCCCCCGATCTTGTTTGTCGATCCTGGAAGGGTAATGCTGCTTGAATTCGCCCCAGACTCAAACCGACGCTCCATCTTCCCCGCCGCTGGCGCGGCGTCTGGGACTGTTCGACGCCATCATGCTGGTGATGGGCGGCATCGTCGGCGCCGGCATCTTCATGAATCCCTACGTCGTAGCCCAGCGCGTACACACGCCCGCGCTGATCCTAGGTGCGTGGTTGGGGGGCGGCGCTATCGCCCTAGCCGCGGCGTTCATCTGGGCGGAACTCGCCGACCGTATGCCTCGTGTCGGTGGCCAGTACGCGTATCTTCGCGAAGCCTACAACCCTCTGGTCGCGTTCCTTTATGGTTGGGTGTTGCTTCTGGTCATTCAGACCGGAGGCATGGCCGCGGTGGTAGTGACATTCTCTCGTTACTTCATGGAATTGACCGGATGGCAAGGCGGCGAATGGCAGGTGGGATTGACGGCTCTTGCGGCGCTCACTGTGGTGAACTGTCTGGGCGTCCGCGCCGGTGGCACGGTGCAAAACGGGTTGATGGTGATCAAGATCGCGGCGATCGTCATGCTCGTGGCATCTGGCGCGTTCCTGATCAGGGGACACCTCATTGCCTGGAAGCCGCTTCTCGATCAACCGGTCTCGCCGGGGCTGATTTCCGCTTTCGGCGCCGCCATGGTTCCAGTGGTCTTTGCCTACGGAGGCTGGCAAACAGCCAGTTTCGTTTCCGGCGAAATGAAGCAACCCCGCCGCGATCTGCCGCGTGCGCTCGTGTTGGGTGTTTCCGCTGTGGCGCTACTCTATGTTTCCGTCAACTATGTGTGCTTGCGCGCTCTGGGGCCGGATGCCCTCGCTCAAACCAGGACACCGGCTTCTGCCGTGATGCGACTGGCCCTAGGACAGCGCGGAGCATCGCTGATCGCGCTGGGCATCGCGATTTCCGCCCTCGGGTTCCTCAGCCAGAGCGTCCTCACCGCACCGCGTGTGTACTTTGCCATGGCCGAAGACGGTGTCTTCTTTCGCAGGCTGGCCTGGGTCAATCCGCGCACGCAGGTACCGGTGGTGGCGATCGTGGCGCAAAGCGTTTGGACGATGGTCATTGTGCTTACCGGTAGTTATGACACGATCTTGAATTACGTCACTTCCATGGACGCCATGTTCTGGGTGCTGACCGCCGGCTGTCTTTTCATCCTGCGCCGCCGTGCGCCGGCTGGCTCTCGCTTTCCTATGCCCGGACATCCTTGGACCACCGCGGTATTCTGCCTGGTCTGCAGTGGTGTTGTGGCGAACTCTATCTATCAGTACCCGAAGAACACGCTGATCGGCATGGCGATCCTGGCGAGCGGCGTGCCTCTGTACTATATTTGGAAAATGGTGACGCGCTGATGAATTGCTCGCGAAGCACGGCAGGCTCAGCTTATATGGAGTGGGCCAAACACCATTCCTCGGCCAAGTTCAACCTGGCCACCAGCGGAATGGCCGGATTACCTTTATCCGAGCTGGGCGTGGAAATCGAAGATCTGGAAATCAACAGTGCTTCAAACGGCAGCGGCGACGGCTACGACCCCCTTCTCGAGGCCCTCGCCCGGCGCTATCACACACCGAAGCAGTGCGTCGTCAGCGCGATGGGGACCTCCTTCGCCAACTATTTGGCTCTGGCTGCCGCCACCGATCCGGGTGAAGAAATTCTGGTCGAACAGCCGACGTATGAACCGCTCGTCAGCGTTGCCCGCTTCCTGGGACTTACAATTCGCCGTTTCCAGCGACGCTCCGAGAAGAACTTTGCGGTCGACCCAGCCGAGGTAGAGAGGAATCTGACGCCGCGTACGCGCGTGATCGTCATCTGCAACCTGCACAATCCGAGCGGCGCTCTCACGCCTGACACGATCCTGAGAGAGGTTCAAGCTCTCGCCCGCCAGCGCGGCGCTTATGTCCTGGTGGACGAAGTTTATCGTGAGATGCTATTTGAAGCCGAACCCGAGACGGCTTTCCATCTCGACCCGGAACGCTTTTTGATTACCAACAGCCTGACCAAAGCTTACGGGCTGAGCGGGCTGAGATGTGGGTGGGTGTTGGCGCCCGCGAAACTGGCCGCACGTATGTGGCGGCTGCATGACATTCATGCCGGGACCTATGCCCACCCGGCCGAGCTGTTGAGCGTGCGCGCCTTGGAGATCCTGCCGCAGATTGCCGCGCGGATGAAGAGAACTCTGGACGCAAACCGGGCGCTGCTTCGCGATTTTCTCAATCGCCGCGACGACCTCGATTGTTTCTGGCCAGACCATGGGACAGTAGTCTTCCCGCGGCTTAGGAACGGGAATGTCGACGCGCTCTGCGACCTGCTGCGCCGTCAATTCGAGACTACTGTCGCCCCCGGCCGTTTCTTCGAATCTCCGGACCGTTTCCGCATCGGTGTGGGCCTGGCAACCGACACCGTTGCCCAATCGCTGGCGCAGCTCGGCCTGGGCATGGATCGATTTCAAACGGCGATGCCCGACGTTCGACCAACGGGGCTGAGATCGCCCAGCTAGCTCAGCCTTTGTCGACCCCGAACTTTCCTGCTCCATGGCAGGCGATGAAGAAGAACAAAAAGCAATACAACACGGCAAGTTCGCCTTTGTTGACGATCGGAAAGAAGGCATGTTTTGCATGCTGCAGGAAGTAGGCGACCGCCATCTCGCCACTGGCGATGAAACCGGCAATTCTCGTAAACAGCCCCAGAAGAATGAGTACGCCGCCGCCGAACTCAACGATCCCCGCACCCAGCATCAAGGGCACATGGACCATGGACGGTCCGCCGAAGGCGCCAAACAACTTTTGAGCGCCATGGCACAAAAACAGGAATCCGGCGACAACGCGCAGCGCGGTATAGGCATACGGCTCCAGACCACTCAAGGATTTCATGAGGTCAAGCTCCTCCTGTCGAATGGGTCGTGGCTGCTGAGTGTAAATCCGAAGACTGTCTATGTCGAGGATTTCGCTTGGGTGCAGAGGTTGTGGCTGGTTCGCGAGATCAGGAGTCATTCCCAAAAAAAGTCCGCCGGGAGTTACCCCGGCGGATGCGAAGGAGAGACGACTGAGGGTTAGAAACGGAAGACTCCTCCGAACACGAGACGCCGACTTGCCGAAGACGGGAAGTCGATGAACCCGGGAGAAGTATTGCTGACCTGTGGATTACCAAAGCCGTTGCCTTGGCCAAAGTTGCCGGCATCCTCAACAAACGGATCGATGCTTTGGAAGTTGGGATGGTTCAGTACGTTGACGACCGAGAACCGGAACTCAAACGCAGCTCGTTCGCTGAGCTTGAAGTTCTTGTAGACGGCGGTGTTAAAGATGTTGGAACGGGCGTCCTGCGGGATGTTCCTGGGCATGTTTCCGAAAGGAGTTCCGAAAACTGATTGCGCGGCGCCGCCGTTGATGATGAATCGCACCTGGTTGTTGTTGACGATTACCGGCGCGGCATTGGGACCGCCCTGGTTAATTGCATTCACGCTCAACAGTGTGTTGGTGAGTGCCGGACTGCAGATCGCCTCGGTTCCTGTGACCCCAAAGAGGAAGCAGGCGTCGCCGCCAAATGCGCCTACCGCGGTTTGCGGAGCGTTGAGGTTGCCGACAAAAGGCCGGGCAGTATCGGCTCCGACAAAGGCCCCGATAAACGCCGAGTCATAAAAGTTTCCGGTGGCCGTAGCCACGGCGATCTCGGAAATCTGTGCGGGCGTGTAGCGCTGCCCGGTTTGGAACAGGTAGTTCCCGGAAATGCTCCATCCTCCCACGAACGACCCGAAAAATCCCTTCTGCTGTTTGAAGAAAGGTATTGACCAAGCTGCTGTAGTGCTAAAAGTGTTCGGGTAGTCCAGTCCTGAGAACGAGTATTCCCCATTGACCGGTTGAGTCGGGTTTTGCGGGAAAGCCAGGGTGTTGCCGGCTGCGCCGGTTGAGAATATCTCGCTCACGTTGTCCGATGTCTTGCTGTAGGTGTAACCGACCCGCATGGTCAACTGGTTGAAGATATTGTTGGTGCGGACCTCGGCCTGCACTGCGTTGTAGTGGGAGAAGCCGGAGTTCGCAGTTTGGGCTTGAACACCGGGTCCACACCGGGCGCGGCCGATGTCGGTAGGTGTGGGCACACCGTTCGCGAGCGGGAATGGCCCCACCTGTTGGGTGGCCGGGCACGCCGTCGTTCCCGGCGGGACAAACTGCGGGAAGGAGCTGAGAAGATCGGCAGTAAACGGGTTACCATCAATGCTCTGGAACAAATGCAAAGCGTGGTTGCCGACATACCGCACTTCGACCGCCGAGTTCTTGGTGATTTCTCTCTGAATACCGAAGCTCCACGTGCTTACCTGGTCAGGGGAGAAGTTTGGTGCGACGGTCGTCTGGTTGAATGTTTGCGGATCGAAGATTCCCTTCTGCAAAGTAGGAGCTAGTTGCGTGCGGACGTTGGGGCCGGTCGGAACCGCCAACAGCGGTATACCGTTGGCCGTGGCCCCGGTGGTGCTCTGCAGAAAAACCTGCGGGGCTGAATTAGCGACGTTGAGATAGATGTTGTAGTACGGAGGATCGAACAGCAAGCGGTAACCGCCGCGAATCACGGTCTTGCCGTGTCCGGTGAGAGCTCCACCGCCCTGTGGCGCCCAGGCAAAGCCCGCGCTGGGACCAAAGCTGGTCCAGATGGTGGGAATTACCGGGTTGGTGGTGACGGAAAGCGGCAGGCTCGGATTCCACAGAAGCGTGGCCGGATTGGTCTGTTGCGCTACTGTGAGCTGATTCAGAAGATTGGCCGGCTGGCCGTAATACGTCCAGGTGATCCCCAGGTTCAGGGTCAGGTTACGGGTGGCTTTCCAGTCATCGCCGGCGTAGAGGAACGTATCGTATTCTTTAAAGCCCAATTCAGCCGGCCCATTGGCAATCTGAATGAGATTGGGGGTGTTGGCGAAGTAAGCGTTCCAATCATCAAAGCGGAAGGTCCCATTGATGTTCGGCAGGAAGGTGTTCGGCGATTGCTGATAGGTCCAGTTGGCGCCGGCCTTGAAGGTGTGTTTCCCCCACACATAATTCCAGTTGTCCTGAGCCTGGAATGTGTTCACAACGCGGCCTTGGGGGAAGATATTGTCTGGACCGAAGCCCACGTTATTGGCGGTGTTCTGGAATGTGACGTTGGTCAGCGCTGAGGAAAGCTGCGAAGGAAGCGGCGTGGTATTGCCGATCCCGTTGCCGCCGAATGCAAGATTGAGTCGTCCATACGAGGCACGCAGTTCGTTCACCATGCGCGAACCGAAGTTATGAGTCCAACTGACCAGAGCAGACTGAGCCAGCGCCGGCTCGTTGAAGGGGTATCCTTCCGATGCGTCCTGCAGGTTATTCAGGTTGGTGAAGGTACTCTTGTTGTAGATGTAACGCATCACCACGGCATCGGACGTCCAAGACATGTCACCGCGCAAATAGAAATCGTAAGCCGAAAAGGGAGTCGAGAGAACGCGCCCAACTTCGGCAAACGTCGCCCCGGGACAAGCCGTAACCACGTTGCTGACTATCTGGGAGAGGGCATTGTTCACCGGAAAGGGATTGCCGCCGGCCACGCTATACGGCCCAAAGTTGGTCACCGCTGCCACGGCCTGCGCTCCGGGGCCGCTGGGAAAGCAGCCAGCCAGCGTCGCCAGGCCAGCCGGCGTAGGCGTGATACCGGTGCTCTGAAACGGGGTATTGGTCGAGGTGTACTGCTGGTTGAAGCCGCCGGCAACAAACAACTTGTTCTTGATGAGCGGACCACCAAGTTGGACACCGGTGAACTCGTCGCTCAAACGGGGCGGCTTGGTCAGAGGGTTGCCAGCCGCATCGGTGGAGAAGTTCTTCTGGAAATTGGTCATGGCGTTGAACCATGAGTTGTTGTAGTACCCATAGACGCTGCTGTGCCAGGCTTTGCCGCCGCCCTTGGTGATGATGTTGACCACCGAACCGGCGTTTCGTCCGTATTCCGGGCCAAAGTTATTCGTCACCAATACGTACTGGCTGGCCCACTCGGGGTCGCTCACGAACAGGCTGGGCCCGGTCACGCTGTTGTCGTTGTTGTTCTGGCCGTCGATCTGTTGGTCATTGTTGCGACCGCGAATGCCGTTCGAGGAAAAGCCTTCACCGCCGTTGGCGTTGGAAAAGTTGTTGTCACGGCTGGAGGAAATGCCCGGAACGTACAACGCGAGATTGTCCAGGCCCTCGTTCGCCTGGATGCCGGCGAACGTGGTGAGAGCCTCACTGGTAAAGGTGTTCGTCACCTGCGCCTGCGTAGATTCAATCAGCGGCGCGGCTGCCGTAACCTCCACGGTCGTGCCGGTATCGCCGACGGCAAGTTTGGTCGTGCCCAACCCAGTATCCTCGCTCGCGGTTACCGAGACCCCCGGCTGGGAGGTGGTCTTAAACCCTTGAGCAGTGATCCCCACCGTGTATGTGCCGGCGGGAATCAGATTGAATCGAAAGAGACCCGCGTCATCGGTTGTGGTTGTCATCACAACCCCCGTACCGTTGTTGGTCGCTTTCACTTGAGCGCCTCGGATGATTGCGCCCTGCGGATCTGCGACTGTTCCCGAGATCGAGCCCTTCTGAACCTGGCCGATTGCGGCAGCGCACCATAGCAGTGTCAAGCTCAGCGTTGCTGGGACCATGAACCTGGAAAACCTTGTAAGCATTCTCAAATCTCCCTTACGACGGAATAAGAAGCTGTGGGCAGCCCAGCATGGACACTTTCTGAGTTGCGCACTGCCAGCACTCAACAATGCAACTGAACTGCCACAAATGTCAGAGAGAGCGGCGGTGAATTTTTCTGAAAATTTGAATATTGAGGGTTCCTGGATCCCGTTTTGCGGAAACAGCAACTCCTCGTTGATCTCTTTTTTGCGTGGGCGCAACATGAGAGCTTCCGGACACGCCAATGTGGCGAAAGCACAGGCTTTCGAAGCGACTCAACAATTTTCTGATGCGGAACGGCCGGTGTGTCCGAGTTGCCCCGGGAACAGCGATCTGCGCCAGCTCTATGCGTCCGATTTTTGGCCTGAAGGTCAACGGGAAGGCAGCGCGAATCGCCGGCGCTCTGGTCCACAGACATCCGGAAACATCAAGGATGAAGGCGTCTTCTTGCATTCTGTCGGGCCTTGGTGGAGCAAGGCGCGACCAATCTAATGGGACATTGGTCTGCCTCCATCCCGCAGACCACGTGCGATCCGGGTACGGATTTGTCATCCGCCAATGCTTTGCGTATTGGGCAAAACGCGCTCATGTTCGGGCTGAGGCGCGCCGCCTTCGACTGCTACATTGTCGCCGCTAAGGCGGGGGGACCCCCTCGCGCACACCGCCGTCGGCCTCATCTTCTACCAAGGACGCAACGCCGAGATCCCGCAGGACTACGCGCAGGCGCTGTTGTGGCTCCGTAAAGCCGCCGACCAGGGAGTCTACGCAGCGCAGAAGACTGTCGCTGACATGTACATGCTCGGCCAGGGAACTCCGCGCAACCCTGAGTTCTTTCACTTCTATGCCGACAAGGCCGCCGAACAAAAACGCGACATGGAGCGGCAACAGGACCAGGAAGAGCGCGCCGCCGATCGTCGCGCCAATGCGTTAACCCGGCTTTGTAATGGGAGCGGTGTTCAGCTCCCTGCTGTTCTGAAGACGCTGCAAAGACGAGATGTCCAAGCGCTTTCTCAGCGTTCGAGGCGCCGAGCAGGAGGGGACTTCTTCCCCGATAAGCCGAGCCGCCAAACTAACGTCCGCCTCGGTACTGCGTCCAACCATTTTCGACAATCTCGAACAAGTATGAGTACTCTTTTTCAGGATCTTCGTTACGCCTTGCGCCGCTTGGGCAAGACGCCAGGTTTCACGGCTATCGCCGTTATCACCCTGGCGCTCGGAATCGGCGCCAACACAGCAATCTTCACCGTGATCGACGCCGTGCTGCTGCGGCCGCTTCCCTATCAAGATCCCGGACGACTGGTGCTGCTGTTGGAGAAGACACCACAATTTCCCACGCTCTCAGTGTCATACGAGAACTACATGGATTGGCGCGACCAGAGTCATTCATTTGCCAGCGTGGGCGCGGTCCGCAACACCGCCATGACGTTGACCGGCTCCGGGGAGCCGGAGCGCTTGACCGTGCAGCACGTCACCGCCAATCTGCTCAACCTTCTTGGCGTGCGCCCAGTTCGCGGGCGCGCCTTTTTGAACGAGGAAGACCGGCAGGGCGCTCCTGGCGTGGCTATGATCAGCTACGGACTGTGGCAACGCCGCTTGGGCGGCGTCGAGAACGTCCTCGGGCAGTCGCTCACTCTGGACAACAAATCGTACAGCGTAGTGGGAGTGCTGCCACCAGGCTTCCAGGTCCTGCAGCAAGCACCGGAAGTGGTTCTGCCTTTCGAACCCTGGGCCAAAACCCTCCCTGACGATCGTGACTGGCACCCTGGCATCCTGCCTATTTCGAGGCTCAAGCCGGAAGTAAAACTGAGTGCGGCACGCGCCGAGATGGCCGCCATCGCCAAGCGCTTGGAACAGCAGTATCCGATTTATGATACGGGAACGGAGGCCCAGGTCAGTCCCCTGCAGGAAAAACTGGTGGAGAACGTGCGTCCCGGTCTGCTGGTTATTCTGGGAGCGGTAGGCTTCGTGCTATTGATTGCGTGCACTAACGTGGCCAACCTCCTGCTCGTCCGGGCGACGACGCGGCAGCGCGAGATTGCGATGCGCGCGGCGCTGGGCGCCAGCCGATGGCGGGTGATTCGTCTGGCACTGACGGAGAGTGTGGTGCTCTCCCTCGGCGGCGCTGCCGCGGGGTTGCTGCTTGCCCAGGCGGCGGTGCCGGCACTTTTGCGGCTGGGCGGATCTGCTCTGCCGCCGACGGCCGATATTCATGTGGACAGGGCTGTGCTTCTTTTCACCACGGCGCTGGCGGTATTGGCTGGCATCGTCTTTGGACTGGCGCCAGCCCTGCACATGGCCGGGCTTGATGTGCGTTCGGCGCTGAACCAGGCGGAGCGCGGAGGCATGGGCCGCGGCTTGGTCCGTCTGCGGGGCATGATGGTAGTGAGCGAAGTGGCGCTCGCCATGTTGCTGCTGGTGGGCGCCGGCTTACTCATCCGTAGCTTCGACCGGTTGGCCAGCGTAGCGCCGGGATTCGCGGTCGACCATATCTTGATTGCCGATCTCCCGGTTTCGCCTTCAGGTCATGCCAACGGGCAAGAACGAATGGGATTTCTGGATCGTATATTGGACCGCGCCGCGGCGTTGCCGGGCGTGCGCTCCGCAGGGGCGGCGTCATTCCTCCCCGTGAGCGGCGCCGGCTCTATCATCCACTTCAATATTCAAGGACGCCCGCCCAAAGCCCCGCACGAATACATCATGGCCAATTACCGCGCGGTCAGCGTGGGCTATCTGCAGACGCTGGGCCTGCCCCTCAAGTCCGGGCGCTTGCTTACCCCAGCCGATCGCGAGGACGCTCCCGCAGTGGTGGTGATCAACTCAACTATGGCCAAGAGCTTCTTCCCCAACGAGTCGCCGCTGGGCAAGCACCTGCAACTGGGAGCCACACCGGCAAAAGAAGTTCCGTGGATGGAGGTGGTGGGCGTGGTGGGCGACGTCAAGCAGTCGCTGGCCGCGGAAGCTCCCACCGAAATGTACGTTCCCTTCCGCCAAGCCAATCAAGTATTGCCGGTATTCGGGCTCTCGATGGTACTGCGAACGGGCAACGATCCGCGATCGCTGGCTGGCTCGCTGGCGACGGCGGTCCATGAGATTGACCCGAACCAGCCCCTGGTTAAGGTCCGCACCATGGAAGAAAACCTTGCCACGTCCGTGGCCCAGCCGCGCTTTCGCACCGTCTTGTTGGCGATTCTGGCGGCTCTGGCGCTGCTGATTGCCGCTGTGGGGATTTACGGCGTGACGGCCTTCTCCGTGAGCCAGCGCACGCGCGAGATTGGCACGCGAATGGCCTTGGGGTCCACGCGTTCGCAGGTTTTCCAACTGGTGATCCGCGATGGTCTGTCCCTTACCGTGGTGGGAGTGGTTCTGGGTCTGGCGGGAGCGACCGTGGTTACGTGGTATCTTTCCAGCTGGCTGTTTCAAGTCAGTTTTCTCGATCCACTCACCATCGGCGCTATGTCGGCGCTGCTGATGGTGGTGGCCCTGATCGCCTGCTACATCCCCGCTCGCCGCGCCACGCACGTGGATCCGACCGTTGCGTTGAGGTATGAGTAACGTGCTGAACTCGGCATCTCGTTTTCCGCGCGCTCGATGTCCTCGATAACGTCTTTCATATCGAGGACCCCTCCGAAGCTCCCCAGACAATAGATCGCGTCGAGGCCGTACCGTAAACACCCCAAAGGCCTGCATGTGATATACTGTGGTCACGTTAGAAATTGAACTGTTGGATCTTCTGCTAGTGCTTACGCCTGCGTAACCCCTGCTGAAAACCTGATATTCATTCCTGCGTTAAATCAGAATAGGAAGAAAACAAAATGGAACAAGGAACCGTTAAGTGGTTCAACGCCGACAAGGGTTTTGGATTTATCTCTCGTCAAACTGGGGAAGATGTCTTTGTGCACTTCTCCGCGATTCAGGCGGGTGGATACCGCAGCTTGCAAGAAGGCCAAGCGGTGGAATTCAGCGTGACTAAGGGCCCGAAAGGCTGGCAAGCCGAGAACGTTCGCGTTCTCTAATGCCCGCACTGGCGGCCGCGTGCGAACCTGCCGCGGCTGGCTGAAGACCACGCCAGGTCACATGGATTGAAGAAGGCGGCTCTGTGCCGCCTTCTTGCCTTTTGAAGCGAATCGAGTTCTTGGAGAAGAAGGCGCAGACCAAGGACGAGGACCTGGCCGAGCTGATGGCGGAGCAGGAATGCTAGGACGGAACAATGGGGTAAATCCTCTGGCTGCCTGTTAGCCGAGAAGGCGCTCTGAGCCTACCCACAGTTGAGCCAGATCTTTGAGGTTGTCTTTGTATGTGCGCGTTACCAAGTATTCCATCCCACTTTTTATACGCAGCCTGTACTCTCCTGTCGGTAAAGGTTGGATCTCCTCCACGGCCGAAATATTCACGACGACCGAACGGTGGATGCGAATAAAACCGTAGGGCTTGAGCTTCTCCGCCATGGACGAGAGAGACTCGCGCAGCAAATAGGGATTGGGCCGGTGTTGCAACGAAACGTAATTACCTTCGGCTACGACTGCCACGATCCCAGCTAAATCCAAGAATAAGATTCTACCCTTTACCTTGAACGCGATTCGTGGCGCCTGTCGTTTTGCTATAACCTGCAACTGCTGCAAGGCCCGGGCAAGGTTTTGAGCATCAACTCGGGTTACCGTATCCGCCGGCGGTGGGCTAGCCGAAACGTCCGCATTAGCGTGAGCTGCTTGTTGAACAAACATCTCACCTGTAGTGGCCTTCTCGTCCTGAATCTTGCGCGCGTTCATGATGGAATCTTGCATTGCCCTCTCGTTTCGACTTCGAGCTGACCCGAGACTGACGATTGCGCTGCTTCTACATGAAATGGTCCTACATAACCGGGGCAGCGGATCCGTCTGACCATCTGCCCACGGAAACGACAAACACGTCGATTGGTTGAGCGCCTTTGAATTGTAGATGCAGCGTTACCGGTGAGTTCGGTAGATCGGCACCCCAAGCCTTGCCTTCCAGCGGAGGCGCATAAAACATCAAATGGGCCAAGTTGTGATCGCCACCATCGGTTAGATACGCTTCCTTCGACATCATGTAACTCATGGCACCCGGTTCGAGCGGCGGAAGTTCACCTTTTTCGAACGCTGCCTTGTTGCCCTCGACGATCTCAGCCTTGGTTCGCCCTGCCACTACCATCTCTGTTCTCTTGAGAGTAGTCGGCAACACAGATCGCGCGGCTGGCGGATTGAAGCAGATCGGACCGCGAAGTTTGGGGTTCCAAAATTCCAGAGCGTCGGAAGGCGACATCCACCCTCTCTCGACAAGGCATACAAAACCATTCTTGCCTTCGACGGCGGTTTCGTACCCATGGCGTCCCAGGACCAGAATCTTGGCCTCGCGGGATATGTCTTCCGGCGCCGCGCTTCGAGCCAACGCAATTTCGGCATTTCGGTCTGCCATGAGGTACTGATCGAGTGGCGCCATGCTCGGATAAGCTCTCTGAGGCGCTTGTGCCTGCCCTTGCTTCATTCCAATGAGCCCAAGGATCAGAACAAAACCTAAAGGAACTACCATCGCCAATTTTCTTCGGTTCATCGTTTTCTCCTGAGTCAGAATCGCTGCCGTTGCCTGACAACATGCTCCTTCGACATTTGCCGTCCGCCTCTCCGCGATTGACGCGGTGCCCGCAGAGACTTCAGCCACCCCACGATATTGCTGATTCCCGCTTTCCACACCGTCGCATCTTGAGCATTCTTTGCCAGCGTGGCATAGCCCGCGACCGTCGCGATCAGAAAGCTGGCAGCCTCGTCTGGGTCTAGGTCGCGACGAACTGTTCCTTGGGACTGCCCCTTCCGCAAAAGCGCTACAACTCCTTCCTGCCAGTCAAGGAATATCCTCTCCAGTCGCTTGCGGAATTGCTCGTCCAGCGGAGACATCTCCTGTGCCAAAAGGAGAAGCGGACACCCGGCCCGAACATCTTGGGGCCGAGCTGGTATCCGCTGAACAATGCCGATCAAAATGCCGATGGGTTCCCCCTCGCTAAGCATGGGACGCAACCACCTGTCGCGCGTCAGGGTTGCAATTTTTTCTTCGACCACCGCATATCCCAGGGCTTCCTTGCTGCCGAAGTGGTAATACAGTGCTCCCTTGGTGACGTTGGTGGCGGCGAGAATTGCATCGATGCTGGCACTCTGAAAGCCTGATCTGTGGACCTCCCGAAAAGCCGCTTGCAGCAAGCGTGCTCGTGTACGCTCCGGATCACGTAACCTTCGCTTCCTCTCGTAAGCAAGTAACATACCAATTAGTATGTATGTTAAACCATTTGAAAATCAATCGAAATGCCTAACTCCTGGCTATTCGGCCTTCTCGAATTTCATAATCTCTCGCCAGTGTGTGTATGAAAAGTGGGAGAAACAGTTCGCTCTAGGCTGCCACTCTGCTTCGTAATCTGAAGTGCTCGGCCTTGTGTCACGTAATCGTTATGAACGTCCTAGACATCTACGGCGTCTAGTTTGGAGCCGCCCAAACTTGTTTCAGGGCTGGACAAGCTGGACTTCCGTGTCTGTCGCTTGTCCATTCGGTGGACTCATGGCTATTCGCCTGGTGACGAAAATCGGCCCTGATTCGGACGTTGCCGGAGGTGCGCAGAGGTGGCAGACAAGATTAAGGCTGACTTACGCTAGAGTTTCATGAGCTGACATGGAAGAATGTTGTTTGTGCTGATGCTGTTATCTAAGATTTTAATTCAAACGCGAACTCGACGGCTGACAGCCGCTAGCTCGACGAGGAAGGGACTGATGACTGCCAGCAGTGTCTGCGAAAGAACGAACTTCTGGCCCCTGTTTGATTCGTATGCGCCCATGGTAGGCGGCAGGGTTGCGCGGTTTTCTCTGGCTGTTTAATCGCAAGGATCACAAACCGGTTCGAAGCCCGTTTGATTTCGGCGAGGTCCGAAGAACATGTTCAAAGAGCTTTCTCAGCTCTTCCCGGTGGAGGGGGCAAGAATCCTTCTGGTGCTGTTCCTTTCCTTTTTGATCGGATTGGAACGCGAAGAGCATTTGTCCGGCTCCGATCATTACTCCTTTGGCGGAGTTCGGACTTTTCCCCTGATCGGGCTGCTGGGTTTTGTCTTGGCGTTGTTGTCGGGCGACCAGTTGCTACCCCTGGCCCTGGGCTTTGCCGTTCTCGGGGCGCTCATGGTGGTGTCTTACGTCCACAAGCTGTCTACGGCGAAGACTTCCGGAATCACAACTGAGGTTTCCGCGCTCGGCACCTATTTGATTGGAGCGCTGGTTTACCGCGGGGACCTCTGGATCGCAACCACCATCGCCATCGCCAGCATGTTGTTGCTCGAACTTAAGACCACGCTGGAGGGGCTGACGCGGCGCATTCCAGCCGAAGAAATCCTGACCTTCACCAAATTCCTGCTGCTTACGGCGGTGATCCTGCCGGTCCTGCCTCGTGGTCCTCTCACTCAATTCCAGATTGACCCGTTCAAGACCTGGCTGGTGGTCGTAGCCGTGAGCACCGTTTCTTACGGCAGTTACGTATTGCTCAAGCTCACCCGCGACAAGACCGGCGTCCTTGTTTCCGCGCTGCTGGGCGGCGCATATTCCTCCACGGTCACGACCATAGCTTTGGCGCGACGGGCGGCACATGAAGAACGGCCCCACCTGTTCGCGGGGGGTACTCTGATTGCTTCCGGGGTGATGTATCTCCGTCTCACCCTGCTACTGGCAATCTTCAATCGTGGTCTCTTGCATCTGGTGGGATTCCCTTTTGTGATACTCGCCGGATCCGCAAGTTTTTGCGGATGGTTGTGGTCGCGTATTCCGGATCGTGTTTCTCAAGCAGTCAAACGAGAGTTTGAGCCAAAGAATCCCCTTGAACTCCGTGCCGCTTTCTTGTTCGCCGCTCTCTTCGTAGCCATGCTGGTGTTAACTCGCTTGGTCATCGTCTATCTAGGGGATAGAGGAGTTTATGGATTGGCTGCCATCATGGGCGTCACAGACGTCGACCCCTTCATTATGGGCATCACACAGTCCGCAGGAGCTGCCACTCCACTGATGGTGGGTGCTGCAAGCATCGTGGTCGCTGCGGCCAGCAACAATTTTGTTAAAGCGATTTACGCGTATAACTTTTCCGATAAAAGCACGGGCAGGCAGAGTCTCGGCCTGCTCGCGGCCTTGGCTGTAGTCGGATTGATCCCACTGGTCTGGTTGCTGAAGTGATTCAAATAACGCGTTTGTCTCTTCAGGTGACGGTGCAACCGCACTTCTTCCATTTGACAACCCAGGCATGGGGCAGCCCGAAATTAAGCCTGGTCATACCCGCAATCGATAGGCGAACAAAAGGAACAAATCCTCGTGGGACCAACCCA